>NZ_JBNXUO010000049.1:0-26125 GCF_050563535.1 Falsiroseomonas sp. CW058
GGGGGGGGGGGGGGCCCCCCCCCGCCCGGGGCGCCGCCGGGCGCGGGGCCGGCCGCGGCGGCGACGGTGCTGGCGGCGGTGGTGCAGGCGGCGGCTCTGGCGGTGGCGGCTCCGGCACGGGTTCGGGTGGCGGCTCGGGTGGCGGTGGCTCCGGCACGGGTTCGGATGGCGGCTCGGCCTCCACAGGGGACGGCTCGGGGGGAGGAGGGGCGGCCGGCGCCTCGGGCTGCGGCAGGGGCTCGGCGGCGGGGAGGATCGGCGGCTCCTCCGCCGGCGGCTCGGGCTGCAGGGCGAGCAGGGGGATCACCTCCGGCGCCGGTGGCTCGGCCGGGCGGCCCGGCGCGACCAGCGCGGCGGCGACGCCGCCATGCAGCGCCAGCGCCGCCAGCACGCCCAGCAGCCGCGCCCGGCTCCGCGGCGCCGCGCGCGGCGCCTGCCGCGACTCGATCCGCCAGACGCCTTCCACCTTCAGCGCCCGCCCGCCGGCGTCTCGCCCTCGGAGACCAGGGCGACACGGGTGATTCCGGCCGCGGCGACGCGGCCCATCACGCGCAACACCTCGCCATAGGGAACGGCGCGGTCGCCGCGCACATGCACGGTGACGGCGGTATCCGCCTCCCGCAGGGCGGCCAGGCGCGCGGGCAGGGCGGCTTCCGCCACCTCGTCGCGGTCGAGATGGATCGTGCCCTCCCGCGTCAGGGTCAGCATCACCGGGGGGCGCGGGTCGCTGCTGCGCGGCGCGGCGCTGCGCGGCAGGTCCACCTTGACGCCGGCCGTCATCATCGGCGCGGCCACCATGAAGACGATCAGCAGCACCAGCATCACATCGACCAGCGGCGTGACGTTGATCTCGGCGATCGGGGCCGCGTCGTCATCCTCCTCCGGCCCGTCGCCGCGCATCATCGCCATGGCGCTACGCCGCCGCGGCCGGCGTGGCGGCCTGGGGCGGGCGGGCGGACAGCCGCGCGCCGATGGCGCCGATCGCGGTCATGCCCTCCTGCCGCAGCCGCGCGAAGCGCAGGATCAGGCGGTTGTAGGCGATCACCGCGGGGATGGCGGCGAGGAGCCCGATCGCGGTGGCCAGCAGCGCCTCCGCGATGCCCGGCGCCACCACGGCCAGGCTGGTGTCATGCGCCTGGGCGATGCCCTGGAAGCTGCCCATGATGCCCCAGACCGTGCCGAACAGCCCGATGAAGGGCGCGACGGCGCCGGTGGTCGCGAGCAGCGGCAGCCCGCCCTGCACGCCCCTCAGCCCGGCCGAGAGCGCGTCGCGCATCGCGCGCTCGATCCGCTCGCGGTACTCCGCGCGGCTCTCGCCCGGGTCGCGGCCGCCCGACCATTCCCGCGCCGCGGCGCGCTGCACCTCCGCCGCCAGGCCCTCGCCCGCCGCCCCGCCTTCCGCGGCGGCAAGCCGCCGCATCTGCCGCGACAGCCGGCCGAGCAGGATCGCCTTCTCGATCGCGATGGCCCAGCAGGCGAGCGAGGCGAGCAGCAGCAGCGCCATGACGCCCTGCACCACGGGCCCCGCCTGCAGCACGAGCCCGAGGAGGGAGAGGTCGGGCGCGCTCATGCCGCGGCGGACCGGGGAGGGAGGGCAGCGGCGTGGGGGCGGAGCGGGGTCATCGGCCGGAAGGTCCTGCTTGGCGTCGGCGATCGGTTGGGCTTCGATGTGCAATTGCAAATCAGTCGCATCAGGAAAGCCGACCCGCGCGCCGGGCGCAAGACCCCCGCGCGCGGGCGCGCTGGGCGCCGCCGCCGCGCCGCGCTAGCCTCCGCGCGGACAGCCGGGCGCGAAGCCGCCGCCCGCGACCCTGCCGGGAGGAACTGGATGCGGGGCACCGCGTGAGCCTGACGCCGCGCGTCCCGCCGGGGGCGCCGCCCCGCCCGGCCATGCTGGCGCCCTTCCGCGTCCGCAGCTTCCGCTTCCAATGGCCCGCCGACCTCGCCACCTCCTGGGCGGCCGAGATGGAGGTCCTCGCGCTCGGCTGGTTCGTGCTGGCGGAGACGGGATCGGTTCTGCTGCTGGCGGTCTTCGCCTCCCTCCCGTTCCTCGGCACGCTGGTCGCGCCGGCCTTCGGCGTGGTGGGCGACCGGATCGGCCACCGCAACCTGCTCTGCGCGATGCGGGCGCTCTATCTCCTGCTGGCCTCGGTGCTGCTTGTCCTTGCCGCGACCGGGCTGCTCACCCCCGTCCATGCCTTCGCGGTGGCGGCGCTGGGCGGGGTGGTGCGCGCTTCCGACATGGGGCTGCGCAACGTCCTGATCAGCGAGACGATGCCGCCGGAGCGGCTGATGGGCGCGCTCGGCCTGTCCCGCATCACCGCCGATTCGGCGCGCGTCATCGGGCCGCTGGCGGGGGCGGGGATGGTCGCGGGGCTCGGCATGGCCTGGGCCTATGGGATGATCGTCGCGCTCTATGGCGCGAGCGTGCTGCTGACCCGCGGCGTCGCGCCGCGGCCGCGGCCGGCGGGACCGCCGGTGGCGCGGGCTTCGCCCTGGGGGGAGTTGCGGCAGGCGGCGCGGCTGGTGCGCGACACGCCGCCGCAGATGGCGGCGATGTGCCTCGCCTTCCTCATCAACCTGACGGCCTACCCCTTCGTGCTCGGCCTGCTGCCCTATGTCGCGCGGGAGGTGTACGGAAGCGGCCAGGCGGCGCTCGGCCTGCTCTCGGCCAGCGCCGCGCTCGGCTGCGTCGCCGCCGCGCTGCTGATCAGCCGGCTCGGCCAGGCGGTGCTGCCCGGGCGGGTGATGATGGCGGCGGCGCTGGCCTGGCATGCGCTGACCATCGCGCTCGGCCTCACCACCGGCATGGCGGGGGGCGTCGCGGTGCTGCTGCTGGCCGGGCTGGCGCAGGCCTTCTGCATCGTGCCGATGTCGGTGCTCCAGCTCCGCAACGCGCCGGCGGAGCTGCGCGGGCGGGTGATGGGGCTGCGGACGCTGGCGGTCTACGGCCTGCCGATCGGGCTGTGGATCGCGGGCCCGCTGATCGGGGCGCTCGGCTTCGCCGCGACCGCGACGCTGTACGGCGCGGTGGGGCTGGCGGGGACGCTGGCGATCCTGCTGCGCTGGCGCGCCCATCTCTGGCCCGCCGCCGCGCCGGCCAATGCCCCGCGCGAGTCCCCCTGACGCCGCGCTTGCCAAGCCGGCGCGGCCGGGCTTCAAGGCGCGCCCCCTTCCGGTCCTCCTCCCCCTCCCATGCGCCCCGCCATCGGCATCGACTTCGGCACCACCAACAGCGTGGTCGCCCTGCTGCGCCCCGACGGCACGGCGGCGACGCTGCGCCACGCGACGGGCGACGTCTTCCGCTCCGTCCTCTGCTTCTGGACCGGCGCGGGCGGCCGGACGCGCCACGCCGCCGGACCGGGCGCCATCGACGCCTATCTGGAGGACCCGCTCGAAAGCCGGCTCATCATGTCGATGAAGAGCTACCTGGCGCAGCGCAGCTTCACCGAGACGCGGATCTTCGGCGCGGCCTGGCGGCTGGAGGACCTGGTGGCGCTGTTCCTGCGGGAACTGCTGGCGCCCTTCCGCGCGGAGGTGGAGGGCGCGCGCGTGGTCGTCGGCCGCCCCGTGCGCTTCGTGGGCGACGCGGCCGACCACGACCTGGCGGAGCGCCGCCTGCGCGCCGCCTTCGCCGCCGCGGGCTTCGCCGAGCTGGAGGTGGCGCTGGAGCCCGCCGCGGCCGGGCACCGCTTCGCCGCCCGGCTGGACCGCCCCGCCACCGTGCTGGTCGCCGATTTCGGCGGCGGCACCAGCGACTTCTCCGTCCTGCGGTTCGAGCCGGGGCCGCCGCGGCGCGTCCTGCCGCTCGGCCATGCCGGGGTGGGCGTCGCGGGGGACGCCTTCGACTTCCGCATCATCGACCACGTCGTCTCGCCGCGGCTCGGCAAGGGGGATGGCTACGGGGTGATGGGCAAAACCATGCCCGTGCCGGTCGGTTGGTACGCCAGCTTCGCGCGCTGGCACCTGCTGTCGCTGATGCGGGCGCCGCGCGTGCTGCGCGACATCGCGCAGGTGGCGCGCACCGCCGACCATCCGGAGCGGCTGCACCACCTGATCGCGCTGGTGGAGGAGGAAGCGGGCTACGCGCTGTACCGCGCCGTCTCCGGCGTGAAGGCGGCGCTGTCGACCGCCGAATCCGCCGTGCTCGACTTCGCCCATGCCGGCTTCGCGATGCGCGCCGCCATCGGCCGCGCCGAGTTCGAATCCTGGATCGCCCCGGAACTGGCGCGGATCGGCGCGGCGGTGGATGCGGCGCTGGCCGATGCGGGTCTGGCGGCGGGGCAGGTGGACCGCGTCTTCCTGACCGGCGGCACCTCCCTCGTCCCCGCGGTGCGGGGGGTCTTCGCAACACGTTTCGGCGAGGAAAGGCTCGTGGCGGGTGGCGAGTTCGTCTCGGTGGCGGAGGGGCTGGCGCTGATGGCCGGGGCCGCGGATGCGTGACCGCGGCCGGGGGGCTGCCGTGCCTCCGGCTTGCCGCTAGATACGCAACGGGCGGGGTGCCGCCTGGAAAGCAACGGGCGGGCGTCGCCGGGCGCGGCGGAGCTGGAGGGAACGGCGTGGACGAGGTGGATGCGGTGGTGGTGGGCGCGGGCGTCGTCGGGCTCGCCGTGGCGCGCGCCCTTGCCCTTGCCGGGCGCGAGGTCCTGGTGCTGGACGCGGCGGAGGGCATCGGCACCGGCACCTCCTCGCGCAACAGCGAGGTGATCCATGCCGGCATCTACTATCCCGCCGGCAGCCTCATCGCGCGGAGCTGCGTGGCCGGCAAGCACATGCTCTACGACTTCTGCCGCAGCCGCGGCGTGCCGCACCGCAATTGCGGCAAGCTGATCGTCGCGACGAACGAGGAGGAGGCCGGGCGGCTGGAAGGCATCCGCCAGCGCGCTGCCGCCAACGGCGTGGACGACCTGCGCCCCCTGACCGCGGCCGAGGCGCAGGCGATGGAGCCCGCGCTGCGCTGCACCGCCGCGCTGCACTCCCCCTCCACCGGCATCGTCGACAGCCATGCCTACATGCTGGCCCTGCAGGGCGAGGCGGAGAATGCCGGCGCGCTGTTCGTCTTCCACGCGCCGGTCGAAGGCGGGCGCGCGACCGGGGAGGGGATCGAGCTCCGCATCGGCGGGGCGGAGCCGATGGCGCTGCGCTGCCGCCTGCTGGTGAACAGCGCCGGCCTGCACGCGCCGGCCCTGGCCCGCGGGATCGAGGGGATGCCGGCGGCGCATGTCCCGCCCGCCTACTACGCCAAGGGCAACTACTTCACCCTCGCGGGCCGCGCGCCCTTCACCCGCTTGATCTACCCGGTGCCGGTGCCAGGCGGCCTCGGCACCCATGTCACCATCGACATGGGCGGGCAGGTGAAGTTCGGGCCCGACGTGGAATGGGTGGACCGCATCGACTACGAGGTCGACCCCCGCCGCGCCGAAGGATTCTACGCCGCCATCCGCCGCTACTGGCCGGACCTGCCGGACGGTGCGCTCACCCCCGGCTATTCGGGCATCCGGCCGAAGATCGTGGCCCCCGGCGCACCGGCGCAGGACTTCGTGGTGCAGGGGCCCTCCGCGCATGGCGTGGCCGGCCTGGTGAACCTGTTCGGGATCGAGAGCCCGGGCCTCACCGCCTCCCTCGCGCTCGCGGAACACGTCCTCCGCGTCTCGGCGGAGGCGTAGGGCGGGGGCCGGCCAGCCCCGGCTTCGGCAGCTTCGCGGGTTCCGCGGCTGACAAGCTCGCGTGCAGGTGATCCGGGCGGCCCGCCGCGGGTTGAAGGCGGTGATCGCCATCCCCGGACCACGGCACTCGCCCTGGCCCGGTGCACCCGAAGCATGAGGCAGCCCCCGCATGAGCACCGGTCTCCTGGCCCTCCTCGACGACGTCATCGGCATCGCCAAGGTGGCGGCGGCGTCGGTGGACGACGTGGCCGCCCAGGCCGCCAAGGCAGGCGCCAAGGCGGCCGGCGTGGTGATCGACGACGCCGCCGTCACGCCCCGCTACGTGGTCGGCTTCGAGGCTGCGCGCGAACTGCCGATCGTGCAGCGGATCGCGCTCGGCTCGCTCCGCAACAAGCTGCTGTTCCTGCTGCCTGCGGCGCTGCTGCTGAGCGCCTTCGCGCCCTGGCTGATCACGCCGCTGCTCGTGCTGGGCGGCGCCTTCCTCTGCTACGAGGGGGCGGAGAAGATCTACGAGGCGATCGCCCCCCACGCCGCCCATGCGCATGAGGCGAAAGCCGGTCTCGCCCCCGCGGACCCGCAGGCGCTGGAGGATGCGAAGGTGGCCGGCGCCATCCGCACCGACTTCATCCTCTCGGGCGAGATCATGGCCATCACGCTGGCCTCGGCGACCGAAAGCTCGCTGCTGATGCAGGGGGTGATCCTGGCGGTGGTGGGCATCGGCATCACGGTGGTCGTCTATGGCGCGGTGGCGCTGATCGTGAAGGCGGATGACGCGGGCCTGGCGCTGGCCCGCAGCGGGTCGGGCGGGCTGCGCGGCCTCGGCCGCGCCATCGTGGCCGGGATGCCGCCCTTCCTGCGCCTGCTCGGCATCGTTGGCACCGCGGCGATGCTGTGGGTGGGCGGCGGCATCATCCTGCACGGGCTGGAGGAGTTCGGCCTCGACGCCCCTGCGCATCTCGTCCACGACCTGGCGGAGCATGCCGGCCATGCCGTGGCGGCGGCGGGCGGCGCGGTGGGCTGGCTGGTGGGCGCGGCGGCGTCGGGCGCCTTCGGCCTGCTGGTCGGCGCCGCCATCATCCCGCTGGTCTCGACCGTCATCGGCCCAGCCGCCCAGGCCATCCGCCGCGCGCTGCCGGCCAGGGCGGGCCACAGGCAGGCGTGAACGGGGGGGTGATCGGGATCGGTCGGGAATTTCGGGAATGGTGCCCAGGGCCGGAATCGAACCAGCGACACTGCGATTTTCAGTCGCATGCTCTACCAACTGAGCTACCTGGGCGCCCATGCGGAGGGCCGGCGGACCGGCCCGGTAGAGGCCGCGGGTGATAGCGGATGATGCCGGGGCTGTCCACCCACCCCTGCTATTCTTCCTCGCGCATCTCCTCCGGACCGGCCGGGATGGCATAGTCGCCCTTCAGCCAGCGGCCGAGATCCACCTGCGCGCAGCGGTCGGAGCAGAAGCGGCGGCCCGCCTGCTCCAGCGGCTTCGCGCAGATCGGGCAGCGGCGCGGCGGGCGGGGCTTCGGTGTGGTGCTCATGCGGCATCCTCGATCGACTCGCGCCCCGGGGGCAGGGCCGGGTCGGGCCGCAGCGACAGCGCGCGCCCGGCGCCGGCCCGGAACGCCTCCAACGCGCCATCCAGCGCCTCGACCGCCGCCAGCACGACCGGCGCGGCGCGGAGCGCGAGCGGCCGGCCCGGCATCGCCGCGGCCTCCCGCGCGGCGCGGCGCAGCGCGGCCAAGCCGTGGGTGAGGGGGGAGGGAGGCGCGCCGATCACCTCGTGCAGCGGCGGATGCACCCGGCTGCGGCGGATCTCGAACAGGCCGAGCCTGGTCAGCCCCAGCAGTTCCGGGCGCAGCGGGTCCGCGGCCAGGGCGGCGGCCAGCGGCGCCGCCAGCGCCTCGCGCCGCTTCGCCGTGAGGCCCGCGACGTCGAGCAGGATGGCGCCCGCCAGGTTCCGCAGGCGGATCTGGCGCGCGGCCTCCGCCACCGCCGCCTCGTTCAGCCGCAGCGTCGCGCCCGCATCGCCCTGGCCCGCGCCGCTGCCGGCATCGACATCGATGGCGGTCAGCGCGGCGACGGGCTGCACCAGCAGCCGCCCGCCGCCGGGCAAGGGCACCTCGGGCCCGGCCAGCGCCTCGAACTCCGCCTCCAGCGCGTCGTCGAAGGCGCCGGCGCGGTCGAGCCGCACGCGGTCGGCGCCCAGGGATGCGCGCAGCCGCGCCGCCTCCGCCGCGTCATCGACGACGACCATGGCGGCCCTGGCCGCGGCGGCGAAGCGCAGCGCGGCATCGGGGCCGCGGCGGACCAGCGCGACGCCCCCGCCCGCCGCCGCCGCGCGCTCGGGCTCGGCCAGCCGGGCGGTCACGCGCGGGCCCTTGCCGCCCTGGGCGGCGCGGGTGACGCGGACGGGCAGGATCGCGCCGTCCTGCACCGCGCGGCGGTCCGGTGCCTCGCTGTCCGGCAGGAAGCCGGTGCTGCCGTCACCGAGCAGCAGGAAGGCGCCGGACATCGGCCTGGCGATGGCGGTGACACGGCCGCGATGCAGGTCGCCCACCCCGTCGGGGCGGGCAGGACGCTCGATCGCGGCGAGGTGCAGGCGGCCGTCCCGCAGCAGCGCCACGCGGCGCTCCCCGGGCGAGACGGCGATGCGGAGGCTGTCCGTCACCGCCCGGCGCCTAGGGCCGCAGCCAGCCCGCGCCCCGCAGCAGCTGCGCCGTCTCGAACAGCGGAAGTCCGACCACGTTGGAATGGCTGCCGGACAGGAAGCGCACGAAGACCTCGGCCCGCTTCTGGATCTGGTAGCCGCCCGCGACGCCGCGCCATTCGCCGAGTGCGAGGAAATCCGCGACCTGCGCCTCTGTCAGGCGCTGGAAGCCCAGGATGGTGGTGACCAGCCGTTCCGACCGCCGGCCATCCGGGCGGATCAGGCAGACCCCGGTCATCACGCGGTGGCGGCGGCCGGAGATGAGTTCGAGGAAGCGCCGCGCCTCCGCCTCGTCCGCCGGCTTGCCGAGGATGCGGCGCCCGACGCCCACCACCGTATCGGCCGCCAGCACCAGCGCGCCGGGCGCCTGCGCGGCCGCCGCTTCCGCCTTTCCACGGGCGAGGCGGGCGGCAAGCTGGCGCGGAAGTTCCGCCTTGCGCGGGGTCTCGTCGATCTCGGTGGGCAGCACGCGGTCGGGCACGACGCCGATCCGCGCCAGCAGGTCCAGCCGCCGCGGGCTGGCGGAAGCCAGCACGAGGGGCGGGCGGGGCGGGGGTGTCGTCATTCTGTCCTCAACGAAGGCCGCGCCCGGCTCCGGCGAATCGCGCCGGCATCCCGCCGGGCGCAGGTCATCCCGGTGCCGGGGCGCGCGGCTCCCGCCCGGCGCGGTGGCCGTGGGAGGGGCGGCGGGCCGGGTCCGGGCGGCGCCGATGCGCCGCGGGAAGGCGGCCCGGTCCTACTTGAAGCGGAAGGTGATGCGGCCCTTGGTCAGGTCGTAGGGCGTCATCTCGACATTCACGCGGTCCCCCGCGAGGACGCGGATGCGGTTCTTGCGCATCTTCCCGCTGGTATGGGCCAGGACCATGTGGTCGTTGTCGAGCTTCACGCGGAACATCGCGTTGGGCAGCAGCTCGACCACCTGGCCGCTGAACTCGATCATGTCCTCTTTCGACATGAGGCTCCTTCTATGTGACGCGGCCTGCCGCGCCGCCCCGGGGGGTGGGGCGTGCAGACAGGACGCAATAATCGGATTCGCGCCGGAACATGAGCGTGCCGGCCCGCCGGGTCAAGCAGAGGGCGGATTCGCGCCCCGGGCAAGGCCCGCCGGCACCGCGGCCGCCCGCGCGGATCAGGCGTCCAGCCTGGCGGAGATGCTGAGGCCGTGGGCGTCCAGCCCCTCGGCCCTGGCCAGTTCCACCGCCGCCGGCCCGATCGCGCGCAGCCCTTCCTCCTCCGCCTCGACCCAGGTCGTGCGCTTCAGGAAGTCGAACACCGACAGGCCGGAGGCGAAGCGCGCCGTC
Source organism: Falsiroseomonas sp. CW058 (assembly GCF_050563535.1). Taxonomy (NCBI): domain Bacteria; kingdom Pseudomonadati; phylum Pseudomonadota; class Alphaproteobacteria; order Acetobacterales; family Roseomonadaceae; genus Falsiroseomonas; species Falsiroseomonas sp. CW058. The sequence goes on from NZ_JBNXUO010000049.1 coordinate 9,672, forward strand.
CGCCCGGTGGGCAGGACGTGGTTCGGCCCGGCGACGTAGTCGCCCACCGCCTCGGGGCACCAGCGGCCGAGGAAGGCGGCGCCGGCATGGCGGATGCGGCCGAGCAGGTCGCGCGCCCCCGGCACCATGATCTGCAGATGCTCCGGCGCCAGGCGGTTGGTCAGCGCCGCCGCTTCCTCCCAGTCGCGCACCAGGATCACCGCGCCATGCGCCGCCCAGGACGCGCCGGCGATGGCCGCGCGCGGCAGGGTGGCGAGTTCCGCGGCCACGGCCGCCGCCACGCGGTCGGCGAAGGCCGCATCGTCGGTGACCAGGACGGACTGCGCGGCCTCGTCATGCTCGGCCTGCGCCAGCAGGTCGAGCGCGACATGGCGCGGGTCGTTCGACCCATCGGCGATCACCACCACCTCCGACGGGCCGGCGATGGAATCGATGCCGACGCGGCCGAAGACCTGGCGCTTCGCTTCCGCGACATAGGCATTGCCGGGGCCGACCACCCGGTCCACCGGCGCGATGCCCTCCGTCCCCCAGGCCAGCGCGGCCACCGCCTGCGCGCCGCCGATGCGCCAGACCTCCTCCACCCCGCACAGCGCGGCCGCGGCGAGAACCAGCGGGTTCAGCATCCCGTCCGGCGTCGGCACGCAGATGGCGATGCGCCCGACGCCCGCCGCCCTCGCCGGCAGCGCGTTCATCAGCACCGAGGAGGGGTAGGCCGCCTTGCCGCCCGGAACGTAGAGCCCGACCGCGTCCAGCGCCGTCCAGCGCATCCCCGTACGGATGCCCGCCTCCTCGCGCTCCAGGTCGCGCGGCAGCTGCGCGCGGTGGAAGGCCTCGATCCGGCCGGCCGCGAGTTCCAGCGCGGCGCGCTGCGCCCCCGGCACGGCGGCCGATGCGGCGGCGATCTCGGCCGGCGTGACGCGGAGCGCGGTGGCGGAGGAGGGGCGCCAGCGGTCGAAGCGGGCGGTGAGGTCGAGCAGCGCGGCGTCGCCGCGGGCGCGCACCTCCGCTATGATGGCGGCCACCGCCGCATCGACCCTGGCCGTCGTCTCCCGCGCGTCGTCGAGCAGGGCGCGGAACGCGGCCTCGAATCCCGGGTCGGTCGTGTCCAGGCGCTTCACCGCGCGTCCCTCTCCGCCAATGCCGCCCGGAAGCGGGCGATCCAGGCCGCGATCACCTCCGGCCGCGTCTTCAGTGCCGTCCGGTTGACGATCAGGCGGGAGGTGACGTTGGCGATCACCTCCGTCTCCACCAGGCCGTTCGCCTTCAGCGTCGATCCCGTTTGCACCAGGTCCACGATCAGCCGCGAGAGGCCGAGCGAGGGGGCGAGTTCCATCGCGCCGTTCAGGTGGACCACCTCCGCCTGCACGCCCTTCTGGGCGAAGTGGCGGCGCGCGATGGCGGGATACTTGGTCGCCACCGTCACCCGCGACCACCCCGCGATGTCGTCCCCGCCCGCGCGGTCCGCCGGTTCCGCGACCGAGACGCGGCAGCGCCCGATGCCGAGGTCGAGCGGCGCGTAGATCTGGTCGTAGTCGAATTCCATCAGCACGTCAGCGCCGCAGACGCCGATCTGCGCGGCCCCGTGCGCGACGAAGGTGGCCACGTCGAAGCTGCGGACCCGCACGACGTCGAGCGTCGGGTGGTTCGTCTCGAAGCGCAGGCGGCGGCTGCCCTCGTCGGCGAAGTCGGCCGCCGGCTCGATCCCGGCGCGGGCGAGCAGGGGGGCGAGTTCCGACAGGATGCGGCCCTTGGGCAGCGCCATCACCAGCGTGCCGCCGGCCTCCGCGGGGGTCGAGGGGTCGGCGGGGAAGGTGTCCGAAGCGAGCGGTTCCATGGTCCGGCCTGTCACCGTGCGGCGGGGGCCGTCACCACGGTTGGATGGCGCCCCTGTGGAGCACCGGGGCGGGGGGTGCGGATGGCACCCGCCGCCGCCCCCGTCAACCCGGCGGGGGCGGGGTGGGGTGCGGCCAGCCCGGCCCGTCACGGCGGAAGGCGCCCGGCGGGGCGCCCGCGCGCAGGGCAACCGCCGGGCCAGGCGGGACAGCGCGTCGGCGCGGAGGCAAGCCGCCGGAGGCGGCGCCCGCCGTCTGAGGACAACCTATACCGTGAACTGTTCCGCCAGGATGCGCTCGCTCAGCCCGTGGTCGGGGTCGAACAGCAGCGTCAGGGCGACGCTGCGGTCCTCCCGCACCTCCACGCGGCGGACGTCGCGCACCTCGGTGTAGTCGGCCACGGCTGCGACCGGGCGCTTGTCGGGCTCCAGCACCTCGAACACCACCTGCGCCTCGGCCGGCAGCAGCGCGCCGCGCCAGCGGCGGGGGCGGAAGGCGCTGATCGGCGTCAGCGGCAACAGGTTCGCGCCGAGCGGCACGATCGGGCCATGGGCCGACAGGTTGTAGGCGGTGCTGCCGGCAGGCGTGCTGACCAGGATGCCGTCGCAGATCAGTTCCTTCAGCCGTTCCTTGCCGTCCACCAGGATGCGGATCTTGGCGGCCTGCCGCGTCTCCCGCAGCAGCGACACCTCGTTGATGGCCAGCGCGTCGGTCGCCTCCGCCCGGGCGGTGAAGGCCTTCATCCGCAGCGGGTGCAGCGTGGCGGCCTGCGCGGCGGACAGGCGTTCGGGCAGGCCGTCCTCGCGGAAGTCGTTCATCAGGAAGCCGACGCTGCCGCAATTCATGCCATAGACCGGCAGGTTGCGGCCGAGCAGGCGGTGCTGCGTCTCCAGCATCATCCCGTCGCCGCCGAGCGCGACCACCACCTCCGCCCGGTCGAGCGGCGCCGCGCCGTAGCGCGCGGCCAGCGCGTCCTGCGCGGCGCGGGCCACTTCGGTCGGCGCGGCGAGGAAGGCGATGCGGTTGGTCACGCGCCCGCGCCGCTGCGGGGTCGCCCCGTCACGGCGCGTCCCCGCTTCTCGCGGCCAACCCCTCCACGCGCCTCGCGGCCAACTCCTCCACGCGCCTTGCGGCCAACTCCTCCACGCGCCTGGCGGCCAATTCCTCCACGCGCCTTGCGGCCAACTCCTCCACGCGCCTGGCGGCGCGATGCTCCAGCACCGGCATGTCCCGCCGCACCCGCGCCGTGACGGCCGGGTCGATCCGTGCCGTCGCCCAGCCCGTCCCGTCGCTGCACTTCGCCACCACATGCCCCCAAGGGTCCGCCACCAGCGAATGGCCATAGACCTGCCGCGTCGCGCCGCGTTCCTCGTAGCCGCCCCAGGACGCAGCAGCGACGATCCAGCACTGCGTCTCGATCGCGCGCGCCCGCAGCAGCACCTCCCAGTGGTCCTTGCCGGTCTGGAGGGTGAAGTTGGACGGCACCAGGATGGCGTCCGCCCCCATCTGCCGCAGCGCCACATACTGCTCGGCGAAGCGCATGTCGTAGCAGACGGTCAGGCCCCAGCGCAGGCCGCCGGCCTCCACGCAGACCAGCCCGGTCCCGGCGCCGTACAGCGCGCTCTCGCGGTATCCCGTGCCGTCGGGGGCGGTGATGTCGAACAGGTGGATCTTGCGGTACCGCGCGATCTCGCGCCCCTCGGGGTCGAACATCAGCGAGGTGTTGAACAGCTTCTCCCCGCCCGCCTCGATGATCGAGCCGCCATGGACGTGGATGCGGTTGGCGCGCGCGACCTCGCGCAGGAACTCATAGGCCGCGCCGCCCGTGCACCCCGGCTCCGGCAGGGTCTCGGCCGCCGAGAAGCGGGCGTCGCGCCCGCCGCCGAGATTGGTCCAGGTCTCCGGCAGGCTGACCATGTCGGGGCGGTCAGCGGCGAGCGCGCCTTCGATCAGCCGGCGCGCCTGGTCGATGTTGGCGGCCTTGTCCGAGCCCTGGTTCATCTGGACGATGGCGACGCGCATGCAGGGCGGGCTCCGGCAGGGTGGCCCGCGATCAAGCCTTGCGCGCGCGGGGGGGGCAAGCCCCCGGCCCGCGCGCAGGCGCGTCAGCTTGCGATCAGGCCGCCATTGGTGACGGTGATGCGGCTGGCGCGGCAGACATTCACGCCCCGCAGCTCCGCCGCGCGGCCATTGGTCCAGACCACGCGGAAATCGTAACTGCCCGTATTGGCCGCGCGGTAGTTCACCAGCCGCCCCGGCGGCAGCACGGAACTGCCGAGCTGGTCGTTGCCCCAGCCCGAGAGGCTGGAATGGCTGAAATACAACCGCTCCACCGTCGCGGAGGAGCTGTTGACGACCTGGAAGGAGGTGTCGCACCCCGTGGCCTGGGCGGGCACCACCACCACGCGCTGGGCGGGTTCCTGGCAGGCGGCGAGGAGAAGGGCGGAGGCGGCCGTCAGGCCCTTCGTGACGATGCGGCGTGCAGGCATGGGCGGCCCCGGCGTTGCGATGCGAGTCCGGAACAGAATAGGGGCCTCAAGTCGTGCCGCGCAACTAGCGTGGCGGGCGAGGCCACTCGATCCGCGGCTCGGCGCGCCCGCCGCGGCCGTCGGGCCAGGCCGCGGGGGGCGGGATGGGCGGCATGGCGCGGGGCGGCGGCTCCGGCTCGGCGCGGCGGGGGCCCAGGGCGGGCGGCTCCGCCCAGTCCTCCTCCACCGGAGGGCGGCGGCGTCCCGGCTCCGGCAGGCGCAGCGCGAGGGTGCGGAGTTCGGTCTGGATCTCGTCGAGCTGGGTCTCGATCGCTTCCAGGCGCCCTTTCACGCCGAAGACGCTGAAGGGCATCAGCAGATAGGCGAGCCCGACCAGCAGCAGCACCACCAGCAGCACCAGGCCCGTCCATTCGGGCAGTCCGGGGATGGTGAGCGTCGCCGCGATCTCCTGGAGCATCGGCGCGCGCCTAGCCGCCCGTCACGCTCATGTGGCGGGCGACGGCGGGTGTCTTGCGGCTGCGGTCTATCACGAAATCGTGTCCCTTCGGCTTGCGGGAGATCGCCTCCAGGATCGCCTCCTGCAACCCTGCCTCGTCGAGCGTGGGGTCCCGCAGGGGGCGGCGCAGGTCGGCGGCGTCGTCCTGGCCGAGGCACATGTACAGCGTCCCCGTGCAGGTCAGCCGCACACGGTTGCAGGATTCGCAGAAATTGTGGGTGAGGGGCGTGATGAAGCCGATCCGCCGCCCCGTCTCGCGCACCGTGTAATAGCGCGCCGGCCCTCCGGTCCGGTAGTCGCTGTCCTCCAGCGTCCAGTTCTCCCGCAGGCGGGTGCGGACGGTGGACAGCGGCAGGTACTGGTCCGTCCGGTCGCCGCCGATCTCGCCGAGCGGCATGGTCTCGATCAGGCAGAGGTCGAAACCATGCTCGCCGCACCAGGCCAGCATCCGGTCGAATTCGTGCTCGTTCACGCCCTTCAGCGCGACGGCGTTGATCTTAATGGCCAGCCCCGCCGCCTTGGCCGCGAAGATGCCGTCCAGCGTCTGGTCGATCTTCCCCCAGCGGGTGACAGCGGTGAAGGTGGCGGGGTCGAGCGTGTCGAGCGAGACGTTGATGCGCCGGACGCCGGCCGAGTACAGATCGTCCGCCATCTTCACCAGCTGGGTGCCGTTGGTGGTGACCGTCAGCTCCTTCAGCCCGCCCGTCCCGATCCGGTCGCCGAGGCTGCGGAACAGGCTGATGACGTTCTTGCGCACCAGCGGCTCCCCGCCCGTCAGGCGGATCTTCTCGACGCCGAGGCCGATGAAGGCGCCGCAGAGCCGGTCCAGCTCCTCCAGCGTCAGCACCTCGGCCTTCGGGAGGAAGGTCATGTCCTCCGACATGCAGTAGACGCAGCGGAGGTCGCAGCGGTCGGTGACCGACACGCGCAGGTAGCTGACCCGCCGGCCGAACGGATCGATCATCGCAGTCTGGCCCCCGATCATTCGCTGGCTGGCGCCCCGGATGCGGGCGGCGCAGGGGGGATTTGGTCCACCGCACCCCCCGAGCGCAAGCCCCCTTCCGGCCGGGGCGGCGCGGCGGCGGTCAGGCCAGCAGCGTGACCGTGCCGGTGGTGACCAGGAAGACCAGCGCCAGGCGGCGGTACAGCCGCTCCGGCACCACATGGAACAGCCGCGCGCCGATCGGCACCGCCACCAGCATAACCGGCAGCAGCAGCGCCACCTTCACCATGGACGACCACCCATAGAGCCCGGCGACCGCCGGCGGGATGACGGAGATCACCGCGATGGTAGCGAAGAACAGGATGAGGTTGGCGCGGTGGCGCTTCGCCTCCTCCGGCCCCGCCAGGAGGTACAGGATCACCGGCGGCCCGCTCATCCCCGTCGCGCCCTTCAGCAGCCCGGCGAGCGAGCCGACCGCGACGTTGAGCCCGAGCGGGCGGGACCCGTGGTAGCGCCAGCCCGACAGCAGCAACAGACCGAAGACCAGCACGAAGCCGCCGATGAAGCGGCGCAGCAGGTCCTGGTCGGCGGTCAGCAGGATGAAGGCGCCGACCGGCGTCATCACGCAGGCCGCGGCGCCGATCGGCAGGATCACCCGCGCATCCGCCTGCTTCAGCGCCTTCGGCAGCAGCTGCATGGACACGAACAGCTCCATCAGCAGCATCACCGGGATGCCGATTCGCGGCCCCCAGATCACCGAATAGGCCGGCGCCAGCAGCACCGCCGTGCCGAAGCCCGAATAGCCCCGCATCACGCCCGAGATCGCGGTGACCACCACCGCCGCCCAGAGCCGCCAGTCCCCCAGCAGCGCGACGGCTTCCACGCCCAGGCCGCTCACCGGCCCTCCTCCACGGATTCCAGCCGGCTTTGCGCCCGCAGGATCATGACCTTCCCGGCATTCTCGAAATTCACGGTGATGCGGTCCCCGGCGACGGACTGCACCTGGCCTTCGCCCCAGTCCGGGCGGTCGGGCAGGCGCACGCGCATTCCTGGAAAAAAGTCGTTCGTCACCGCGGCTGGTTACCTTTGTTTACACCTTCGCGACTAGCCTGCCGGCCCGGCCCTGGCCCCGTGCCCGGCGTCTGCGCCCCGATGGCGGCCCCCGGCCGCAGTGGAGATGTTTCATGCTGCCAGAGAAGCTGGCCCTGGCCCAGGCGGTCTGCACGCGGCTCTGCCACGACCTCGGCGGCGCCGTCGGCGCCCTTGCCGCCGCGATCGAGCTGATGGAGTCCGAATCCCGCGGCCCGCGCGACGCGGATGACGCGGCCGGCGTCGCCCATGATGCGGTGCGGGTGATCGACCGCCGCCTTCGCTTCCTGCGCGCCGCCATCGGCGGCTGCGGCGACTGCGGGCGGGACGAGATCGCCCAGCTGGCCGAGGGGTTGACCCTCGGCCGCCGCGCGACGGTCGACACGGGCGGGCTCGCGCCCGGCCTGCAACTCCACCCGGCCGCGGCGCAGTCGCTGCTGCTCGCGACCTGGGTCGGGATGGAGGCGCTGCCCCGCGGCGGCGTGGTCCGGCTGGCGGGGGAGGGGGCGGAACGGCTGACCGTCTGGCCCGACGGCCCGGGCGCCGCCTGGCCCGCCGGGCTGGCCGCCGCGCTGGCGGGCGACCCGCCGGCCCCGTCGCCGCGCGGCATCGCGCCGGTGCTGCTGGCCCTGGTCGCGGCCGCCGGGCGCGTCCGGCTCGACCTGCTGTTCGGCCCTTCGGGCGGCGCGGCGCCGCTGATGCTGGTGGCCACGCCCACAGCGTGACGCCGGGGCGGAGGGACGCAAGAAGACCCCCCGCCATTTACCGTTTCTTCTTCGCGATGGGGCAGCCTCCGCCGGACACCGACCCGCCGGAGGCCCCATGGACGACCTCATCGCCGACTTCCTGGCCGAGACGCATGAAGGGCTGGCCGCGCTCGATGTCGCGCTGGTGAGGCTCGAGAAGGCCCCGGACGACCGGCCGACCCTGTCCGAGATCTTCCGCGCGGTCCACACCATCAAGGGCACCTGCGGCTTCCTCGGCCTGTCCCGGCTGGAGGCGGTCGCCCATGCGGCGGAGAACATCCTCGGCCTCTACCGCGACGGCGCGATGGAGGTGACGCCGGCCGGCGTCACGCTGGTGCTGCGCGCGCTCGACCGCATCAAGGAGATCGTGGCGGGGCTGGAAGCCGGGGGCAGCGAGCCGCCGGGCGACGACACCGCCCTGATCGCCGATCTCGACGCCGCGGCGCATGGGCCTGCGCCCGCCGCCACCCCGCAGGCCGTGCCCGCGCCCGCCATCGCGCCGCCCGAGCCAGCGCCCGCCGCCGCGCCGACCCCGCCGGCGGCCGAGGCGCCGGCCGCCGAGGCGGCGCCGGGCGGCGTCGCGCCGCCGCAGAGCATCCGCGTCGCGGTGGACGTGCTGGAGGACCTGATGATGCTGGTCAGCGAACTGGTGCTGACCCGCAACCAGCTGATGCAGCTGGCCCGCGCACGCGGCGACGGCGCCTATACCGTGCCGCTGCAGCGCCTGTCGCACATCACGTCGGACCTGCAGGACGGGGTGATGAAGACGCGCATGCAGCCCATCGGCAATGCCTGGCAGAAGCTGCCCCGCCTGGTGCGAGACCTGGCGCACGAACTCGGCAAGCGGATCGAGCTCGACATGCGCGGCGCCGAGACGGAGCTGGACCGGCAGGTGCTGGAGCTGATCAAGGACCCGCTGACCCACATGGTCCGCAACAGCGCCGACCACGGGCTGGAATCCACCGAGGACCGCCGCCGCGCCGGCAAGCCGGAAACCGGGCGCATCACGCTGAACGCCTATCACGAGGGCGGGCACATCCTCATCGAGATCGCCGATGACGGTAAGGGCCTGGACACCGCGCGCATCCGCGCCAAGGCGCTGGCGCAGGGCCTGGCGGGAGAGGCCGAGCTGGCGGCGATGAGCGACCGGGAGGTCCACCGCTTCATCTTCCGCGCAGGCCTGTCGACGGCGCAGGCCGTCACCGCCGTGTCCGGCCGCGGCGTCGGCATGGATGTGGTGAAGACGAATGTCGAGCGCATCGGCGGCACCATCGACGTCGCCTCGACCCTCGGCCGCGGCACCACTTTCACCATCAAGATCCCGCTCACCCTCGCCATCGTCTCGGCCCTCGTGGTGGAGGTGGCGGGCGAACGCTTCGCCATCCCGCAGATCGGCGTGCTGGAACTGGTGCGCGTCGGCGGCGGGTCCGGCGCGCGGGTGGAGCGGATCAAGGACGCGCCGGTGCTGCGCCTGCGCGACCGCCTGCTGCCGCTGGTTTCGCTGGCCGAGGTGCTGGGGCTGGAGCCCCCGCTCGCCGCGGCGGAGGCCGAGCCCGCGGCGCGCTTCGTCGTTGTCACGCAGGTCGGGCCGAACGTGTTCGGCATCATCGTCGACCGGCTCTACGACACGGAGGAGATCGTGGTGAAGCCGGTGCCGCCGATCCTGCGCCACATCGGCATGTTCACCGGCAACACGATCCTGGGCGACGGCAGCGTCATCATGATCCTCGACCCGAACGGCATCGCCCGCGCCACCGGCGTCGCGCAGGAAGCCGGGCAGCGGGCGGCCGAGGCGCAGGCGGGCCGCGGGCTGCGGTCCGGCGACCGGACGGCGCTGCTGCTGTTCCGCGCCGGCGACGGCACGCCGAAGGCGGTGCCGCTCGGCCTCGTCGCGCGGCTCGACGACATCCCGGCGGAGCGGATCGAGTACAGCGCCGGCCAGCCGGTGGTGCAGTACCGCGGGCAGCTCATGCCGCTGGTCTCCATGTCCGGCCATGGTGCGCCGGAGCCGGGGGAGAATGGCCGCCAGACCGTGCTGGTCTTCAGCGAGAGGGAGCGCAGCCTCGGCCTGATGGTGGACGCCATCCTCGACGTGGTGGAGGAGGGGCTGGAGGTGAAGACCGGCCAGGGCCGGCCCGGCTTCCTCGGCACCGCCGTCGTCGCGGGCAAGGTGACGGAGGTGGTGGACACCGCCTGGTGGCTGCGCCAGGCGGGCGGCGACTGGTTCCGCTCCCCCGCCGCGCAGCAGCGCCGGCGGCTGCTGGTGGTGGAGGACAGCGCCTTCTTCCGCGAACTCGTCGTCCCCGCGCTCGCGGCCGATGGCTACGAGGTCGTGGCGGTGGAAGCGCCGGCCCAGGCGCTCCGCCTGCGGGAGCAGGGGGCGGAGTTCGACGCCATCATCTCCGACATCGAGATGCCGGGGATGGACGGCTACGCCTTCGCCCGCACGCTGCGGGAAGGCGGCGCCTGGGCGGGGCTGCCGATCGTGGCGCTGAGCGGCCGGGCGGAGCCGGAGCACGTCGCCCGCGGCCGCGCCGCCGGCTTCAGCGACTATGTCGCGAAATACGACCGGGAAGCCCTGCTGGAGAGCCTGCGCGGCTGCTTCGACCTGGCGGCCGCCGCCGCCTGACCGGCGCCGCGCCCCACCCCCGCGACCCAGGCGAGAGGACCGCCACCCATGCGCACCCAGACCATCCATGCCGCCATCGCCGAGGCGGAACTGTTCCTGACCCTCGCCGTCGCCGGCCAGCTCTGCGGGGTGCCCGTGCTCGTCGTGCGGGACGTGCTCGGCCCGCAGAGCATCACCCGCATCCCGCTCGCGCCGTCCGAGATCGCGGGCGCGATGAACCTGCGCGGGCGGATCGTCACCGCCGTCGATCTCCGCCGCCGGCTGGGCCTGCCCGCGCGGGCGCGCGACGCGCAGCCGATGAGCATCGTGGTGGAGCTGGGGGGGGAGCTCTACTCGATGCTGGCCGACACGGTGGGGGAGGTGGTGCCGCTTCGCGCCGCGGACTGCGCGCCGAACCCGCCGACCCTCGATCCGCTCTGGCGCGAGATCTCCCGCGGGGTTCATCGGCGGGACGGTCAGCTTCTGGTAATGCTCGACGTGGATCGTGTGCTCGCAATCGGAGGCGAGCGGTGAGCGAGTCCAACCCCCTCCGGTCGGGCTCCTCCCGGCCGGACCCCATCCAGCCGGCCCCCGCCGCGCCGGGCCGCGACTGCCTGGTCGTCGACGACAGCCGCATGGTGCGCAAGGTGGCGCGGAAGTTCATGGAGGGCTTCGGCTATTCCGTGCGCGAGGCCGAGGACGGCGCGCGCGCGCTGGAGGCCTGCCGCGATTCGCTGCCCGACCTGGTGCTGCTGGACTGGAACATGCCGGTGCTGGACGGCATCGGCTTCCTGCGCGCGGCGCGCGCCGAATACGGCCGCGACCGGCCGGTGGTGATGCTCTGCACCACCGAGAACACGCAGGAGAAGATCCTGATGGCGCTGGAGGCCGGCGCCCAGGAATACGTGATGAAGCCCTTCGACGCGGCCATCCTTGGCGACAAGCTCGTCCAGCTCGGCCTGCGGGAGGCGGAGGCGCAGTGAGCTTTTCCACGACGGCGGCGGCCAGGACGGCCACCGCCACGGGCGCGCCGGTGCGCGTGATGATCTGCGACGACAGCGCGCTGGCCCGCAGCGCGATCGGCCGGCTGCTCGGCGCCGATGCCGGGCTGAGGCTGGTGGCGCAGGCGAAGAACGGGCGCGAGGCGCTGGACCTGCTGGCCGCCATGCCCGCGGCGGAGCGCCCGCAGGTGGTGCTGCTCGACCTCGAGATGCCGGTGATGGACGGGATGACGGCGCTGCCGCTGATCCTGAAGGCGCATCCGGGCCTGGCCGTGATCGTGGCCAGCGCGCTGAGCCAGCGCGGCGCCGCGGCCACCATGCAGGCGCTGGCGGCCGGCGCCGTCGACTACGTCCCGAAACCCTCCGCCGCATCGGGCGGCATCGCGGACCCGCGCTTCCGCGAGGACCTGATCGCCAAGGTGAAGGGCTGGGCGCGGATGCGCCGGGGCGGGGCCGCGCCGGCGCCCGCCTTCGCGCCGCGCGCGCCGGCAGCGCCGCTGCGGCTGGTGGGTGGCCGGCCGCGGCTGGTCGCGCTCGGCAGTTCCACCGGCGGCCCGCAGGCGCTGGCCGCGCTGGTCGCGAAGCTGGACCGCCCGCTGGCCGCGCCGGTGGTGGCGGTGCAGCACATGCCGGCGGGCTTCACCGGGATGCTGGCCGAACATCTCGGCCGGCAGGGCAGGCTGCGCTGCGCCGAGGCACGGGACGGGGAACCGCTGCTGCCCGGCCGCTTCTACCTTGCCCCCGGCGACCGCCACCTGCTGGTGAAGGAGACGCCGGCCGGGCTTCTCGCGCAGCTGTCCGACGCGCCGCCCGAGAATTTCTGCCGCCCCGCGGTGGACCCGATGCTGCGCAGCGTGGCCGCGACCTGCGGCGGGCGCGCGGTGGTCGCGATCCTGACCGGGATGGGCCAGGACGGCCTGGCGGGGTGTCGGGAACTGGCGAAGGCCGGCGCGCTGGTGCTGGCGCAGGACGAGGCGAGTTCCGTCGTGTGGGGCATGCCGGGTGCGGTGGCCAAGGCGGGGATCGCCGCCGCGGTGGTGCCGGTCGAGGAGATCGCGGCACGGATCACCGCCGCCGCTGCGGAGGGAAGCCGATGAACGCCGATACCTTCGGGGAGATCTCCGGCCTGGTGCGGCGCCGCGCCGGCATCGTGCTGACGCCCGACAAGAACTACCTGCTCGAAACCCGGCTCGGCCCCGTGCTGCAGCGTTTCGGGCTGCCGACGCTCGACGCGCTGGGCGCGCGGCTGAAATCCATGCCCGGCGAGGCGATGGAACGCGCGGTGGTGGAGGCGCTGACCACGCATGAGAGCAGCTTCTTCCGCGACGGCAAGCCCTTCGAGCACCTGGCGCGGCTGCTGCCGAAGCTGGCGGCCACGCGCCCGGCGGGGCAGCCGCTCCGCATCTGGTCGGCCGCCTGTTCCACCGGGCAGGAACCCTATTCCATCGCGATGCTGGCCGCCGACACGCTGCCGGGAAGGCGGGTGGAGATCCTGGCGACCGACATCTCGCGCGAGGTGCTGGAACGCGCGAAGGAGGGCTGCTTCACCCAGTTCGAGGTGCAGCGCGGGCTGCCGATCCGCAGCCTGATGAAGCATTTCAAGCAGGACGGCCCGCGCTGGCGCGTGGCCGCGGAGCTGCGCGCGATGGTGCGCTTCGAGGAGCGCAACCTGCTGGCCGACCTTGCCGCCGTCGGCAAGTTCGACGCGATCTTCTGCCGCAACGTGCTGATCTACTTCGACGCGCCCACCAAGACACGGGTGCTGGAGGCGCTGGGGCGGCAGCTGGTGCCGGACGGCGTGCTCTATCTCGGCGGGGCGGAGACGGTGATCGGGCTCACCGACCGGCTGTTGCCGGTGCTGGGGGAACGGGGGGTCTACGCCCCCGCCGCGCGCCGCGCCGCGGCATGAGCGAGGCGCCGGGGGCAGCCATCGCCCCCGGCGCCGTGTCTGTCATACCCGGCTCGTCAAGTACTCACCTGCGGCGGGCGGTGCCCGCCGAGCCGCCGAATGGCGGCCGCGGCAGGTGCTGCGAAGCCAAGGCCGGCGGATGCCGGCCGCCGGCGTCTGAGGATGAAGTGCGTCAGCACTTCATGAGCCAAGTATCAGACGCCCTCGCAGCCCAGGCGCCTCAGCGTCGCGTCCACCCAGGCGCGGTCGACCGTGCCGGCCTCGATCGCGGCCATCTGCCTGGTCTCGGCCGCGTGCTTCGCCTCGGCGGCTGCGAGCACCGCTTCGATGTCGGCGCGCGGCACGCAGAGCACGCCGTCATCGTCGCCCAGCACCAGGTCGCCCGGCGCGATGGCCATGCCGCCGATGGCGATCGGCACGTTGATCTCGCCCGGGCCGTCCTTGTAGGGGCCGCGATGGGTGACGCCGGCGGCGTAGACCGGGAAGGGGCTTGCGCGCAGTGCGGCCGCGTCGCGGATCGCGCCGTTGATGACGATGCCGCCGAGCTTGCGGCGGACCATCTGCGCCTGCATCAGCTCGCCAATGATGGCGTTGGTCAGGTCGCCGCCGGCATCGACGACGACCACATCCCCTTCCTGTGCGATGTCGATGGCCTTGTGGACCATCAGGTTGTCGCCCGGACGGGTCCGGACCGTGAAGGCCGGGCCGGCCATGGCGCCGCCGGCATGCATGGGGCGCAGTGAGGCGCCGGCCGCGAAGATGCGGGACATGCAGTCGCTGACATTCGCGACCGGGACGGCCCGGTAGCGGGCGAGGATCGCGGGGGCGATCCCTGGCCCGCGTGGCATGATGCGGAATCCGGCGGGCATTGGCTTCTCCTGTGCGCTGGGCCGGCGCACCGGGAAGCACGGATCGCGGCGGCGGACAATCCGCCGTGGCGGCCGGCGCGTCGTCACGCCGCGGCGTGCTGTTCCGGGCCGGGGCCGGCGAAGCGGATGCCGCCATTCGGGTCGCGCAGCACGTAGCCGCGGCCCCAGACGGTGCCGATCAGCTCCGCCGCGCCGGCCTGGGCCAGCTTCTTGCGGAGCTTGCAGATGAAGACGTCGATGATCTTCACCTCCGGCTCGTCCATGCCGCCATAGAGGTGGTTCAGGAAGGCCTCCTTGGTCAGCACCACGCCCTTCCGCAGCGTCAGCAGTTCCAGCACGGCGTATTCCTTGCCGGTGAGGTGGACGCTGCGCCCTTCCACCAGCACCTCGCGCGAGCCGAGGTTGAGGGTGAGGGGGCCGACGGAGAGGGTGGGCTGGCTGAAGCCCTTGGCGCGGCGGACGATGGCCTGGATGCGCGCCACCAGTTCCTGCTGGTCGAAGGGCTTGGTGATGTAGTCGTCCGCGCCCATGCCGAAGCCGCGGATCTTGGCCTGCGGGCGGGTGAGGCCGGACAGGATCAGCACCGGCGTCTCGATCCGCGCGGCGCGGAGCTTCCGGACGACCTCATAGCCCTCCATGTCGGGGAGCATGAGGTCGAGCACGACGATGTCGTAGTCGTAGAGCCGCGCGAGCTCCAGCGCCTCCTCTCCCGTGTCGGCTGTGTCCACGATCATCGACGCGCCCTTCAGGGCGAGCGTGATGCCGCGGGCGACAATCGTATCATCTTCAACCAAAAGGACACGCATTGCACCTCTCCATACAGCCTGTGCGTGCATAGATAACAGGACCGGGGGCGAAGTGAAGGGGTTTTTCACGAAAAAACCCTACAGATGCGGCCCAGCGGAATGGTTAACGGGAAATGTTGCAAGAAATGCGACCTGTCTCGATGCGCGATCGAAGCCGGGCGGCGTGTGACATGCTCGCCGGGGTTGCATCCGTCTCGGCCGAGACCCGCCTCCTCGCCGCCGGCCCCTCGGGCTTCCGCCTTGCCGCCCCGCGGCCCGCCGCCGCGGTCGGGGACCGGCTCCGACTGCCGGATGGCGGGGTTGCCGAGGTCGTCGCGGTCGAGGCGGAGGAATGTCGTGCCCTGGCGTTCCACGGGCGGCCGCGCGCCCGGCCCGGCGACAGGGTCGCGCTGCTGCCCGATTCCGGCCTGCGGGTTGCCGATGGATGGCTCGGCCGCGTGCTGGATCCGCTCGGCACCCCGCTCGATGGCGGCGGGCCGCTGCCACGCGGCCGCATCCCGCGTGACCCGCGCGCGCCGCCGCCCGATCCCGGCACGCGCAACCGGCTCGGGCCCGCCATCGGGCTCGGCGTCCGTGCGCTCGACCTGTTCTGCACCCTGCGCGAGGGCCAGCGGCTTGGTCTGTTCGCCGCCTCCGGCATCGGCAAGTCCACGCTGCTCGCCATGCTCGCCGGCGCGCCGGGCTTCGATGTGACCGTGCTCGGCCTGGTCGGCGAACGCGGGCGAGAGCTTCGCGAGTTCATCGAGGACGATCTCGGCCCCGACCGCCTGGCGCGGTCCGTGGTGGTCTGCGCCACCTCCGACGCCGCCGCGCCGATGCGCCGCGAAGCCGCCTACGCCGCCATGGCGGTGGCCGAGCATTTCCGCGATGCCGGCCGGCGCGTGCTGCTGCTGCTCGATTCCGTCACCCGCTTCGCGCTCGCCTGCCGCGAGATCGGGCTTGCGGCCGGTGAGCCGCCGGCGACCCGCGGCCACCCGCCGGGCACCTTCGCCGAACTGCCGCGGCTGCTGGAACGCGCGGGCCCGGGGCCGGCGGGCTGCGCGGGCTCCGTCACGCTGCTCGCCACCGTGCTGGTCGAGGGCGACGACCATGACGAGCCCATCGCGGACGCGGTGCGCGGCATCCTCGATGGCCATGTCGTGCTCGATCGTGGCATCGCGGAGGCCGGGCGCTATCCGGCGGTGGATGTGCTGCGCAGCCTGTCGCGCAGCGTGCCGGGCTGCCTGGCGCCGGCGCAGGCCGGGCTGATGCGCCAGGCGCGGCGCATCCTGGCCCTCCAGGCGGAAATGGCGGAACTCGTGCGGCTCGGCGCCTATCGCCCCGGCACCGACCCGGCGGTGGATGAGGCGCTGCGCCTCGGCCCGCGGATCGAGGCGCTGCTGCACCAGGGCCGGGGCGAGGCGACGCCGCTGAAGGAGGCCTTCGCACGGCTGGAGGAGGCGCTGCATGCCCCGGCGTGACCCCCTGCCGGTGCTGGCCCGGGTCCGGGCGATCAAGCTCGACGCCGCGCGGCGGGTGATGGCCGCCGCCGAGGCGGAGGTCGCGCGAATCCTCGTGGCGCGGCAGGCCCTGGAGGACACCCGCCGCGCCGAGGCCGCCACTGCCCCTGCGGCCGGATACGCGGCGTGGCGGCCGGCGGCAGCCGCCGCAGGGCAGGCGCTGGCGC
>NZ_JBNXUO010000005.1:0-214755 GCF_050563535.1 Falsiroseomonas sp. CW058
GCCGAACATGGTGGCGGGGTCCCAGCGTTCCGCGGGCGCCTGGTCGGGGCGGCCCTGGCGGCCCTCCCCCCGCGGCGCGTCCGGGCGGCGGGGGCCGCGCGGCGCCGGCCGTTCGGGTCGCACGACACCGATCCGGGCCGGTGCGGGCGGGCCGAACTGCCCTTCCTCCATCGGCGTCCCGGGCAGCAGGCGGAAGCCCATCGCCTCCAGCGCCATCGGCAGCGTGTCGCCTTTCACGCCGAGGCGCGAGGCCAGTCCTTCGGGCACGGGCGCGGGGGCCCGGCGGGTCAGGTAGCCGATCTCGCCCGCGATCCGCTCCGCGACATCGAGCCGCAGCAGCACGCGGCCGGCCGGCATCCAGCCCATCGCCACGGCGAAGCCCTGCGGCCAGCCATCCGGCCCGCGCGGCTGGTTCGGGTCGGCGGGCGGGGGCAGCGGCGTCTCGGCCAGCGTCACGGAGACAAGGCCGGGATTGGGCAGCAGCGGGGTCGGTATGTTGCGCCGCAGGGCCCAGAGCTGCGCGCGCAGCCCCATGGCGCGCGGCTTCAGCACCTCCGGCAGGTATAGCGCATAGCGCCCGGCGCGGATGCCGATGGCCTTCAGACGCGCCCGCAGCTCGGCCGGCACCTCGCGGTCCGTGGCGCCGGGGGCGAGGCCCATCGCCTCCCGCAGGCGCCAGGCGGGGCCGCGCAGCGTGTTGTCCTCGGCGGCCTTCGCCTCCACCGCCTCGAGCCCGCCGAGTTCGCGCTTCACCATCGCCTCGAGCCAGGCGACGAGGCGCAGCCGGACCCGTTCGCGCTGCGTGTTGTCGAGGAATTCGGAGGCGATGACGTCGAGATGCGGCTTCAGCGGTTCCGGCCCCGGCCGCAGGCGCGCCACCTCGGACCCGTCCCACATCACGCGGTGCTGCGGGGTCAGGGTGAAGGCCTCGTCCTTCGCCGTTTCCAGGCTCGCCAGGCGGCGCGGCATCTCCTCCCGGAGCGCGCGGCGGGCGGCGCGCAGCACCAGGCGGCGCTCCTCCTCCTTCGTCGCCTCCGGGTCGGGCTCGAACTGGAAGCCGCGGATGCGGCCGACCGTGTGGCCTTCCACCACCACCTCGCCCTGGCGGGTGACGGCGGAGAGCAGGTCCTTCTCGGTGTCGTCGAGGCTGCGGATCAGGTGCGCGGCGCGGCGGTCCACGAAGCGGGCGATCAGGCGCTCATGCAGCGCGTCGCTCACCGCGTCCTCGGCCTTGCGGGCCTCGGCCTGGTGGGCGGCGGCGTCGGCGATCCAGTCGGCGCGGGCGGCGACGTAGGACCAGACCCGGATGTTGGCCAGCCGCGCCATCAGCGTGTCGAGGTCGCCCTCAACGTTGCCGAGCGCGGCGATGCTGCCGGCGACCCAGTCCGTCGGCAGGCGCCCGGCGGTGGACAGTTCGCGGAAGATGCGCGCGCAGAGCCGGGTGTGGCTGTCATCGGCGATCTTGCGGAAGTCTGGGACCTGGCAGGCTTCCCACAGCAGCCGCACGCGGGCGCGGCCCTGGGCGAGCTTCCGCACCTCCTCCTCCCGCGCGAGGTGGGAGAGGGTGATGTGGTCCGTCGCGTCGTTGCCCTTGGCGAGGCCGGGCTGCGGCGGCGGCAGGGCGAGGCTGTCGAGCAGCGCGTCCACCGACCCGAAGTCGAGATCGGCGTTGCGCCAGGCGATCTGCGACAGCGGCTCGAACTCGTGGCCCTCGATCTGGCGGGCCATCTCCTCGGGCAGGGGCGGGCAGTCGGCGGTGGTGCCGAAGCTGCCGTCGCGCATGCCGCGGCCGGCGCGGCCGGCGATCTGGGCGGCTTCCTGGGCGTTCAGCGTGCGGATCTGGTGGCCATCGAACTTCTGCAGCGCGGCGAAGGCCACATGGTCCACATCCATGTTCAGGCCCATGCCGATGGCGTCCGTCGCCACCAGGAAGTCCACTTCCCGGTTCTGGTACAGCGCGACCTGGGCGTTGCGCGTGCGCGGGCTGAGTCGGCCCATCACCACCGCGCAGCCGCCGCGGCGCCGGCGCACCGCCTCCGCGATCGCGTAGACCTCGGTCGCGCTGAAGGCGACGACGGCCGAGCGCGGCGGCAGCTTGGTGAGCTTGGCGGGACCCGCATGGGTCAGGCGCGACAGGCGGGGCCGCGTCTCGATCTCGGCCTGGGGGACCAGCCGCTGCAGCAGCGGGCGGATCGTCTCCGCGCCCAGGAACATCGTCTCCACCAAGCCGCGGGCGTGCAGCAGGCGGTCGGTGAAGATGTGGCCGCGGTCGGCGTCGGCGCAGAGCTGGATCTCGTCCACCGCGACGAATTCCGCCCGGCGGTCGAGCGGCATGGCTTCCACCGTGCAGGCGAACCACCGCGCCTCGGGCGGGACGATCTTTTCCTCCCCCGTGATCAGCGCGACATGCCGTTCGCCCTTGGCGGCGACCATGCGGTCGTAATTCTCGCGCGCCAGCAGGCGCAGCGGGAATCCGATGATGCCGGAGGCATGCGCGAGCAGCCGCGTGATGGCGAGGTGCGTCTTGCCGGTATTGGTCGGGCCGAGCACGGCGCGGACCCGGGGGGCGAACATCTGGCGGTCGGACATCTTGTTGGTCGGCTTGGTCCGTCGGGGGTATGGGTTCCGTGACACGATGAGCCGCCCTTGGCAACTGCGGGCGGATCGCCGCGCCCGGATGGCGGTGCACCGAACCGGCCTTGGCGCGCGGGCAGGCAGCGGGCAGCTTGCCGCATCGTGAACGTCGCCGCGCGCCATTCCTGGCTTTTCGCCACCCAGTTCTTCGCCTTCGGCATCGTCCTGCCCTTCCTGCCGGCCGTGCTGGCGGCCCGCGGGCTGGATGCGGCGGAGGTCGCGGCGGTGCTGGCCCTGGGCTCCGCCGTGCGGCTGGTCGCGGGGCCGGCCGGGGGCTGGGCGGCGGATGCGCTGGGCGCGCCGCGCCTGGTGCTGGCCTGCGCGGCGGCGGCAAGCGCGCTGGCCGCCTGCGGCCTGCTGCTGCTGGCGGGCTTCGTCGCCATGCTGGCGGTGCATGCGGTGCTGAGCGCGGCCATGGCGCCGATCGTGCCGCTGACGGATGCGGTGACCACGGCGGCTATCCGGGGGGCGCGCTTCGACTACGGCCGGGTCCGGGCCGCGGGTTCGGTGGCCTTCATCCTGGCCGCGCTGCTGGGCGGACAGGCGGTGGCCCGCTTCGGGGTGGATGGCGCGGTGGCGTTGATGGTGCTGGGCTGCGCCGGCGCGGCCGTGGCGGCGCTGCTGCTGCCGGCGGCGCCGCAGGCGGTGGTGGGCCGGCCGCGCGGCCTTGCCGCCTTCACCCTTCCCCTCCGCATCCCCGCCTTCCGGCGCCTGCTCCTGGTCTCCGCCCTGGTGCAGTCGAGTCACGCCTTCTACTACGCCTTCGGCACCCTCCATTGGCAGGCGGCGGGGCTTGGCGCGGGGCTGATCGGCGCGCTCTGGGCCACCGGCGTGGTCGCGGAGATCGCGCTGTTCGTCTGGGGGCGCGGCCTCGTGCTGCGGCTCGGGCCGGTCGGGCTGTCGCTCCTCGCGGCGGGGTGCGGCGTGCTGCGCTGGGGGGTGACGGCAGTGACGGCCGATCCCTGGCTGCTGTTCCCGGCGCAGGTGCTGCATGCGGGCACCTTCGGGGCGCAGCACCTGGCGACGATGGCGGTGCTGGGGCGCGTCGTGCCGGTGGCGCAGGCGGGCACGGCGCAGACGGTGCATGCCGCGCTCGGCCCCGGCCTGGCGATGGGCGTGCTGACCCTGGCCTGCGGGCCGCTCTACGAGGGCGCCGGCGGAGGCGGATTCTGGGCCATGGCGCTGCTCTGCGCGGCGGCGGTGCCGGCCTCGATCATGCTGGGGCGGGCGCTGTCGCGGGCGTAGCGGGCTGGTCGTGCCAGGCCTCTCCGTTCCAGACGCGGGTGGCGACCCGCGCCTGCCCGTCGCGTACCGTGATGCGATGGTAGGCGTTGGGCGTGCCGCGCAGCCGGTGGGAGGTGGCGGTGGCCGCCTGCACCAGCAGCATCCCGTCCGAGACGGCGGCGGGGCGGATGTCCGGCAGGTGCAGGTGCCCGGTCAGCACCAGGCGCACGCCGTGCCGGGCGAAGGCCGCAAGGGCGGGGCCCGCATTGCCCACGGTGCGCGCCCCCGGCGCCAGCGCCGGCGGCGCGAAGGGGTGGTGCGCGACGACGATGCGGAACAGGCCCTTCGGCAGCGCGCCGAGCCGATCCTCGACCTTCGCGAGCCGCGACCGGCTGACCCGGCCGCGCGCCCAGTTGAGGTAGAGGCCGCCGCGCCGGGCGGTGTTGATGCCCACCACGGCGATGCCGCCGCCCTGCCAGACCGGCTCCGTCTCCGCCGAGACGTAGTGACGCCAGCGCCCCCAGGGGTCGGCGAAGCGTTCCAGCAGGTCATAGGGGGTGACGTCGTGGTTTCCCGGCACCGCGAGGACGGGGGCGGGCAGGGCGCGGAGGAAGCGGATCGCGGCCTCGAATTCGCGGTGGCGGGCGCGCTGCGTCAGGTCGCCGGAGACGGCGACGAGGTCGGGCGGCGTGAGGGCGATGTCGGCCGCGAGGGCGGCGACCACGGCCGGGTCCTCGGCGCCGAAATGCAGGTCCGACAGATGCGCGATGCAGGTCATGCGGGACGGGGCGGCCGGCGCTTCGCGCGACGCTGGCGGGGGCGCATGCGGCTAGGCAAGCTGGCGCCCGGCACCGGTGGTGGCCATGGCGCCCGCCGCCCCGGACGGCGGCGGCACGATCACCCGCAGGGCCCGGGGGTGGATGCGGTAGACGAGGGGCGAGGCCAGGATCATCGCCTCCCCATCGCTCATCACGCGCAGCGCAGCGCGGGGGGAACGGATCGTCACCTGCCTCGCCGTGCGCTCATGCACCAGCCGCGCGCCGCGCCAGCTGCCGAGGAACATGCCGGTGACGAGCCGCACCCACCACCACAGCCCGTAGCGCCGCGCGACGTAGAGCGTGAGTTCCCCCGCATCGAGCCGCGGGCGCGTCATCACCAGGCCGAACCCCTCCGCATAGCGGTTGTTCGCCACCGAGAGCGCGCGTGTCCAGAGCCGCACCGGCCGCCGCCCACCATCGAGCTCGACCCGCAGCCGCATCGGCCGGTGGCGCCAGGCGGCCCGCAGCCCGGCGATGGCGAAGGCGATGCGCGTGCGGAGGCTCGCCCGGCCCCGGTGGCGTTCGCGGTGCCGGCCGAGCCAGGAGGGCGAGCCGATGACGGAATTGCACAGGTAGACGTGGCCATTCACCTCGGCGACGTCGATGGCGCGGATCGTGCCATGCGCCAGCGCATCCGCGGCCGCGCCGAGTTCCAGCGGGATGCCGAGGTCCTTCGCCAGCATGTTCATCGTGCCGAGCGGCAGGATGCCGAGCGCGGTGCCGCTGTCCTTCAGCCGCGCGGCGGCGGCGGCGATGGTGCCGTCGCCCCCGCCCACCACCACCGCATCCGCGCCATGGGCGACGGCGTCGTCGAGCCGCGCGAGCAGTCCGCCGGGGTTGTCGGGGATCAGCACCGCGTCGAGCCCGGCGGCTTCGAGATGCCGCGCCACCTCGGCCTCCGCCTCGTGGCGGCCGAGCATGGAACCGGCGGAGGCGTTGAGGACGACGGCGATGCGCATGCGTGATGCGGAACGGTGCCGCGGCGCGGGGGTTCGCCGCGGCGCGAAAGGAAAGGGGCGCGGCCCTTGCGGACCGCGCCCCAGGCACTTCGCCAGCCAGTCCCCGCCCCCTTTCCCGCTTGGGGCAGGGGCAAGGGGGTCAGGCGGCCTTCGCCATCCCACGCAGCACGTAGTTCAGGATGCCACCGTTGCGGTAGTACTCGACTTCGTCCGCCGTATCGACGCGGCAGAGCAGCGTCGTGCGATGGGTGGAACCGTCGGGACGGTGGATCACCATCGTGACGTCCATCCGCGGCTTCAGCTCCTCGATCCCGAGCAGGTCGATCGTCTCGGCGCCGGTGATGCCGAGCGACTTGCGGTCCTCCCCTTCCTTGAAGACCAGCGGAAGCACGCCCATGCCGACCAGGTTCGAGCGGTGGATGCGCTCGAAGCTCTCGGCGATCACCGCCTTGACGCCCAGCAGGAAGGTGCCCTTCGCCGCCCAGTCGCGGGACGAGCCGGTGCCGTATTCCTTGCCGCCGAAGATCACCAGCGGCACGCCTTCCTTCTTGTACTTCATTGCGGCGTCGTAGATCGGCAGCACCTCGCCCGAGGGGTGGTGCTTGGTGACGCCGCCCTCGGTGCCGGGGGCCAGCTCGTTCTTGATGCGGATGTTGGCGAAGGTGCCGCGCATCATCACCTCGTGGTTGCCGCGGCGCGCGCCATAGCTGTTGAAGTCGCGCTGCAGCACCTGCCGCTCCAGCAGGTAGTCGCCGGCGGGCGACGCCTTCTTGATGGAGCCGGCGGGGGAGATGTGGTCGGTGGTGATGCTGTCGCCGAGCGAGGCGAGGATGCGCGCGCCCTGCACCGGGGCGATGGCGGAGACCTCCATCGTCATGCCGGTGAAGTAGGGCGGGTTCTGCACGTAGGTGGAGCCGCCGTTCCAGCGATAGGTGTCGCTGTCCGCATCGACGCGGATGGCCTGCCACTGCGCCGGGCCCTTGAAGACGTCGCCGTAGCGTTCCATGAACATCTTGCGGGTGACGACGGAATGGACGGTGTCGTTCACCTCCTTCTGCGTCGGCCAGATGTCGCGCAGATAGACCGGCTGGCCGTCGCTGCCGGTGCCGAGCGGCTCGGTCGTCAGGTTGATCTTCACCGTGCCGGCCAGCGCATAGGCCACCACCAGCGGCGGAGAGGCCAGGTAGTTGGCGCGGACATTGGCGTGGACGCGGCCTTCGAAGTTGCGGTTGCCGGACAGCACGCTGGACACCACCAGCCTGTTGTTCTCCACCGCATCCACGATCTCGTCGGCGAGGGGGCCGGAATTGCCGATGCAGGTGGTGCAGCCATAGCCGACGGTCTGGAAGCCCAGCGCGTCGAGATCCGCGCTCAGCCCCGCCTTGTCGAGGTATTCGGTGACCACCTGCGAGCCGGGGGCGAGCGAGGTCTTCACCCAGGGCTTCGGCGTCAGGCCCTTGGCGCGGGCCTTGCGCGCCACCAGGCCCGCGGCGACCAGCACGTAGGGGTTCGAGGTGTTGGTGCAGCTGGTGATGGCGGCGATCACCACGTCGCCATGGCCGAGGTCGTAGTTCGCGCCCTCGACCGGCACGCGCAGCTCCGCCTTGTCGCCCGGCACGCCCATCGTCCCGGCCGCGAGATCCTTCGAGAAGGAGGCCGCGACGTTCGACAGCGCGACCCGGTCCTGCGGCCGCTTCGGGCCGGCCATCGAGGGTTCGACGGTGGAGAGGTCGAGTTCGAGCGTGTCGGTGAAGACCGGGTCGGGGGTGGAGGCGTCGCGCCACATCCCCTGCGCCTTCAGGTAGGCTTCCGTCAGCGCGATGCGGTGCTCGTCGCGGCCGGACAGGCGCAGGTAGTCGATGGTGGTCTTGTCCACCGGGAAGAAGCCGCAGGTCGCGCCGTATTCGGGCGCCATGTTGCCGATCGTCGCGCGGTCGGCCAGCGGCAGGTCCTCGAGCCCCGGGCCGAAGAACTCCACAAACTTGCCGACCACACCCTTCTTGCGGAGCATCTGCGTGACGGTCAGCACCAGGTCGGTCGCGGTCACGCCTTCGCGCACCTTGCCGATCAGCTTGAAGCCGATGACGTCGGGGATGAGCATCGCGATGGGCTGGCCGAGCATCGCGGCCTCGGCCTCGATCCCGCCCACACCCCAGCCGAGCACGCCGAGGCCGTTGACCATCGTGGTGTGGCTGTCGGTGCCGTAGCAGCTGTCCGGGAAGGCATAGGTGTCCGGCCCGTCCTGCGCGGTCCAGACGACCTGCGCGAGGTATTCCAGGTTCACCTGGTGGCAGATGCCGGTGCCGGGCGGCACGACGCGGAAATTGGCGAAGGCGGACTGGCCCCAGCGCAGGAACTCATAGCGTTCGCCGTTGCGCTCGAACTCGATGTCGACATTCTTCTGCAGCGCGTCCTTGCTGCCGGACACGTCCACCATCACCGAATGGTCGATGACGAGGTCCACCGGCACCAGCGGGTTCACCTTGCGCGGGTCGCCCCCCAGCGTGCCCAGCGCGTCGCGCATCGCGGCGAGGTCCACCACCGCGGGCACGCCGGTGAAGTCCTGCAGCAGGATGCGGGCGGGGCGGAACGGCACTTCCTTGGCGGAGCGCGCATCCTTCACCCATTCGGCGATCGCCTTCGCGTCGGCCACGGTGTAGCTGCGCCCATCCTCGAACCGCAGCACGTTCTCCAGCAGGACCTTCAGGCTGAAGGGCAGGCGGGAGATGTCGCCGATGCTGGCTGCCGCCTCGGGCAGGCTGAAATAGTTGTAGTCCTTGCCGTCCACCTTGAGGGTGCGGCGGGTCTTCAGGCTGTCCTGCCCGATCATCCGCATGGTCCGGGGTCCCCGTATCGCCCAGAAGGGCACGCTGTTGGGCGCCAGGCCCGGTGCGTCCCGGCTGCGGGGCGCGTTACGCCGGATCGAGGCGCGGTTCCGCCGGGCCGCTTTCGCGGCCGCAGCATGCGGCTTAAACCACAGGGGCGGGGGCCGGTCCATCCGGCCCGGAAGGGGACCATACCGGACAGATGCTGGAAGCGCAGGACCTGGCCTGCTGGCGAGGGGAGAGGCCGGTCTTCGCCGGGCTGTCCTTCACCCTTCCCCCCGGCGGGGCGCTGCTGCTGACCGGCGCGAACGGCGCGGGCAAGTCCACGCTGCTGCGGCTGCTGGCCGGGCTGCTGCCGGCAGCCGAGGGACGGCTGCTGTGGCGGGGGGAGGATGTGGCGGCGGACCGCGTCGCCCATGCCGCGCGGCTGCGCTACCTCAGCCACCAGGACGCGCTGAAGCCATCGCTGAGCGTGGCCGAGAACCTGCGCTTCTACGCCCGGCTCTGGGGGGGGGAGGTCGCGCCGGCGCTCGATGCGCTGGGCCTTGGCGCGCTGTCGGACCTGCCGGGGCGGGTGCTTTCCTCCGGCCAGAAGCGGCGTCTCGCGCTCGCGCGGCTCGCGCTCGCCCCGGCGGCGCTCTGGCTGCTGGACGAGCCGACGGTGGGGCTCGACGCGGCGTCCGTCGCGCGGCTCGGCGCGCTGCTGGCGGAGCACCGGGCGAGGGGGGGGGCGGTGATCGCGGCGACCCATCTGCCGCTGCCGCTGCCGGATGCCGGGGGCCTGCGGCTGTGACCGCCTTCCTGGCCGTGCTGGGGCGCGAATTGCGGCTGGCGATGCGGCACCCCGCGGACACGCTCGCCGCCGTGCTGTTCTTTGTGCTGGTCTGCGCGCTGTTCCCCTTCGGCGTCGGCCCGGCTCCGGAGACGCTGGCGCGCATCGCGCCGGGCGCGCTGCTCGCCGCCGCGCTGCTGGCGGCGCTGCTGCCGCTCGACCGGCTGTTCGGGGCGGAGGCGGAGGACGGGTCGCTCGACCAGCTGCTGCTGTCGGGCCTGCCGCCGGCGGCGCTGGCCGCGGCGAAGGCCGCGTGCCACTGGGCCACCACGGGGCTGCCGCTGCTGGCGGCGACACCGGTGGCGGCGGCGATGCTGAACCTGCCGACCGAGGCCTGGGTCACGGCGGTGCTGGCGCTCGGGCTGGCCACCGCGGTGCTGTCGCTGTTCGGCACGGCGGGGGCGGCGCTGACGCTGGGCGCGCGGCGCGGCGGCGTTCTGCTGCCGCTGCTGGTGCTGCCGCTGGCGATCCCGGCGGTGATCTTCGGCGCCGCCGCGATCGAGGCGGCGGCGGCGGGGCTGGAGCCGCGGCCCTACCTGCTGCTGCTGGCGGCGGTGCTGGCGGTGGCACTGCCGATGGCGCCGCTCGCCGCCGGCGCGGCGCTGC
The DNA here is from genome assembly GCF_050563535.1 of Falsiroseomonas sp. CW058. NCBI lineage: Bacteria > Pseudomonadati > Pseudomonadota > Alphaproteobacteria > Acetobacterales > Roseomonadaceae > Falsiroseomonas > Falsiroseomonas sp. CW058. The sequence goes on from NZ_JBNXUO010000005.1 coordinate 9,899, forward strand.
GGGCGGAGTAGCGCCCGGCCGGGAACCGCACGCCCCGCGCAACGCTTTCCTCCGCACGATGGCGTGAGAGGGAGCCATGGCGTTCAAGGGTAAGCCGCCGGGCGCCGGATCGGGCGAGATGTCGCGCCGCACCGCGGCGCTGCGGCCGGCCATCGCGCTCACCCCGGAGGAAGCGTCGAAGGCCCGCGCGCTGCGCCGGCGGGGAGCGGAGCCCGACGCCATCGCCGCCCATTTCGGCGTGCCGGTGGTGGAGGTGGAGAAGGCGCTGGTGCAGATGCGCTCCCCGCGGCCGGAGACGACGCGCGGAACGCTCAACGTGACGCTCGCCGCGCACCGGCTGGTGATGGCCGAGCGGATCGGCGACGAGCCGCTGTGGCGCACCGTCGACCGCCTGCTGGACGAATTGCTGCGGCGGCGCGCGGAGGCCATGCGTCGCCGTCCTGGCCCGGGCCGGCGACCGGGAGCCGCGCCGTTGCCGCTGTTCCCGGCCGAGGGCAGTTGAGGCCGCGCCCGGCGCGTAGGGGCACGAGAGGAGCAGGCGGCCGATCGGATCAGATGATGAAGATGTCCGGCGTGATCTGCGCCACCCGGATGCCGGTGAGCACGACCGAGCCCTGCCCGCCGAGAGAGAGCTCCGCCCAGCCAGCGCCCCCCAGCGCCGCCATCGCTTCGTCGAGGCCGGCGAAGAACGCCGAGACATGGAGCCGATCCTCGCCGAGGGTGAAGCCGAGGATGAGGTCCCTTCCCTCCGTGTCGCCCCCGAATTCGAAGACATCCGCGCCGCCGCCGCCGATCAGCGTGTCGACCCCCTGCATCCCGAGCAGGGTATCTGCCCCGTCGCCCCCCAGGATCTGGTCGTCACCCCGATTGCCCGAGAGCAGGTCGTCCCCCGCGCCGCCCAGGATCGTATCCTGGCCGTCCTGGCCCAGCACCGTGTCCGCCCCGGCCCCGGCGCGCAGGAGATTGGCGAGCAGATTGCCCGACAGCATGTTGTCGGCGCCGTTGCCGGTGCCCTCGACCGCGTAGCCGGCCAGGGTCAGGCCCTCCACCCCGTTCGGCAGGCGGTAGGACAGGCGCGACACCAGCAGGTCCACGCCGCCGTCCGGCGTCTCGATGATGCGGTCGGACAGGTCGTCCAAGATGTAGGTGTCGTTCCCCGCCCCGCCCGAAAGCGTGTCCTGGCCGGCGCCGCCGACCAGCCGGTCGCCGCCGGCGCCGCCGAACAGCGCGTCGTTGCCGGTGCCGCCGTCGATCAGGTCGTCCTCCGTCCCGCCATCCAGGCGGTCGTCGCCGCCGAAGCCGAACAGCTGGTCGTTGCCGGCGCCGCCGCGCAGCAGGTTGGCGAAGCCGTTGCCGTGCAGGCTGTTGACCAGGGCATTGCCGGTGCCCTGCGCAGCGCCCGCGGCCTCGGCCAGCCGCAGGGCCTCGACATGGTCGCCGAGCCGCCAGGAGGTGGAGGCGAGGACGGTGTCCGCACCGCCGTCGCGCAGTTCCAGCACGCGGTCGCCCGCATCCTCCACCAGGAACAGGTCGCCTCCCGTGCCGCCCGCCAGGCTGTCCGCGCCGGCCCCGCCATCCAGCGTGTCGCTGCCGGCGAGGCCCGAGAGCGTGTCGCCCCCCGCACCCCCCTGCAGCCGGTTCGCGGCGGCGTTGCCGAGGATGCGGTCGTCGCCGCTGCCCCCGATCGCGTTCTCGATCAGCGCGCGTGGGTCACCTTCGTGCAGGAAGGCGTTGTAGACGCTGGCCTGTGCGCGGAAGGGCGCGCCCGGCTCCGCCTCCATCCCATCCGGCGTCAGGTTGGCGAGCTGCACGTCCGAGAGCACCGAGCCGGCGCCGGGGGTGAGATCGATCCTCAGCGCGTCCGCATATGCCGAGAAGTCGTACGTGTCCCGCCCGTTGCCGTCCCAGATGGTCAGCAGGATGCGGTTCGCACCTGGCGCGCCCTGGCCGACCCCGTCGACCTGCACTTCCCCCGTCGCCGGGTCGAACCGGTATGTGGTGTCGCCGGCATTGGTCGCGTAGTTGGCGCCGTAGAGATGCTGCAGGGCGCGGATGTCGTAGGCCATCCAGGTCTGCGGGAAGTCCCAGCTCAACTCGGGCGGTCCGTCGCTCGTGTCGCCCCCGGGGTGCATCTTGTACGCCATGTTCGTGAATTCGATGGCGTTGAGCGCGGACGGCATCTCGACGACGCCGCCACCGGCCAGGCCGGGACCCTGGTGCGGATGGGCGAGGCCGAGCGCGTGCCCCAGTTCATGCATGATGACATGCCAGGCGACCGAGCCCGGCTGCGGGTCGAGCAGCCCGCCGAAGCCGGCGCGGAAGAGCGAGGTGTTGAGCCAGACATCGCCGCCGCGGCCGGCCGGCGAGGCGTCCGAACCCTCGGCGCCCCAGGTCTCGAAGCCCGGAAACCAGGCGAAGCCGTAGACGCCCTGGATCGAGGGTGCCGCGCCGAAGCGGAGCGTCGCCGCCTCCGCATCCTCGGTCCGGGTGACCGTAAGATGGGTGAAGGACGCGAGCGAGCCGAACCGTGCGGCCGTGCCGCCGGGAATGTCGGACGTGCCAGCCAGGATGAGGTCCAGCGCGCGGGTCAACGACGCGGTGGGCGCATCGAAGCCGGTGGCAAGGGCGCGGGGATAGGCGTCCCCCCACCCATCGGGACCGAGTGTCCGCGGCAGGGCGAAGGTGATCTGCGCCGATGTCCAACGCGTGCCGACCAGCAGGGCATCGAGGGTCGGATCGCCGGTATAGGCCACCCCTTCCCATGCGCGGCCATCCGCTGCGCCGGAGTTGTCGAGGAAGGAGGATCCGCTCACCGCATATACCCCGAGGCGCTGGACTATGCGGCACGGATAGCGTGCGATCGGATTGAATTCAATTGTGAGTTGAATATCAGATAGTTGGATGCGGAGTTCCAGGGCAGGAACGCGGCCGCTTCGTATGGCGCCCCATGAAAAAAGAAGCCCGCTAATCCATTGGATTAGCGGGCAGTCAAACAGGGAGGCTTCACGTCTGGGAGACGAAGGGGTTCGGAACAGTCATCCGAATGACCCTGTTCCAGCGTCGCCGCTGGAACGCCCCCAATCTAACCCCGAAGGTCGCATGCGCGATTGGTGAAAACGCCCGATCGGACATGCAGAATACGCATGGGTAGATCCTCGGCCTAATGAGGAACCCTATTGCGCGGCCATCCGTCCGGGTGCGGCAAGTTCCGCCACCAGGAAGTCCCGGAACACCGCCACGCGCTTCGAGTGTCGGAGCTCCTCGGGGTAGACGAAGAAGGCTTCGATGCGCGGGGCCTTCAGCTCCGGCAGGACCTGCACCAGGCCTTCCAGCTCATCGCCCATGTAGTCGGGCAGGGCGGCAAGGCCGAGGCCACTGCGCACCGCCTGCAGGATGCCGGGGAGGCTGTTCATCTCGAGCACGGCGCGGCGGGGTGAGCCGGGGCGCCGCCCGGCATCGGACAGCCAGTTCACGCTTTCCACCGGGGGGCGATAGTCGCCATAGACGATCATGCGATGGGCATCGAGATCCTCGGCCCGGTTCGGCATGCCCATCTTCTTGAGGTAGGAAGGTGCACCGCAGACGCGCCATCCGAAGGTGCCGAGGTTCCGCTGGATCAGGTCCGGCTGCCGCGGCGGGTGCATGCGGATCGCCACATCGGCTTCCCGCATGGCCAGATCGAGGTCGGCATCGTCGAGCAGGACGGTCAGCGTCACATCGGGGTGCAACTGCATGAAGCGGTGCAGGCGTGGGGCAAGCCAGACGCTGCCGAAACCCGTGGTGGTGGTCACCTTGAGCCGCCCGGTCGGCCGTTCCCGGCTCTCGGTCAGCAGGGCTTCCGTCATCGCCAGCTTGGCGAAGACCTCGCGCACCGCCCGGTTCAGTGTCTCTCCCTGCTCCGTCAGGATGAGGCCGCGCGCATGGCGGTGGAACAGCGGGACCTGAAGGGCTTCCTCCAGCGCCTGGATCTGGCGGGACACGGCGGACTGGGAAAGATTCAGCGTCTCGCCGGCATGGGTGAAGGACCCGGCCTCCGCGACGGCGTGGAATACCCTCAGCTTGTCCCAGTCGAGCGGCATTCCCGCGGCATCTCCCGTTGCGTCCGAATCGTGGCAGGCTGCCACGATCCGCTGCGCCCTGGGTAGGCCATGCGCGGAGGGAATGGCAGCACTTTTCTCGCGTTCGATGTGTGCGGATCAATCCCACGCCGCAAGGGCGGGCGCATCCTCAGGCATGTGCGCCAGGAATTTCTCGGCTTCCAGCGCGGCCATGCAGCCGGTGCCGGCGGCGGTCACGGCCTGGCGGTAGATGCGGTCCTGCACGTCGCCCGCGGCGAAGACGCCGGCCACCGAGGTGCGCGTGCTGCCTGGCTCGGTCAGGATGTAGCCGTCCCCGTCCATCGCGACCTGGCCACGGAACAGCGCCGTCGCGGGATCATGCCCGATCGCGACGAAGACGCCATGCACGGGCAACTCGCTCCGCTCCCCTGTCACGCTGTCACGGAGCGCGAGGGCGCGCGCCACGGGCACGCGGCCCGTCGTGTCGGCCAGCACCGCTTCCGCCACCGCGTTCCATCGCAGCGTGACGTTGGGGCGGGCGAAGAGCCGTTCCTGGAGGATCCGTTCCGACCGCAGGCTGTCGCGCCGGTGCACCAGCGTGACCGACCGCGCGAGGTTGGAGAGGTAGAGCGCCTCCTCCGTCGCGGAATTGCCGCCGCCGATCACCGCCACGTCCTTGCCGCGGTAGAAGAAGCCGTCGCATGTGGCGCAGGCGGAGACACCGAAGCCCGACAGCTCCTTCTCGCCCGGGATGCCAAGCCACCGCGCCTGCGCACCCGTCGCGATCACCAGCGAGGCGGCGATGAACCGGTCGCCGGAATCGGCCTCGGCCACGAAGGGGCGACGGGAGAGATCGACGCGGGTGATCACGTCCTGGATGACGGCGGTGCCGACATGCTCCGCCTGGGCCTTCATCTGGTCCATCAGCCAGGGACCCTGGATGGGCTCGGCGAAGCCGGGGTAGTTCTCCACCTCGGTCGTGATGGTCAACTGGCCGCCGGGCTGCATCCCGGCCACGAGCAGGGGCTTCAGCCCGGCGCGCGCGGCGTAGATGGCGGCGGTGTATCCGGCGGGGCCGGCGCCTATGATCAGCAGGCGGGTGCGGTGGGTCTGGGGCACGGTCTGGGTCCGGAAGGTGGGGCAGGTCCGGGGCATTCGGCCCGCCCTGCGCATCACGCCATCGATTCCGCGAATTTGGCCGCAGCACAAGTCTTGCAAAATTTTAATGTGGAACTATATTTCGTCCAACGAAATCGCCGGGACATGAAAGCCTGACCATGAAGCGCGCCGAAGCCCCCGACCTTGATCAGGTGGACTGGACGATCCTTGCCGAACTCCAGGCCGACGGCCGGATGACGAATGTGGAACTGGCCCGTCGCGTGGGCCTGTCCGCACCGCCCTGCCTGCGCCGCGTGCGGCGGCTGGAGGAGCAAGGGGTCATCCGCGGCTACCATGCCGATCTCGACCGCCACATCCTGGGATGGCAGATCACCTTCTTCGCCCTGGTGGGGCTTGAGACGCAGAAGGAGGCGGTTCTGTCCGCCTTCGAGCGGATGGTGTGCGGCTGGCCGGAGGTGCGGGAGTGCCACATGATCCGTGGAGGCGGGGACTTCCTGCTTCGCCTCGTGGCGCGGGACACCCAGCACGAGAACGCCCTGACCTCGCGCCTGACGGAGGCGCCCCACGTCCTGCGCGTCCAGACGCTGCAGACCATCCGCACGGCCTGCGACGTGACGGGCGTGCCGGTGGAACGCGAACTGGTCGAGGGCTGATCCGCGCCGCGGTCGTCGCGCTTTCCCTGTGCGCGGCGACGGCGGCAGGGGCCGAGGCGCCGGTGGCCGCCGCCTGTCCCCCCGGCCTGCCGGAAGGGCTGACCTGCCTGCGCGGGCGCGACGGGAACGGCGCGCATCTGCTGCTTGCCAGGCCCGCGCACTGGAATGGCGGATTGGTGGTGCATGTCTTCGGCGGCCCGCGCATGGCGCCGCCCGCGCCCGACACCACCGACGAGGACCTGATCCGCTACGCCGAATTCGTGCGGGAGGGCTGGGCCTGGGCGTCCACCAGCCGCCGCCGCGCCGGATTCGGCGTGACCCGCGGGGCCGAGGACACGGAAGCGGCGCGCCGTGCGGCGGTGGCCGCCTTCGGCCGTCCCGCCTTCACCGCCATCCACGGCCAGTCCTGGGGTGCGGCCGTGGCTGCCAAGGCGATCGAGGTGATGAACGTCCCCGGCCCGGATGGCCGCCGGCCCTGGGACGCCGCGCTGCTCACATCGGGCGTGCTGGCCGGGCCGACGCGGGCCTACGACATGCGGGTCGACCTGCGCGCCGCCTATCAGGCCGTCTGTGGCACCCACCCCGCCCCGCACGAGGCGCAGTATCCGGTGGTGCTCGGCCTTCCTGCCGGCGCCACGATGCCGCGGGAGGAGGTGATCACCCGCTACCTCGCCTGCACCGGCGCCGATCTCGCGCCGCAGGCGCGCAGCGCGGCGCAACGCCAGGCACTGGCCGACCTGGTGGCGGCCAGCCGCGTTCCGGAATGGGCCATCCCCGGCCATCTCTGGTGGGCGACGCAGGTCTTCGCCGACATCTCCGCCAACCTGACCGGGGGGCGGAGCGCCTTCGGCAATGCTGGCGTGCGATACCGCGGCACCGCCGACGACGAGGCGTTCAACGCCCGCATCCCGCGCTATGCCGCCGATCCGGCGGCGCGCGCGCGATTGGCCGCGGATGGCGACCTCGGGGGCGACGTCGCGATCCCCGTCCTGACCCTGCATGGCGTCGGTGACACGACCGTCTTCGTCGAGAACGCGGCCGCCTATCGCACCACGCTCGAACGCGCCGGACATGGGGACCGGCTGTTCCAGGTCTTCGTGGACGATGCCGAGCACCAGAAGCTCTCGCCCGTGCTGTATCCGGCGGCTCTCGCCACCCTGCGGCACTGGGCGGAGACGGGCCAGCGCCCGACCGCCGCGCTGTTCCGCGCACGCTGCGAGGCGATGCGCGCCGCCTACCCCGGCGACTGCCGCGTGCTGGAGGACTATGCCCCCCAGCCCTGGGAGGCGCGGGTCAACCCGCGGGAGCCGGGCGCGCAGCAGGCCGCGCGCTGAGCGTCAGCCGCGGCGCACCACGTAATTGCCGGCCTGCAGCGCCGCGATGATGGCGTTGCCCTGGCCCGCGTCGCGGACCTCCACCATCAGGTCGAGCTCGGTGCTCTGCACCGTCGGCGCGCCGAACAGCTGCTGGTGGTTGACCTCGATCACGTTGCCGCCGAGGGCGGAGATGCGCGTGGCGATGTCGGCCAGCATCCCCGGACGGTCGGGAATGTCGAGATGCAGGCGCAGGATCCGCCCGTCGCGCAGCAACTGGCGCAGCAGCACGTTGGACAGCGCCCGGGCGTCGATGTTGCCGCCGCAGACCGGAATGCCCACCGCCTTCCCGGCAAAGCGTGCCGGATGGGCGAGGAGCGCCGCCAGCCCGGCAGCCCCGGCCCCCTCGGCCACCACCTTGGCGCCTTCCGCCAGCATGGCGATCGCTTCCTCGACCGCCCGTTCCGGCACGACCAGCACCTCGATGCGGTGGTGCTTCAGCCAGGCGAAGGGCTTTTCGCCGACGTCGCGGACGGCGATGCCTTCCGCCACGGTGGGTCCGCCGACGCTGACGGGTTGGCCGGCGAGCCGCTGCGCCATGGCGGGGTAGCCCTCGACCTCGACGCCGAATACCTCGATCCCCGGCTTCAACTCCAGTGCCGCCGCGGCGCAGCCCGTCAGCAGCCCGCCGCCGCCGACCGGCACGGCCAGGGCCTCCAGCCCCGGGGCGTCCTCGAGCATCTCGAGGGCGGCGGTGCCCTGCCCGGCGATCACCGCGATGTCGTCATAGGGGTGGACGAAGGTCAGCCCGTCGCGCAGCGCGAGGTCATGCGCATGGGCCGCGGCCTCGGCCAGGGTTTCGCCGTGCAGCACCACCCGCGCGCCCCAGCCTTCGGTCCGCGTGACCTTGGTGGCGGGCGTGAAGCGCGGCATCACGATGGTGGCGCCGATGCCGGCGAGCGCGGCATGCCGCGCCACCGCCTGCGCATGGTTCCCCGCCGACATGGCGATCACGCCCGCGGCACGCTCGCGCGCCGTCAGCAGTGCGATGCGGTTGGCCGCCCCGCGTTCCTTGAAGGCGCCGGTGGCCTGCAGGTTGTCGAGCTTGAGGTGGACCCGCGCGCCCGTCGCGCGCGACAGCGCGTCGCAGCGGATAGTGGGCGTGCGCAGAACGGCGCCCCCGATCCGCGCCGCGGCCGCGCGCACATCGGCGAGCGTGACATGCGGCACGGCCGCGGGTTCGAGGATCGCGGCCTCGCCACGCAGGGGGGACATGCCGCGTTCAGGCGAAGCGGACGGCGGCGATCTCGTACACCCGGGCGCCGCCCGGGGCCGGCACCTCGACGCTGTCGCCCACCTTCTTGCCGATCAGCGCCTTGGCGAGCGGGGAGGAGATGGAGATGGACCCGGTCTTCATGTCCGCCTCGTACTGGCCGACGATCCGGTACGTCTTCTCGTCCTCCGTCTCCTCGTCCACCACGGTCACATGCGCGCCGAAGCGCACCTGGTTGCCCGTCATCTTGGAGACGTCGATCACCTCGGCCGAGGGGATGATCGATTCCAGTTCCGCGATCCGGCCCTCGATGAAGGACTGGCGCTCTCGCGCCGCGTGGTACTCGGCATTCTCCGACAGGTCGCCATGCGCACGCGCCTCGGCGATCGCGCGGATGACCGCGGGGCGCTCCTCGGCTTTCAACTGCCTGAGTTCGTCCTGCAGGCGAGCCAGTCCCTCCGCGGTCATGGGGAACTTCTGCACGTCGCGTCCTTCCTCCAGACGAGCCCGCCGGCCCCGCCTGCCGGCGCCGCGCCCGGGTTCCGGGACAGGCGCATGCACGGGGAAGCCGGTCGGGGGAAAACAGGCAGGGCGGGGGAAGGGTGACCCCTTGCCCCCGCCCGCTCAGAATGATCGCTCAAAGTAGGCCTGAAGCGGCGCCACATCAAGTGTTCCGCCCTTGAGCGCCGCGATGGCATGCACCGCGGCCCGGGCGCCCGCCATGGTGGTGTAGTGCGGGACGCCGTGCGTCAGGGCGCTGCGGCGGATGTCGAAGCTGTCGGACACGGTCTGCCCGCCGCTCGCGGTGTTGATCACCAGCTGGATGGCGTTCGACTTGATGGCGTCGACGCAATGCGGCCGGCCTTCCAGCACCTTGTTGACCACCCCGCAATCCAGCCCGGCCTCCCGCAGGCGCGCGGCCGTGCCGCGGGTGGCGATGACCCGGAACCCCATCTCGAGCAGGCGCCGCGCGAGCGTGACGGCGCCGGTCTTGTCCGCATCCTTCACCGAGATGAAGGCGGTGCCGGCTTCCGGCAGCTTCACCCCGGCGCCGAGCTGGGACTTGAGGAAGGCGCGCTCGAAGGAGCTGTCGAGGCCCATCACCTCGCCGGTGGACTTCATCTCCGGGCCGAGCAGCACATCCACGCCGGGGAAGCGGTTGAAGGGGAACACCGCCTCCTTCACCGCGACGTGGCGCGACACCGCGCTGTCATCCAGCCCGAACTCGCGCAGCGGCGCGCCCGCCATCACGCGCGCGCCGATCTTCGCCACCGCGACGCCCGTGGCCTTGGCCACGAAGGGCACGGTGCGGGACGCGCGCGGGTTCACCTCCAGCACGTAGATCTCGCCGTCCTTCACGGCGTACTGCACGTTCATCAGGCCCTTCACCTTCAGGGCCTTGGCCATCGCCTCCGTCTCGGCCTTCAGCTCCGTGATGATGGCGGGCGGCAGCGAGTAGGGCGGCAGCGAGCAGGCGCTGTCACCTGAATGGATGCCGGCCTCCTCGATGTGCTCCATCACGCCGGCCACATAGACCTCGCCATGGCCGTCGGCGATGCAGTCCACATCCACCTCGATGGCGTCGACCAGATACTGGTCCACCAGGATCGGGTTCTCGCCCGAGACCCTCACCGCCTCTGCGCCGAAGCGGCGAAGCTGTTCGCGGTTGTGGCAGATCTCCATCGCCCGGCCGCCGAGCACGTAGGAGGGGCGGACGACGACGGGATAGCCGATCCGCTCCGCCTCCCGCTCGGCCTCGTCCAGGTCGCGAGCCGTGCCATTGGCCGGCTGCTTGAGGCCGAGGCCCTTCAGGAGGTGCTGGAAGCGTTCCCGGTCCTCGGCGATGTCGATGGCTTCCGCGCTGGTGCCGAGAATGGGGATGCCCGCCCGGTGCAGCGCCTGGCTGAGCTTCAGCGGTGTCTGCCCGCCATACTGCACGATGCAGCCCAGCACCTCGCCGCGTTCCTGCTCCTTGCGGACCAGCGCGATCACGTCCTCGTCCGTCAGCGGCTCGAAATAAAGCCGGTCGGAGGTGTCGTAGTCGGTCGAGACCGTCTCTGGGTTGCAGTTGACCATGATGGTCTCGAAGCCGGCGTCGCGCAGCGCATAGGCGGCGTGGACGCAACAGTAGTCGAACTCGATCCCCTGGCCGATCCGGTTCGGCCCGCCGCCGAGGATGACGATCTTCTTCCGGTCCGTCGGGCGGGATTCGCAGGCGGGCGCGCCGAAGCCGCCCTCGTAGGTCGAGTACATGTAAGGCGTGTCGGAGGCGAATTCGGCGGCGCAGGTGTCGATGCGCTTGAACACCGGCACGACGCCGAGCGCCTGGCGTGCCGCCGCCACCTTCGCGTCCGGGAGCCCGGCGAGCTTCCCGAGCCGCCGGTCGGAGAAGCCGAGCGCCTTCAGCGCGCGGAAGGCCGTCGCGGTCCTCGGCAGGCCCTCCGCCTTCACCACGGCCTCAGCCTGGACGATGCGGTCGATCTCGCGGATGAACCAGGGATCGAAGCGGCAGGCCTCGTGGATCTCCTCCACCGACATGCCGGCGCGAAGCGCCTGGGCGACGACCAGGGAACGGTCGGGCGTGGGCGTCGCGAGCGCGGTGCGCAGCGCCGTGGTGTCCGCGATGTCGAGGTCGTCGAGGCCGGAAAGCCCGGTCTCGAGCCCGCGCAAGCCCTTCTGGAGCGCCTCCGCGAAGCTGCGCCCGATCGCCATCGTCTCGCCCACCGACTTCATGGAGGTGGTGAGCGTGGCGGGCGTGCCGGGGAACTTCTCGAAGGTGAAGCGGGGGATCTTCACCACGACATAGTCGATCGTCGGCTCGAAGCTTGCCGGCGTGACCTTCGTGATGTCGTTCGACAGTTCGTCCAGCGTGTAGCCGACGGCGAGCTTCGCGGCGACCTTGGCGATCGGGAAGCCGGTCGCCTTCGAGGCGAGCGCGGAGGAGCGGCTGACGCGCGGGTTCATCTCGATGATGACCATGCGGCCATCGGCGGGGTTGATGCCGAACTGCACGTTCGACCCGCCGGTGTCCACGCCGATCTCGCGCAGGCAGGCGATGGAGGCGTCGCGCAGGCGCTGGTATTCCTTGTCCGTCAGCGTCAGCGCGGGGGCGATGGTCACGCTGTCGCCGGTGTGCACGCCCATCGGGTCCAGGTTCTCGATCGAGCAGACGATGATGCAGTTGTCCGCGCGGTCGCGGACCACCTCCATCTCGAACTCCTTCCAGCCCAGCACGCTCTCCTCGACCAGCACCTCGGTCGTCATGGAGGCGGCGAGGCCGGCGGAGACGATCTGCTCGAACTCCTCGCGGTTGTAGGCGATGCCGCCGCCGGTGCCGCCGAGCGTGAAGGAGGGGCGGATGACGCAGGGCAGCCCGACCTCCTCCAGCGCGGCCTGGGCTTCCGCCATGGTGTGGGCGATGGCGGATTTCGGGCTCTCGATGCCGATCTTCGCCATGGCGTCGCGGAATTTCTGCCGGTCCTCGGCCTTGTCGATGACGTCGGCCTTGGCGCCGATCAGCTCGCAGCCGTATTTCGTCAGCACGCCCGATGCATCGAGCTTCAGCGCGGTGTTCAGCGCGGTCTGTCCGCCCATGGTCGGCAGCAGCGCATCCGGGCGTTCCTTGGCGATGATCTTCTCGACGATCTCGGGCGTGATCGGCTCGATGTAGGTCGCATCCGCCAGGCCGGGATCGGTCATGATCGTGGCGGGGTTCGAGTTCACCAGGATGACGCGGTAGCCCTCGGCCCGCAGGGCCTTGCAGGCCTGCGCGCCGGAATAGTCGAATTCGCAGGCCTGGCCGATGACGATCGGGCCGGCGCCGATGATCAGGATCGAATGGATGTCGGTGCGCTTCGGCATGTTCGTTCGGACCTATGCGTTGTCGTCCGGCGCGGTGCGGACCGGCCGGATGATCTCGGAATGGGATTCGCTGCGCAGGCTCTCCGGCCGGCGCAGCGCGGCATGCAGCACCAGCCCCAGGCCGCACAGCAGCGTCGTCGCGCCAGCGATGGCGGACAGCCAGGCGATGCCGGCAGGCAGGGGGATGGCCGCCAGGATCAGCCCCGCGCCGACGAGAAGCAGGCAGACCAGCAGCATCGGCAGGCTGCTATGCGTCGCGCTGCTGCGCAGCCGCTCGCCGGGCATGTCGCGCGGCGTCACTGCGCCGTCTCCTGCCGGCGTGCGGACCACAGCAGCACGGGCAGCAGCAGCACATGCGGCACGCCCCAGAAGGCCAGGGCGAGGGACATGTGGTTGCCGCCCAGCAGCGGCGTCGTCAGGCCGTGCACGGCGGCCGAGATGCCGAAGGCCGTCCAGGCGGCGCGCACCGGCGGGAAGACCCGCCGCAGCGACCCCGCCAGCACGAACAGCACCAGCCCCGAATAGCCGAGCGCAAAGAGGCCGAGCGCGAGTTCCATCAACGCTCCCTTCCCAGCAGCGGCCGCAGGGCGGCGAACAGCACCAGGTGCACGCCCAGCCACAGCCCGGCGAGCAGCGCACGGCCATCCGGATGATCGTCACCGGAGAGCACGATGAGCCCGACGACGAGCGCCGAGAGCGCCACGCCGCCGGCCCAGGCCCGCGGTCGTGCCTGGCCGAGCCGGCGGAGCGCCCACCAGCCCAGCAGCGAGATCGGCAGGGCGAGGATCAGCGCGCGGATCATGCGCGGCTCTCCGCCGCCAGCTTCACGGCCAGCAGCGCCAGCGCAAAGCCCAGCACCCATCGCTGCGCCGCCATCCAGGCCGGCTTGGTGGACAGGAACCGCGCCGTCCCGGCCGCGCCCCAGACCAGCAGCGCGTCCCAGGCCGCGCAGACCGCGATCTGCGTCGCGCCGAGTATCGCCGCCTGCAGGAACAGGCTTCCGCGATCGGCATCCAGGAAGGGCGGCAGCACCGCCATGTAGAACAGCGCCACCTTCGGATTGAGCGCCGCGGTGGCGAAGCCCACGCCGAACAGCCGTCCCGCCGGTTCACGCGGCAGGGCGCGCGGCGCGAAGAGCGGCTGCCCGCCCGGGCGCACGCATTGCCAGGCGAGGAACAGCAGATAGGCCGCGCCGCCGAGCCGCAGGACGTCCCATGCATAGGGAACGGCCAGCAGCGCCGCCGTGATCCCCGCCGCCGCGCAGAGCATGATCGCCAGCGACCCGGCCTGGCACCCAACCAGCGAGATCATCCCCGCCCCCGTCCCCTGCGCGAGCGAGCGCGAGACGAGGTAGAGCATGTTCGGCCCCGGCGTGACGGCGAGGCCGAGCGACAGCAGCGCGAAGACGAGCAGCGTGTCGGCGGACGGCATGCGTGCTTCAGCCGGTCCCGATCTTCCTCGGGGAATGCCGCTCGATCATCGCGGTGAAGCGGTGGAACAGGTAATGGCTGTCCGTCGGCCCCGGGCTCGCCTCCGGGTGGTACTGCACGGAGAAGGCCGGCCTCGACGTGCTGGCGATCCCCTCGTTCGAGCCATCGAACAGGCTGCGATGGGTCACTTCCACGCCCTCGGGCAGCGTCGCCTCATCCACCGCGAAGCCGTGGTTCTGGCTGGTGATCTCCACCTTGCCGGTCTTCAGGTCCTTCACCGGCTGGTTGGCGCCCCGATGGCCGCGTTCCAGCTTGTAGGTCTTCGCGCCGAGCGCCAGCGCAAGCAACTGGTGGCCGAGGCAGATGCCGAAGGTCGGCACGCCCCGCTCCAGCACGGCGCGGATCGCGGGGACGGCGTATTCGCCGGTCGCCGCCGGGTCGCCGGGGCCGTTGGAGAGGAAGACGCCGTCCGGTTCGTGGCGCAGGATGTCCTCGGCCGTCGCGGTGGCGGGCACCACCGTCACGGCGCAGCCGGCGGCGGCGAGGCAGCGCAGGATGTTGCGCTTGGCGCCGTAGTCCACGGCGACGACCTTGAACCTCGGCTCGGTCAGCTTGCCGTAGCCCCGGCCCCAGGCCCATTCGGCCTCGTCCCAGCCATAGGTCTGGCGGGTGGAGACCTCCCGCGCCAGGTCCATCCCTTCCAGCCCCGGCCAGGCCGCCGCCTTCTCGCGCAGGGCGGCGAGGTCGAACTTGCCGTCGGCCGGGAAGGCCAGCACGCCGACCGGCGCGCCACCGTCGCGGATGCGTGCCGTCAGCGCGCGTGTGTCGACGCCGGCGATGCCCGGGACACCGTGCGACTTCAGCCAGTCATCCAGGTGCCGCGTGGCGCGGTAGTTGGACGGCTCGGTCACGTCCTGCTTGACGATCAGGCCGCGAGCCGCGGGCGTCACCGCCTCGATATCCTCGGGGTTCGCGCCGACATTGCCGATGTGGGGGAAGGTGAAGCAGATGGTCTGCCCGGCATAGGACGGGTCGGTCAGCACCTCCTGGTAGCCGGTCATGGAGGTGTTGAAGCAGATCTCGGCGACCGTCGTGGCCTGCGCGCCGAAGCCGCGGCCCCAGAAGACGGCGCCATCGGCCAGCACCAGCACGGCGGTGGCGCCTTCGGGCGCGGTGTCCTCGGTGGTCACGTCGGCAGTCTCCGTGCGGGTCTTGCGGGCGGGGGTGTCGCTGCCCCTGGGCAGGTCGTCCAGGGTCAGGCCGGTGGCGGACAGCACGGCCGGCCAGTGCTTCGCCGGGATGGAACGGGCCTGGCGCCACTTGCGCACCGCTTCCGTCCCGATGCCGAGGCGCTGCGCCGCGGCGTCCTGGCCCCCCATGAGGGCGATGATGGCTTCGACCGTCCGCATGGGAGGGCATATGTGGGAAATTTGTTCCCCAGGCAAGGAAAAGGCGCGACTGGGAAGAATTTTCCCAGTCCCTGCCAGGATCACAGCGGGTCTTCCGGGGTGCTATCCCGTCGCCATGGATGACAGGGCAGAACCGCCCTGAAGGAGACCCTATCATGGCCGACGACCTGCGCAGCCGCTTCAACGCCTCCCTGAAGGAAGCGATGCTGGCCAAGGATGCTGCCAGGACTTCCACCCTTCGGATGATCCTGGCGAAGCTGAAGGACGTGGATATCGCTGCCCGCCCTTCCGGCGTGGACAAGGTGCCGGACGAGCAGGTGGTGGCGATGCTGCGCTCCATGGTGAAGTCCCGGCGGGAGAGCGTGGAGCTCTACCGGCAGGGCAACCGCCCCGAGCTGGTCGCCAAGGAGGAGGCGGAGATCGCCACCATCGAGGCCTTCCTGCCGCAGCAGATGGACGAAGCAGCGATCGCGGCGGCGGTGGATGCCGCCATCGCGGAGGCCGGGGCCGCGAGCGTGAAGGACATGGGGAAGGTCATGGCGGTGCTGCGGAAGCACGGAGGCGCGCTCGACATGTCGAAGGCGAACCCCCTCGTGAAGGCGCGCCTCGGAGGGTGATCCTGTGGTAAGGGAGCTGCGCCCATGGCGCTGCCTCCTCAATTCCTCGACGAACTCCGGCTGCGGACGCCGCTGCATGCGCTGATCGGCCGGAAGACACGGCTGGCGAAATCGGGGCGGAACTGGAAGGGATGCTGTCCCTTCCACGGCGAGAAGACGCCGTCCTTCTATGTCTATGACGACCATTTCCACTGCTTCGGCTGCGGGGCGCATGGCGACGCGATCAGCTTCGTCATGCGGGCGGAGGGCGCCTCCTTCCCCGAGGCGGTGGAGCGCCTCGCCTCGGAAGCCGGGCTCGAAGTTCCGAAGCCGACACCTGAAGCGGCGGCGCGCGAGCGCCGCGCCCGCGACCTGTTCGGGGTGCTGGAAGCCGCCACCGCGGCCTTCCAGCGCCGGCTGCGCCTGCCCGAGGGGGCCGAGGGCCTGGCCTATCTCAAGCGCCGCGGCGTGTCTGACGACACCATCGCCACCTTCGGCCTCGGCTGGTCCGGCGGCGGTCGCGGGGCGATCGCCGCCGACCTGAAGGCAGACGGCATCACGCAGGAGCAACTGGCCGAGGCCGGGCTGATCCGGGGGAGGGAGGAGGGCGAGGGCTTCTCCGACCTGTTCTACAACCGGGTCATGTTCCCGATCCGCGACCGGCGCGGGCGGGTGATCTCCTTCGGCGGCCGCATGCTCGGCGATGGCCAGCCGAAATACGTCAACGGACCGGAAACCGCGCTGTTCCAGAAGCGGCGCAGCCTCTACGCGCTCGACCTCGCGAAGGAGGCGGCCTTTCGCGGTGCGCCCGTAGTTGCCGTGGAAGGTTACATGGATGTCATTGCCCTGCACCAGGCGGGCTTCGGCGGCGCGGTCGCCCCGCTCGGCACCGCACTGACGGCGGAACAGATGGAGGAACTCTGGCGGCTGAGCCCGGAGCCGGTGCTCTGCTTCGACGGCGACGCCGCTGGTGCCCGCGCCGCGGCGCGGGCCGCCGAAGCCGCGCTGCCGCTGCTGTCGGCCGAGAGGACGTTGCGGCTTGCCACACTGACGGGTGGCGAGGATCCGGACACGCTGGTGGCCAAAGGGGGGCGGCTGGCCTTCCAGGCGGTGCTGGACGGCGCGCGGCCCCTTTCGGAAGCGCTTTACGGGCTGATCGCGGAGGGTCGGCCGGCGGTCACGCCGGAACAACGCGCCGCGCTGCGGAACCGGCTTGCGGCCGTGGCGGCCACCATTCCGGACAAGGGCCTCGCTGCGGAATACCGGCGCAGCCTTCTCGACCGCTTCTTCGAGGCCACGCGGTCCCGTGGGGGCGGCGGGCGCCTGGCCGCGCGGCCGGCGGGCAAGGTCGCCCGCCCCGCCATCACCGGCACCCGCACGCGCCAGGCGCAGGCCCGCGCGCTGCTCGGGGTCACGTTGCGCCATCCCTGGCTGCTGCATGACGTGGAGGAGAGCCTGGCGGCGATCGAGATCGAGGATGGCGAGATCGCGCGGTGCCGTGCCCTTGTTCTCGCATGGCTCGGATCGGCTCATGAGCTTGACTCCGGCGCCTTGATGGACCACCTCGCGAAAGGCGGAATGGGGGAGTTCGCGGCGGCACTCCTGCGTGATCCCGGGCTTCCTGCGGCGGCGCAGGCCGATGCACAGCCGAAGGAGGCCCTGGATGCCTGGTGGCATTTCTTCGGCCTTCTCCGCGGCGAGGCGGAGCTGGCGGAGGATCGCCAGGCGGCGCTGAGGGCCCTGGCGGACACCAACGACCCGGCCGCGCAGCAGCGCCTGATCCGCCTGACCGAGGCGCTCGGCGCCTTGCGTCGCGGGGAATGGGCCGAGGCGGACGGGACGACGGGCGGCGGGGGCGCAGGCGGCACCCCATAGGGTAGAGGACATTCGCACACGCGCCCGGGGTTGCCCCGCGGCGCGGCGATGCGGCGTTGACGGAGCAGGTCTGGCATGGCGACCAAGGTGGCGAACGGTGCGGAGACCGCGGAAGGCCGCGACGAGGCGGTGGAAGGCGTCCTGGCCGATACGCTGACCGCCGCGGTCAAGAAGCTGATCGCCCGGGGGAAGGAGCGCGGCTACGTCACCTATGACGAGCTGAACGCGGCGCTTCCCTCGGAACAGGTCTCCTCGGAGCTGATCGAGGACACCATGGCGATGCTGAACGAGATCGGCGTCAACGTGGTGGAGAGCGAGGAGAGCGAGGACGGCGAGGCCGCGCCCGCCGCCAAGCCCGTCGCCAAGGCCGACGAGGAAGAGAAGGAGGACGAGGAGGGCAGCGGCAATGTCGACGAGGAAAGCCTCGGCCGCACCGACGACCCCGTCCGGATGTACCTGCGCGAGATGGGCAGCGTCGAGCTGCTCTCGCGCGAGGGCGAGATCGCGATCGCCAAGCGGATCGAAGCCGGCCGCGACATGATGATCGGCGGGCTCTGCGAAAGCCCGCTGACCTTCAAGGCCATCGTGAAGTGGCATGAGGACCTGAAGGCCGGCCGTATCCTGCTGCGAGACGTAATCGACCTGGAAGGCACCGCCAGCGCCAACACGCCGGAAGGCGCTCCGGCCGAGCCCGAGGAGTATGAGGAGGGCGACGAGAGCGAGGGTGCCGTCGGCCTCTCCCTCTCCGCGCTCGAGGAGAAGCTGAAGCCGGAGGCGCTGGCCGCCTTCGAGGCGATTGAGGGCGCCTACGGCAAGCTGCACAAGCTGACCTCGAAGCGGATGGACGCCTACACCTCGGGCGGCGAGACCTCGGCGCGCAGCGAGAAGACCTACGAGAAGCAGCGCCAGGAACTGGTCGCGCTGGTGGAGAAGGTGCATCTCCACAACAACCGGATCGAGGAACTGGTCGACCAGCTCAAGGGCCTCAACCGACGGCTGACGACGCTCGAAGGTCAGATCCTGCGCCTGGCGGAGGCGAACAAGGTCAAGCGCGACGAGTTCATCGAGCAGTGGCGCGGCAGCGAGCTCGACCCCGCCTGGTTCGAGCGCATCGGGAAGCTGAAGGGTAGGGGCTGGCAGAACTTCACCGCCCGGTCCAAGGACGACGTCGAGGCGGTGCGCGGGGAGATCGGCAAGGTCGCGGCCGAAACCGGCCTGCCGGTGGCGGAGTTCAAGCGCGTCTACAGCACGGTCAGCCGCGGCGAGCGCGACATGACCCAGGCGAAGAAGGAGATGATCGAGGCGAACCTGCGCCTGGTGATCTCCATCGCCAAGAAATACACCAATCGTGGCCTGCAGTTCCTGGACCTGATCCAGGAAGGCAACATCGGCCTGATGAAGGCGGTCGACAAGTTCGAGTACCGCCGCGGCTACAAGTTCAGCACCTATGCGACCTGGTGGATCCGTCAGGCGATCACGCGCAGCATCGCAGACCAGGCGCGGACCATCCGCATCCCGGTCCACATGATCGAGACGATCAACAAGCTGGTCCGCACCAGCCGCCAGATGCTGCACGAGATCGGCCGCGAGCCGACGCCCGAGGAGCTTGCCGAGAAGCTCGGCATGCCGCTCGAGAAGGTGCGGAAGGTGCTGAAGATCGCGAAGGAGCCGATCTCCCTCGAGACGCCGATCGGCGACGAGGAGGACAGCCACCTCGGCGACTTCATCGAGGACAAGAACGCGATCATCCCGCTCGATGCCGCGATCCAGTCCAACCTGCGCGAGGCGACGACGCGGGTGCTGTCGAGCCTGACCCCGCGCGAGGAGCGCGTGCTGCGCATGCGGTTCGGCATCGGCATGAACACCGACCACACGCTGGAGGAGGTCGGGCAGCAGTTCAACGTGACGCGCGAGCGCATCCGCCAGATCGAGGCGAAGGCGCTGCGCAAGCTGAAGCACCCGAGCCGCAGCCGAAAGCTGCGCAGCTTCCTGGACAACTGAGATGGGGGCGGCGGCGGGCGCGATGCGCGAGGCGGTGACGCGCATCGCGGTGGACGTGACCTTCCTGCGGATGGACGCCCCGCCCGAAGGCCCCGCGCCGGCCTTCCCGGACGGGGCGGCGATGACGCGTGTTGCGCGTTGTTCGGTGCCCTTCTACCGCTACCTCTATGACACGGTCGGGCGGGACTGGGTCTGGTGGCTGCGCCGGACGGTCGCGGACGAGGAGGTCGCGGCGCTGCTCGCCCGGCCCGAGGTGTCGATCCATGTGCTCTACCAGGATGGCGAACCTGCCGGCTTCTACGAACTGGAGCGGCGGGGCGGCGATGCCGGCACGAACCTCTCCTATTTCGGGTTGATGCCGCATGCGATCGGGCGGGGGATGGGAACGGCGATGCTGCGGCATGCCATCGACACCGCCTGGTCAGATGGGCCGCGCATGCTGACGGTGAACACCTGCACGGCCGATCACCCGCGCGCCCTGCCCAACTACGTCGCGGCCGGCTTCCGAATTCTGCGCACGATGCGGGAGGTCTGGCCCGTGCCGAACCGGCTCGGCCTGCGCATCCCGGACCGTCTGCGCGTCGGCTGAGCCTCAGCCCGGCCCGGCGGGCTCAAGGCCGAGCGTCTGGTAGCAGGCGCGGAAGGCGTGCACCGGCTCGGCATAGCCCGGCACGGTGCCGCGGGGCTCGCGCCGGCCGAGATCCGGCCGCGATACCTGCACACCCCCGTCCAACCGGATGACCTGCTCCGGCCCGACCGTCACGATGGCGACGGTGACCTTCGACCCGAGCCGGGACCGGATGCCATCGACCAGTTCCTGCGGCGCGATCGCGCCGTTGAGGTGCCGGTCGGGGCGCCCCGTTCCGCCCGGCTCCTGCGGCCAGCCGCGTGCGATGCCGTTGACCAGCGCCAGCGGCGCGCGCGCATCCGCGACATCCTGGCGGAAGCGCGCGAACAGGGCCGCGTATTTGTCGTTCAGGGCGGCGATGTCGTCCGGCCGGATTTCCTGCACCTGCCGGTCCCTTCGCGGGAAGTCGTGGTGGTGCAGCAGGTTCAGGCGGCGATTGTAGACGGAATTCTCGCCGTCCCCGACGGTCGGCGTGACCACCAGGTCCCCGGGCAGGACATGGAAGGCGAAGCCGGGGTCCAGCATCTGCAGCATCGCCTTCGCGGGCGTGATCCACCAGTCGAAGGGATAGGCGCGGGTGACGCCGAAATGGCTGCGCGTGTTCCAGGCGTTGCGGCAGTTCGGTCCCAGGCTGAAGACCAGGTCATGGGGTGGCATGTCGCGGGCTTCCCGGGGTGGACGTGAAAAGGGCCGGCGGATCGCTCCGCCGGCCCTGCTCGTTCGGTGGTGCCGGCGTGGTCAGTGCGCCAGCATTGCCAGCAGCAGCAGCGCCACGATGTTGGTGATCTTGATCATCGGGTTCACCGCCGGGCCCGAGGTGTCCTTGTACGGATCGCCCACGGTGTCGCCCGTGACCGCCGCCTTGTGGGCCTCGGAGCCCTTGCCGCCGAAGTGGCCTTCCTCGATGTACTTCTTGGCGTTGTCCCAGGCGCCACCACCGGTGGTCATCGACACCGCGACGAAGAAGCCGGTGACGATGACGCCGAGCAGCATCGCGCCGACCGCCGTGAAGGCCGCCGCCTTGCCGCCGATCAGCAGGATGACGACGAAGACGAAGATCGGGCTGAGGACGGGCAGCAGCGAGGGGATGATCATCTCCTTGATCGCCGCCTTGGTCAGCATGTCCACCGCGCGCCCGTAGTCGGGCTTGTCGGTGCCGGCCATGATGCCCGGCTTCTCGCGGAACTGGCGGCGCACCTCCTCGACCACCGCGAAGGCCGCGCGGCCGACCGCCGTCATCGACATGCCGCCGAACAGGTAGGGCAGCAGGCCGCCGAACAACAGGCCCACCACGACATACGGGTCGGAGAGACTGAAGTTCAGCACGCCGACGCCCGCGAAGTAGGGATAGGTCTGCGGGTTGGCGATGAAGTAGTTCAGGTCCTGCGTGTAGGCCGCGAACAGCACCAGCGCGCCAAGGCCCGCCGAGCCGATCGCATAGCCCTTGGTGACCGCCTTGGTGGTGTTGCCCACGGCGTCGAGCGCATCGGTCGAGACCCGGACCTCCTTCGGCAGCCCCGCCATCTCGGCGATGCCGCCGGCATTGTCCGTGACCGGGCCGAAGGCGTCGAGCGCGACCACCATGCCCGCCAGCGCGAGCATCGTCGTCGTCGCGATGGCGATGCCGTAGAGGCCGGCCAGGCCGTAGGAGGACAGCACGCCCGCGATGATGATCAGCGCCGGCAAGGCGGTGGATTCCATCGAGACCGCGAGGCCGCGGATCACGTTGGTGCCGTGGCCGGTCTGCGATGCCTCCGCGATGGACTTCACCGGGCGGAAGTCGGTGCCGGTGTAGTATTCCGTCACCCACACGATCGCCGCCGTGACCGCCAGCCCCACCGCGCCGCAGAGGAACAGGCTGAAGGCGCCGAAGGTATGGCCGCCGGCCGTGACCGTGCCGGTGCCGAAGGTGATGTAGGCCAGCGGCAGCAGCACCAGCAGCGACAGCACGCCCGTGACCACGAATCCGCGGTACATGGCGCCCATGATGTTGTTGTTCGCCGGCAGCTTCACGAAGTAGGTGCCGACGATGGAGGTCACGACGCAGACCGCGCCGATGGCCAGCGGGAACAGCATGGCCGCCACGCGCGACTGGTCCGCGAAGGAGATCGCGGCCAGCACCATGGTGGCGACCATGGTGACCGCATAGGTCTCGAACAGGTCGGCCGCCATGCCGGCGCAGTCGCCGACATTGTCGCCCACGTTGTCGGCGATGGTGGCGGGGTTGCGGGGGTCGTCCTCGGGGATGCCGGCCTCGACCTTGCCCACCATGTCGCCGCCGACATCGGCGCCCTTGGTGAAGATGCCGCCGCCGAGGCGGGCGAAGATGGAGATCAGCGAGGCGCCGAAGCCGAGCGCGACCAGCGCGTCGATCACCAGGCGGCTGTTCGGCGCCGCGCCGCCGATCGGCACCAGGATCAGGAAGTAGACCGCGACGCCGAGCAGCGCGAGGCCCGCGACCAGCATGCCGGTGATCGCGCCCGACTTGAACGCGACATCGAGGCCCGCGGCCAGCGACTGCGTCGCGGCCTGCGCGGTGCGGACGTTGGCGCGCACCGACACGTTCATGCCGATGAAGCCCGCCGCGCCCGACAGCAGGGCGCCGATCAGGAATCCGATGCCCACCGCGAAGGCATGGCCGCCGAAGCCGAAGGCCACCACGATCAGCACGAACAGCACCGCGCCGACGATGGCGATTGTCGTGTACTGGCGGCTCAGATAGGCCGAGGCGCCTTCCTGGATCGCCTTCGCGATCTCCTGCATGCGTGCGGTGCCGGCGTCCCGCCCGAGCACCTCCTTCGCGGTGATCACGCCATAGGCGATCGATAAGGCGCCCAACGCGATGATCAACAGTAGTGCCAGCGTCATCAAGGCGACGTCCCCCTCTGCTCCCCCCGCCTTGCGGTACCGCCGGCCACGCGGACGCGCGGCCACCGGCCCCCGGCACGGGCTGTGGAGAACCTAGGCGGGAAGCAGACGCACTGGCAACGCCGCCCCGGGTGGAAATCGGCAACAAACCCCCGTGGCCCGGGTGGCGGGGGACTTCAGCCCTCCTGCGCGGCGGCCTCGTAGGCGGCCATCGACTTCAGGATGATCTCCGCCGCCTCGCTGGCGCTGCCCCACCCGCGGACCTTCACCCACTTGTCGCTCTCGAGGTCCTTGTAGGTGGCGAAGAAATGCTCGATGGCGCCGCGGGTGATGTGCGGCAGTTCCTCGGCGCTCGTCACGCCGGAATACATCGGGTGGACCTTGTCGTGCGGCACGCAGACGATCTTCTCGTCCGAACCGGCCTCGTCCACCATGTGCAGCACGCCGATCGGCCGGGCGCGGATGACGCAGCCCGGCACTACCGGGGCGGGGGTCAGGACCAGGACATCCGCCGGATCCCCGTCATCGGCCAGCGTGCCCGGTATGAAGCCGTAGGCGGCCGGATAGGCCATGGGCGTGAACAGGAAGCGGTCCACCACCACGGCCCCGCTTTCCTTATCGAGCTCGTATTTGACCTGGCTGCCCTGGGGGATCTCGACCACAACATTGACATCGTGGGGAGGCGCCTTCCCGGTCGGGATCTTGGCCAGGTTCATCGTGCGGGGACCCTACCTGCGGGGCGCCGCCCGACCCACTCCGGCAGTACCGAAGCGGGATGTTGCGACGCACAATCGCGCAGCACTTACCAGCCTTCCCCCGCCGCGGCAATCGCGGCGGCTTGCACGGCCGCCGCCGGCCGCCCCACCATGGCGGCCCGAAGGGGAGGAGGGATCACATGGCACGACGCCGCCAATGGCTGGCCGCTGCCCTCGCGCTCGTCTGGCTGTCCGCGGTCCCGCCGGTCTCCGCCCAGACCGAACTGGTGGAGAAGCAGGTCTTCGAGGCGGGGGAATACCGCACCCGCGGCGGCGGCGTGATCCCGAATGTCAGGATCGGCTACCAGACGGCCGGGCGCCTGAATGCCGCGGGCGACAATGCCGTGCTCGTCACCCACTTCTTCTCCGGCAACAGCCATGCCTTCGGCCGCTATGCCGAAGGCCAGCCGGCCGGCTACTGGGACGCGATCATCGGCCCGGGCCGGGCGATCGACACGGACCGCTGGTTCGTCATCTCCTCGGACACGCTGGTGAACCTCAACGTGCGGGACGGCCGGACGGTCACCACCGGCCCCGTCTCGGTGAACCCGGCCAGCGGGCGCCCCTGGGGGGTGGAATTCCCGGTCGTCTCGATTCGGGACTTCGTGGAGGTGCAGAAACGCCTGCTGGACCATCTCGGGGTGCGCCGCCTCGCGCTGGTGGCGGGCGCGTCCATGGGCGCGCTGCAGGCCATCGAATGGGCGGCGGCCTACCCTGACATGGTGGACCGGGTCATGCCGGTGATCGGCACGGGGGAGATCGACCCCTGGATGATCGGCTGGCTCGACATCTGGGAGGCGCCGATCCGCCTCGACCCCAACTGGCGCGACGGCGACTACTACCTCCCGGGGCGGGAGCCGCCGCTGCGCGGCTTGGCGGAGGCGCTGAAGATCGTCACGGTCCATGCGCAGGATCGCCCGGCGCTCGCCCGGTTCGGCCGCCGCCCTGCGGAAGGCCAGGACCCCGCGCGCAGCATCCGCGACCGGTTCGAGGCGGAGCGTGCCCTGGACGAAGCCGCCCTGGCGCGCGCGCGCATCTCGGACGCCAACCACTTCCTCTACCTTACCCGCGCGAACCAGCTGTTCCTCCATGAATACCCCAGCACGGAGGACGCGCTGTCGCGCAGCCGCGCGCGCTGGCTGGTGGTCGCCTCGCCGACCGACCGGGTGTTCATGATTGACTACAACCGCGAACTCGTCGCGCTGCTGCAGCGCCTCGGCCGGCCGGCGGAACTGGCCGAGGTGACCGGGCCGCTCGGCCACCTGAACGGGGTGGTGGCGATGGCGCCAGTCGCCGACCGCATCCGCGCGCTGCTCGGATCGTAGCCGCAACCCGCCGGCTCCGGACGGGGCCTTGGCAGGAGGCACGCGGGCTTGCCATTCTCCCGCCCGAACCGGACCGGGATTCCCTTCATGCGCCGCGCCCTGCTTGCCGCCATCGCCTGCCTCGGCCTCGCCGCGCCGGCCCTGGCGCAGACCCAGCCCGGCGGGCGGATGACGCTGCAATCCTATGCCGGCATCTTCCGCGACAACTACACGCAGGTGGTGGTGAACCCCTTCACCGCCGCCCGTGGCACGCAGGTGCAGTATTTCGAGGGGGGCACCAGCGCGCAGATGCTCGGCACGCTGCGTGCCCAGCGTGCCGATCCGCAGATCGACGTGGTGCTGATGGATGTCACCACCGCCGCGATCGCCTGCGCGGAGGGGCTGGTCGAGCCGCTGGACGCGACGACGCTGCCCGTGATCGGCGAACTCGACCAGATGGCCCGCGACTCGGGCGGCCGCTGCGGTCCGGCTGTCACCTACGACCATCTGGCGCTGGTCTACGACACGCGTGCCGTGACGCCCGCCCCGACGCGCTGGGCCGCCATGTGGGAGCCGGCGCATCGCGGCCGCGTCGCGCTCTCCGCGCCGCCCAACATCCAGGGCCTCGGCATCACCGCCATCCTGGCCCATGCCGCGAGCGGCGACTGGCGCAATGTCGGCGCGGCCATGCCGCGGCTTCGGGAACTGGCACCGGGCGTGCAGACCTTCGATCCGAACCCGGACGGCTACACCCTCATCCTGAACGACCAGGTGCGCTTCGCCACTGGCTGGAACGCGCGCGCGCAGCTCTACCGCGACCAGTCCGGTGGACGGATCGGCGTGGTCCTGCCGGAAGAAGGCACGGTCTTCCAGGTGAACACGATCAACGTCGTGGCGAATGCGAAGAACCGCCCGCAGGCGCTGGCCTTCGTGGCGCATGCGCTGTCGGCCGAGGCGCAGAAGGCCTTCACCGAACGCATGTTCTACGGTCCCACCAACACGCGCGCGCAGATCTCGCCCGAGGCGCTGGCCCGCACCGCCCTGGCCCCGGAATTCCGCCAGCGCGTCATCCCGCTCGACTGGAACGAGATGGTGCGGCTGCGCGACGGCTGGAACCAGCGTTGGCGGCGCGAGGTGATCTCGGCGTCCGGCCGGTGACGCATCTGCGCCTGGAGGCGCTGACCCGGCGCTTCCCCGGTGCGGCCCATCCGGCGGTGGACGCCATCTCGCTCGAACTGCCGCGTGGCGCGTTGCTGGCGCTGCTCGGCCCGTCGGGCTGCGGCAAGACCACCACCCTGCGGATGATCGCCGGACTCGAGCTGCCCGATGCCGGGCGCGTCGTCGTGGCTGGGCAGGATGTCACCGCCCTGCCGCCGCACCGGCGCAACATGGGCGTGGTGTTCCAGTCCTACGCCCTGTTCCCGCACCTGTCGGCCGCGGCCAATGTCGCCTTCGGGCTCGAGATGCGCGGCGTCCCGCGGGCCGACCGCCAGCCGCGTGTGGCGGAGGCGCTGGCGCTGGTCGGGCTGTCGCAGCTGGCGACCCGCAAGCCGCGCCAGCTGTCGGGCGGCCAGCAGCAGCGCGTCGCACTGGCCCGTGCGCTGGCGCCACGCCCCGACCTGCTGCTGCTGGACGAACCGCTCTCCGCCCTCGACGCCAAGCTGCGGGAGGAGGTGCGCGACGAGATCCGGACCCTCCAGCAGCGGCTCGGCGCCACCACCGTCTTCGTCACCCATGACCAGACGGAAGCACTGGCCATGGCCGATCTCGTGGCGGTGATGAACGAGGGGCGGGTGGAACAGCTGGACGCACCGGAGGTCATCTTCGAACGTCCCGCGACGCGCTTCGTCGCGACCTTCGTCGGCCGCGCCGCGCGGCTGCCCGGCCAGGTGGAGGGCGCGGGTGCCATCCGCTGCGGCGGCGTCACCCTGCGCGCCGCGGAGACTCCATCCGCGGGCGCGGTCGAGGTGTTCATCCGCCCGCACCGCATCCACCCCTTGCCGGAAGGGGCCGGCGCCGACAACGTGGTCGAGGCGACGCTGGCGCGCCGCGTCTACACGGGCGACGTCGTGACCCTGGAATGCGACAGCGCGGCGGGGCGGCTGGTGGCCGAACTTCCCGGCGGCACGCGGGAGGCGGCGCTGCCGGTCGGGGCGGTGCTGCGGCTCGGCTTCGCCGCCTCCGACCTGCGCGTCTTCCCCGCATGACCGGGCTGCTGCTGGTCCTGCCCGCGGCGTTGATCCTCGCGGCAGGGTTCCTCTATCCGATGGTGCTGCTGGCGCGGATCAGCCTGAACCGCACCAGCGACATCGGGGCGATGGAGCCGGCGCTCACCCTCGAGACCTACGGGAAGATCATCGGCGACGACTTCACCTGGGAACTCGCCGGCAACACCGCCACCCTCGCCGCGGGCTGCGCCGCCGCCGCCGTCGCGCTCGCGCTGCCGGTCGCGCTGCTGATCCGCGCGGCGCCGCCGCGGTGGCGCGGCGTGCTGTCGCTGATGGCGGTCGCGCCGCTGCTGGTCTCCGGCACCGCGCGGGTGGTGGGGTGGATGGCGATCCTCGGCGACCGCGGCATGGTGAATGCGGCGCTGGCTTGGCTTTCGCTGGCCGATGCGCCCGTGCGGCTGATCAACAACTGGACCGGCGTGCGGATCGGCCTGACGGAGAGCCTGATGCCCTATGCCTGCCTCGTGCTGATCGCGGGGCTCGGCCGGCTCGACCCGCGGCTTGAGGAGGCGGCGGCGACGCTCGGCGCCACCCGCGCGCGCACCTTCCTGCGCGTCACGCTGCCGCTGGCGGCGCCGGCGCTGCTGGCGGCCTTCCTGCTCACCCTCGTGCTCGGCATCTCGGCCTTCGTCACGCCGCGGCTGATGGGGGGAGGGCGGGTCTTCGTGGTGGCGACAGAGATCTTCGACCTGGCGCTGGAGACGGTGGACTGGCCAGCGGCCTCGGCCATGGCGATGCTGCTGCTGGGCGCGCTCGCGGCCGCGATGCTGCTGCGCGGCCTGCTGGCGCGGCGGGGCGCGGCATGAGGCCCGGCTGGGTGCTGCGCGCCTTCGCCGGCGCGGGCTATGCGCTGCTGCTGGCGCCGGCGCTGCTGGTGGCAGTCATCTCCTTCTCGGCGGGTGACTTCCTCACCTTCCCGCCGCCCGGCCTGTCGCTGCGCTGGTATGCGGCGCTGGTGGCGAATGCCGAGCTGATGGCGGCGCTCCGCAACTCCGCCCTGCTGGCACTGGCCGTCGCGGCGGTGGCGCTGCTGACGGGCATCCCCGCGGCCTATGCGGTGGCGCGGCTGCGCTTCCCGGGGCGCGACGCGATCGCCGGCCTGCTGGCCGCGCCGCTGCTGCTGCCCACCCTGGTGCTGGGGCTGGCGCTGCTGCTCGCCCTGCAGCCGTTGCGGCTGGCCGCCACCTGGCCGGGGCTGCTGCTGGCACATTCCATGATCGCGCTTCCCTTCGCGGTGCGGATCATGACCACCGCCCTCGCCGCCGTGCCCCGCGACCTGGAGGAAGCGGCCTGGACGCTCGGCGCCACGCCGCTGCGCGCGGCGCTGCGCGTGACGCTGCCGATCGCCGCGCCGGGCGCGGTGGCCGCGGGGGCGCTCTGCTTCCTCGTCTCCTTCGACGAGACGGTCATCAGCCTCTTCCTGGTCGGGCCCCGGCTCTCGACCCTGCCGGTCGAGATGTTCCGCTATGCCGAGAACCGGACCGACCCCCTGGTGGCGGCGCTGGCCATGACGCTGATCGGCGTCGCGCTGGGGGTCGTGCTGCTGGTGGAGCGCCTGGTCGGATTCACCCGAGCCCTGGGAAGGGAGTGACGAGAGTGCCGAAATACGTGGTGGAGAGGATGCCCGCGCCGGTCAGCGCGGAGGTCGTCGCCCTGCTGGAGAAGACCGAGACGGCGACGGTCGGGCACTGGCGCCATTGGGGTTTCGTGGACCGGCGCGTGCAGGGCCTGCTGCGCCGCCGGGTGGCCGGCACGGCGGTGACGGTGCAATGCCCGGGGCCGGATTCGACCATCCTGCACCACGCCCTCGGCCTGCTGCGGCCCGGTGACATCCTGGTGGTGGACCGGCTGGGCGACGACCGGCACGCCTGCTGGGGCGGCGGCGTGACGGTGGCGGCCAAGGCCGCGGGCTGCAAGGCGGGGATCGTGGACGGCCCCTGCACGGACATCGAGGAGGTGGAGGCGTCGGACTTCCCGCTCTGGTGCCGCGGCCTCGCGCCGATCACGACCCGCATCTACGACCTGGGCGGGCGGATGAACGTGCCGGTCTCGATCGGCGGCGTGGTGGTGATGCCGGGTGACGCGGTGCTGGCCGACGAGTCCGGCGTGCTGGTCCTGCCGCCCGCGGAGGCCGAGGCCGAGGCCCGCGCCGCCATCGCCCGGCAGGAAAGGGGGCTTGCCAGCCAGGCCCGCTGCGCGGCCGGCGAGAAGCTCGGCATCATCAGCGGCGCATCGGCGAAGGTGGAGGCCGGCCTGGCCTGACGCTTGCGCCCCGGCCCGCCCTGGGCGATTCAGGGGGCGGGCCGGGCCTGTAGCTCAACGGTCAGAGCGGGCCGCTCATAACGGCTTGGTTGCAGGTTCGAATCCTGCCGGGCCCATTCCCGCCGGTTTGCAGCGGGGGGGCGGCCGGGGTAGAACCCGCAGCCCCTCCCCATTTCCGCCGGAAGTCCCAGCCGATGCCCGCTTGGCAGTACATCTATGTGATGAAGGATCTCACCAAGTCCTATCCGGGCGGACGTGAGGTCTTCAAAGGCATCACCCTGTCCTTCCTGCCGGACGCGAAGATCGGCGTGCTCGGCCCGAACGGCGCCGGCAAGTCCACGCTGATGAAGATCATGGCCGGGATCGACAAGGAATTCGGCGGCGAGGCCTGGGTCGCGGAAGGTGCGCGCGTCGGCTACCTGCCGCAGGAGCCGCACCTGAACCCCGACAAGACGGTGGGCGAGAACGTGATGGAGGCCTTCACCGAGCTCTCCGCCAACCTCGCCCGCTTCAACGAGATCTCCGAGAAGTTCGCCGAGGAGATGGGCGAGGAGGAGATGAATACCCTCCTCGCCGAGCAGGCCGAGCTGCAGGAGAAGATCGACGCCGCCGAGGGGTGGGAACTGGAGCGCCGGATCGAGATCGCGCTCGACGCGCTGCGCTGCCCGCCCTTCGACAGCAAGGTCGCCCACCTCTCGGGCGGTGAGCGCCGGCGCGTGGCGCTGTGCAAGCTGCTGCTCGAGAAGCCGGACATGCTGCTGCTCGACGAGCCGACGAACCACCTGGACGCCGAAAGCGTCGCCTGGCTGGAGAAGACGCTGCGCGAATGGCAGGGTGCGGTGCTGGTCGTCACCCATGACCGCTACTTCCTGGACAACGTAACGAACTGGATCCTGGAGGTCGATCGCGGGCGCGGCTTCCCGTACCAGGGTAACTACTCCGCCTATCTCGACCAGAAGCGCAAGCGCCTGCAGCAGGAGGAGCGCGAGGAAAGCGCCCGCCAGCGCCAGCTGGCGCGCGAGCAGGAATGGATCGGCCGCAGCCCCGCGGCGCGCCAGGCCAAGTCCAAGGCGCGCATCACGGCCTATGAGGAACTGCTGCAGAAGAGCCAGGATCGGGCGGGCGGCGAGGCGGAGATCATCATCCCGCCGCCGCCGCGGCTCGGCAACACCGTCATCGTCGCCGAGAACCTCCGCAAGGGCTACGGCAACCGCCTGCTGATCGACGATCTCGACTTCAAGCTGCCGCCGGGCGGCATCGTCGGCGTCATCGGTCCGAACGGCGCCGGCAAGTCCACGCTGTTCAAGATGATCACCGGAGTCGAGACGCCTGATGCCGGCACGCTGGTGGTGGGCGACACCGTCAAGCTCGGCTACGTGGACCAGAGCCGCGACAGCCTCGACGACAACAAGACGGTCTGGCAGGAAATCTCCGACGGGATGGACCAGATCACCATCGGCAAGCGCACCATCGCGTCGCGCGCATATGTCGCCGCCTTCAACTTCAAGGGCGCGGACCAGCAGAAGCGCGTCGGCATCCTGTCGGGCGGCGAGCGCAACCGCGTGCACCTGGCGAAGATGCTGAAGCGCGAGCACAACGTGCTGCTGCTGGACGAGCCGACCAACGACCTCGACGTGGACACGCTGCGCGCGCTCGAGGATGCGCTCGAGGAATTCGCGGGCTGCGCGGTGGTGATCAGCCACGACCGCTGGTTCCTCGACCGCCTGGCCACCCACATCCTCGCCTTCGAGGGCGACAGCCATGTCGAGTGGTTCGAGGGCAACTTCGAGGCCTATGAGGCCGACAAGCGACGCCGCCTCGGCGCCGCGGCGGACCAGCCGCACCGGATCAAGTACCGTCCGCTGGCGCGGTGACCGGCCCCATCCTCGCCGCGCCGCGCACGTTGACGACGGCGCGGCTGTCCCTTCTGCCGCCGGGGCCGGAGCACCTGCCGGAACTCCAGCGGCTGAAGGCGGATGAGCGCGTCTTCGGCCTCATGCTCCACGGCACCCGCAGCCTCGAGCGGACGCGCGAGGAGCTTGAGGACGACATGGAATTCTGGCTGGTGCGCGGCTACGGCACCTGGTCGGTCTTCGAGCGCGCGACGGGCGACTTCCTCGGCATCACGGGCCTGATGGAGCGGCCGGACGGGCGCGGCGTCGCGTTGCGCTTCGCGCTGTGGCCGGAATGCCGGGGCAAGGGCTACGCCCGGGAAGCGGCCGCCGCCGCGCTGGAATTCGGCCATCGCGCCGGGCTTGGGCGCATCATCGCGGTGGCGCGGGACACCAACCTCGCCTCCCGCGGGGTGCTGACCGACATCGGCATGACGGAGTGCGGCGAGTTCCGCCACCAGGGCCACCGCATGCTCGTCTTCGAGAGCGTGCGGTGGCCGGGCGCGGTTCAGCCGCCTTCGCGCGAGGCGAGCTGACGGATCTGCTGGCGCATCGCCACCAGCAGCGCCTCCACGCTGTTGCCGTTGCGGGCGATGACGCTGCTGTATTCGCTCCGCGTCGTCAGGCGCAGGCTGGTGCCCTCGGCGATGACGTCCACCACCTTCGGCTGGCCTCCAACTTCCGCCACGCGCCAGTCGAGCCCG
Organism: Falsiroseomonas sp. CW058; assembly: GCF_050563535.1. Lineage (NCBI taxonomy): Bacteria > Pseudomonadati > Pseudomonadota > Alphaproteobacteria > Acetobacterales > Roseomonadaceae > Falsiroseomonas > Falsiroseomonas sp. CW058. The sequence continues at coordinate 42,128 of NZ_JBNXUO010000005.1, forward strand.
AAGGCCGGGCTGCCGGGGCGCTCGATGACGGTGTTGACCAGCGCATCCTCCTCCGTGCGCGCCTGCGCGCGCCCAAGCGCGAAGCGGACGCCCTGGAACTCGCCGAAGCGGGCGGAGAGGTTGCGGATCAGCACCTCCTCGAACAGGCGCATGTATTCGGCCTGCTGGTCCGGCGTCGCGGTGCGCCACCAGCGGCCGAGGATGAAGCGGCCCACATTCTCGACGTCCACGGCACGGCGAAGGATCCCGGCGACACGTTCCCGCCGCTGCGCAAGGGGAACGCCGGTCGCGTTGATCGCGGCCACCATCTCCTCGCCGGTGGCCTGGATGAAGGTGGCGGCGCGCGCAATGTCGACCTGCTGCGCCAGGGCGGGCCGCGCGGCCATGCTGCCGAGCAGGACGGCAAGCAACGTGCGGCGGGGGGTCCTGGTCATCACTCTCTCCTCCGCGGCACATCGTGCCGCGTATCCATCCTGGGATGCGCTCAAGGGCGCAGCCCCTGCATGCCGGTGCCGATGCCGAAGCCGGTGCCGGACGCGGCAGGCGACGCGGACGAGGGCTGGTTCCGGATTTCGACAACGCGCCGCTGGCGATAGGCGCTTCGCAGGGCCGCGTAATAGTCGATCGACCCCGCGCGAAGCTGGTCGAGCGGCGTGATCAGCCCGGCCCGGGTCTCGGCCACCGTTACCGCGGTTCGCGTGATGTTGATGGCGTCGAGAGTCTCGCCGCCGCTGACCCAGGTAAGCGGGTTGATGGCGACATCCGTTGCCTGTCCCACCAGGTCGCGCGGGTTGCTTGGCCCGAAGACCGGGACGAACAGATAGGGGCCTTCCGGCGCGCCCCAGACGGCCAGGGTCTGGCCGAAATCCTCGGTATGGCCGAGCAGGCCGAAATCGGTCGCACGGTCGAAGATGCCACCGATGCCGACCGTGGTGTTCACCAGGAAGCGCCCCATGGTGGTCGCTGCGCGGTGCGGTTCGCCCTGCAGCACGTCGTTCACCAGGATGACCGGGGTCCGCAGGTTGCCCAGCACGTTGCGGATCGCGGTCCGCACCTCCGGCGGGATGAAGATCTGATAGGCCTCGCCGACCGGGCGCAGCACCAGCGTGTCGATGCCGTCATGGATGAAGAACAGGCCGCGGTTCAGGGGCTCCAGCGGGTCGTTGGTCGCACGGAATTCGGCCACGGCCTCCGCATCGCCCGGATCGGGGCGGGTCGCGCAGGCGGACAGCCCCAGTGCCAGGGCAAGCGCAAGGGCTGGCCGGAAGAAGCGGGGGGGCAGGCGTCGGGTGCGGGTCAAGTCATCCCTCCGGATCGCAGCGCGCCGGGCATGGCCCGACCTGTCGCGCCCAGGGCTTCCTGGGACGTGTCGGCACCCTTATATGCGGCAGCGCAGCGGAGCGGAACGGTGCAATGCGACCGGTCACGCTTCGCCACACGCCCTTATGCAACCCGGAGCGGGGACCCTGCCCGATGAATGTCGCGCTCAATGCCCCCCTGGCCGGAACGCTGCAACGCTGGTTGACGGGACCGCGGATCGCGGGCCTGCCGCAGCCGACCGACCTGCCCCCGCCGAAGCTGTCCTTTGAGTTCTTCCCCCCGAAGAACGAGGCCCTTGAGCAGAGCCTCTGGACCGCGATCCGGAGGCTGGAGCCGCTTGCGCCCCGCTTCGTCTCGGTCACCTATGGCGCCGGCGGCTCCACCCGCGCCCGCACGCATGAGACTGTGGCACGGCTGGCGCGCGAGACCAGCCTGACCCCGGCCGCGCACCTCACCTGCGTCGGCGCGACGCGGGACGAGGTGGACGAGGTCGCGCGCGGCTACCTGGAAGCGGGGGTGCGCCACATCGTCGCGCTACGGGGTGACCCGCCGGCCGGCGCCACCGAATACACCCCCCATCCCGGTGGCTACGCCCAGGCCGAGGACCTGGTCGGCGGCTTGCGGCGGATCGCCGATTTCGACATCAGCGTCGGCGCCTATCCGGAAACCCATCCGGCCGCGAAGTCGGGCGGCGCGGACCTCGATTTCCTCAAGCGCAAGATCGATGCCGGTGCGACGCGCGCCATCACGCAGTATTTCTTCGACACCGATGTGTACCTGCGCTTCCTCGACCGATGCGGCGCGGCGCGGATCACGGTGCCGATCGTGCCGGGCATCCTGCCGGTGTCGAACTTCAAGCAGGTGCAGCGCTTCAGCGCCATGTGCGGCGCCTCGGTGCCCGCCTGGATGGCCCGCCTGTTCGATGGCCTCGACGACGACCAGGAGACGCGCCGCATGGTCGCCGCCGTGGTCGCCGCCGAACAGGTGCGCCTGCTGCAGGCCAATGGCGTGGACGAATTCCACTTCTACACGCTGAACCGCGCCGACCTGACCTACGCGATCGCCCATCTCCTCGGCGTCCGGCCGAAGGCGGCGGAGTGATGCCGTGGCGTCGCCCGGCCGGGCGGCGCCTCACCGCATCACGTTGAACTTGTCGATCAGGAACACCGTGCCGATCAGCGTGCCCGCGAAGACGAGCAGGTGGATGCGGATCGCGTCCTTCCGGTAGACCATCGCCGGCGGAGGGTCCGGCACGGCCGAGGCGGCGAGCGCGGCGAGGCCGCGTGGCGGTTCGGCCGCCCGTTCGGGCGAGTCCGCCGCGGGGACGGCGGCGGCTTCGGCGATCTGTGCCTGCGTCTCGGCCGGGGTCAGGCAGGGGCCGAGATAGCCGAAGCGCCGCGCCGCCTCCTCCACGGACAGCGTCGCACCGTCCCAGGCGACCCAGTGCCGCAGATGCGGGTTCCAGCCGAGCGGGAGGGGATGCAGGCCGCCATCCTCGCTGCGCGTCACCCAATGCCAGGGCCGGTTCGGGTCCGCCGGTTCCCCGGGGCGTCGTGGATCGGGCCAAGCCATGCACGCTTCCTCCAGTGTCGGAGACGAAGCCTATGGCACCGCCCCCGGCGCGTCACGCGCCATGCCGTCCAGGCGCGTCACGCGCCATGCCGTCCAGGCGCATCACGCGCCCTGCAGTCCAGGCGCATCACGCGCCATGCCGCCGGATGCGGTCGTAGACCGGCCGCAGCAGGAAGGGGCTGAGGAACAGGGGAAACTGGCAGAGCGCGAAGAACAGCAGGATGCGCGGGTCGGTCGCGGCCGGCAGCACAGCCAGGTAGAGCGCCATGTTCCGGTTGCCCGACAGCAGTCCCGCCGCCAGCGCCACGCCCGGCCCCGCCAAGGGCCGCATCGCCAGCGCGGTCAGCAGGTTCAGGCCGAAATTCCCCGCGAAGGCCAGCAGCACGCCGCCGAGGACCCAGAGCGGCTCGGCCAGGATCCTCGCCTGCAGCCCATCCATCACGCCGAAGCCGTACAGCACGACGAGCAGCACCACCGCGCCGTCCACTGCCCGCCCGTGACGCGTCAGCCGCGCCTGGCCCGCAATGCGCCGGATCGCGAGGGAGATCAGCAGTGGCAGGCCCACCACCAGCGCCAGGCGCAGCATCAGGCCCTCGAGCGAGATCGCAAGGTCGATCCCGAGCAGGCCAAGCGCCAGGGGCGGGGCCGTGAAGGGGACGAGCAGCGTGGAGAGCACGGCCACCACCAGGCTGATCTCGCCGTCCAGCCCGACCAGTCGCGCGAAGGCGGGGGAGGAGGTGGCCGCGCACCCCGTCGCCATGATCACGACCGCGGCGCCGAGAGGCCCGTCCAGCCCCGCCGCACGCACCAGCGCGAAGACGATCAGCGGGCAGGCCAGCATCACCCAGACCAGCAGCGTGGCGACCAGGAACGGGCGCTTCAGGTAACCCAGCACCTGCCCGAAATCGACACGCAGCAGCACCAGCGTCATCAGGCAGGCGACAACGGGCGTCACCACGTCGCGCGTCGCCGCGGCAAGCGGCGGGACCAGCACCCCGGCGAAGACGCCGAAGCCCAGCAGCGCCCCGCCCCGGCGGGCCGACCATTCGAGGAATGCGGAAATCTGGCCCAAGGGTGCGAGGATGCGACGAGGTCGGTTGGAGATGTTCGGCCCTTGTTCTATATCCCCGCGCGTGTCCCAGCGCCAACTCCCCATCCTCGTGCTGCTCGCGGCCTGTCTTGCGGGGCCCGTGGCCGCGGCCTGCACCGATCCGCCCGCGCCGGAGGTGGTGTGGCGACGCTGCCTGCTCGACGGGCGGGACCTGACGGGCGCCGACCTCGCCCGTGCGCATCTGCGCGATGCCTCCTTCCAGCGGACCAGGCTGCACGACGCGCGGATGGCGGGCGTGGACGGCACCGATGCGCGTTTCGTCTCCGCCGACCTGGCCGGCGCGGACCTGACGGAGGCGACGTTGCGGGAGGCCGACTTCACCCGGGCATCGCTGCGCGGGGCGGCGCTGCGCCGCGCCGACCTGCGGCGGGCCCGCCTGTTCCGCGCCGACCTGACCGGCGCCGACCTGACGGGGGCGGAACTGCTGGGTGCGGATTTCTCGGGCGCGGTGCTGGACGGCGCACGCTGGACGGACGGGCAGCGCGTCTGCGCCGCGGGCAGCGTGGGAACCTGCCAGTGATGCGGCCCCGCCACGTGCGGCCATTCCCCCATCGGCCGGAGGACCGGGCGTGAACTCCATGGGCGGTGCCGACTACCTCGCGAAGCTCAACCCCGAGCAGCGGGAGGCCGTGGAGACGCTCGACGGCCCGCTGCTGGTGCTTGCCGGCGCCGGAACGGGCAAGACCCGTGTGCTGACCACCCGCTTCGCGCATCTCCTGATGACCGGGCGCGCGCGCCCGTGGGAGGTGTTGGCCGTCACCTTCACCAACAAGGCCGCGCGGGAGATGCGGGAACGCGTGGCGGCCATCCTCGGCCGGCCGGCGGAAGGGCTGTGGCTCGGCACCTTCCACGCGCTCTGCGCACGGATGCTTCGCCGCCACGCGGAGGTTGTCGGCCTGCGCACGAACTTCACCATCCTCGATGCCGACGACCAGCTGCGCCTGCTGAAGCAGGTCATGGACGCCGCGTCGGTCGACCTGAAGCGCTGGCCGGCGCAGGGCATGATGGCCGTTGTGCAGCGGTGGAAGGACCGCGGCCTGACGCCCGCGCGCGTGACGCCGGCCGAGGACACCGACTACGCGAACGGCCGCGGCCGCGCCCTCTACGAAGGCTACCAGAAGCGGCTGCTGGAGCTGAACGCCGCCGACTTCGGCGACTTGCTGCTGCACATGACGGAGATCCTGCGCACGCGGCCCGACATACTGGCCGACTACCACCGCAGCCTCCGCTACATCCTGGTCGACGAGTACCAGGACACCAACCTGGTGCAGTATCTCTGGCTGCGGCTGCTGGCGCAGCGGCCCGATCCGCAGCCGCAGAACATCTGCTGCGTCGGCGACGACGACCAGTCCATCTATTCCTGGCGCGGCGCCGAGATCGAGAACATCCTGCGCTTCGAGAAGGACTTCCGCGGCGCCAAGGTGGTGCGCCTGGAAGCCAACTACCGCTCCACCCGCCCCATCCTCGGCGCCGCCGCCGGCCTGATCGCGCGCAACACCGGGCGGCTCGGCAAGACGCTGCGCGCCGGGCGCAACGATGCCGAAGGGGAGAAGGTGCGCGTCGTCTCGCTGTGGGACAGCGAGGAGGAGGCGCGCATGGTCGGCGAACGGATCGAGGCCGCGCGCCGGTCCGGCCACTCGCTGGGCGAGATCGCCATCCTGGTCCGCGCCGGCTTCCAGACCCGCAGCTTCGAGGAGCGGTTGATCACCCTCGGCATCCCGTACCGCGTCGTCGGTGGGCTGAAGTTCTACGAACGCGCCGAGATCCGCGACGCGATGGCCTATATGCGCGTGCTGCACCAGCCCTCCGACGACCTCGCCTTCGAGCGCATCGTGAACACGCCCAAGCGCGGCCTGGGCGAGAGCGGGATGCGCGCGATCCACGAGGTCGCGCGCGCGCAGTCCATCCCGCTCGCCCACGCGGCGGAACGCCTGGCCGAGGGCGAGGCGCTGAGGCCGAAGCCACGCACGGCGCTGCGGGATCTGATGCGCGGCTTTGCGCGCTGGCGCGAGGTGAATGCGAAGGAAGGGCATGTGGTCGCCGTCGCGACCCTGCTGGAGGAAAGCGGCTACACCGCCATGTGGCAGGCCGACCGCAGCCCGGAGGCGCCCGGCCGGCTCGAGAACCTGAAGGAGCTGCTGCGCGCTCTGGCCGACTACCAGTCGCTCGCCGGCTTCCTGGACCATGTCGCGCTGGTGATGGAGAACGACGAGAATGCGGAGGGCGAGCGCGTGCAGCTGATGACGCTGCACGCCGCCAAGGGGCTGGAGTTCGACACCGTGTTCCTGCCCGGCTGGGAGGAAGGGGTCTTCCCGTCGCAGCGGAGCATGGACGAGGGCGGCGAGCGCGCGCTGGAGGAGGAACGGCGGCTCGCCTATGTCGGCATCACGCGCGCGCGGAAGCACGCGGTGATCAGCCATGCGGCGAACCGGCGCATCTACGGCAACTGGACCTCCTCCCTGCCGTCGCGCTTCCTCGACGAGTTGCCGCACGATGCCATCCTCCGCGAAGGCGCGGCGGGGATGCGGGCGCAGCGGATGGTGGATGCACCATCCGTCTTCGCCGGCGGCGGGCTGCTGGCGCGGCGCCCGAGGGTGATCGACGCCGGCGCGTGGGAGGTGCGTGAACGCCCCGCGCCGGAGGCCGGCTTCGCCGCCGGGGAGCGTGTGTTCCATGACAAATTCGGCTACGGCACCGTGCGCGGCACGGAGGACAGCCGCGTGGATGTCGAGTTCGACCACACCGGCGCGAAGCGGCTGATGGCCGGCTTCCTGAAGAAGGCGAGCGAGGTCTGATGCCGAGGGACACCTATTCGCAGCGTCGGGACCGCCGCGCCGACCCGCTGGAGACGATCTGGATCGACGCCCTGCCGGAAGGCGCCGTGCCCGCCTTCGAGGCCGCCTTGCAGACCGTGTGCCGATCCGTCGCGCTGTTCCGCGACGAGGCGACCGACACCTGGCGTGTGGAAGGCGTGCGCCCGCAGGGGGCGGGGGACGAGGAACTTGCCGGGGCGATGGCGCTGGCCGCGCTGGTTTCCGCCATCGAGCCGCCACCCCTGCAGGCTGCCCCCGTGGAAGCCGAGGGCTGGCTGGCCCGCACCTTGCAGTCCTTTCCCGAATCGCCGGTCGGCCGACGGTTCCTGATCCGCCCGACGCATCTGCCGGACCGGCGGGTGCATGGCCGCATCGTGCTGAAGCTGGATGCCGGGATCGCCTTCGGCTCCGGTGAACATGGCTCGACTCGCGGCTGCCTGGTCGCCTTCGAGCGTGTGGCGCAGGACGGCCGCCGGCGGAGCCGGGTCCTCGATCTCGGCACCGGCTCCGGCATTCTCGCGATGGGGGCGGCGAAGCGGCTGCGGCGGAAGGTCCTGGCCACGGACATCGAGCCGTGGAGCGTGCGTGTCGCGGAACAGAATGCCCGGATGAATGGTGTCGGCGCGCTGGTGCGGGCGCGCGTCGCGGATGGCTGGCGGGACCGGCATGTCCGGCGCGGCCGCCCCTATGACCTGGTTTTCGCCAACATCCTGGCCCGGCCGCTCTGTTCCATGGCGGCGTCGCTGTCGATCGCGCTGGCGCCGGGCGGCACGGCGATCCTGGCGGGGCTTCTCGACACGCAGGCCCGGATGGTGCTGGCGGCGCATCGCCGACGCGGGCTTGTGCTGGAACGCCGGCTGCCCCAGGGCGCCTGGACAACGCTGGTACTCCGGCGTCGCGCCTGACCCCGTACGAAGCGACGGGGCCGGCGCGGGGGGCGGCGCCGGCCCCGTGAGTCCATGGGGACCTTCAGGGGAGGGGCTTGGCCCCCATGGAATGGCCGTCAGGCCGCGCGGGGGCGTGCCCCACCCGGGACGGGCGCATTGGCATTGGCAGGCGTCTTGGCCGGAGCCCGGAATTCCGGTTCGAACACCCGGGCGATGTCGCCGCGCGTGAGGCCGATATCCGCCAGTTCGCGATCGGTCAGGCTGCGCAGGCTCTCATAGGTGCGGCGGCGCTCGGGCCAGTTCAGCAGTGCCTGGCCGACGCTGCCGAGAGCCTGACCGATGCGGGTGAAGGCGCTGCGCAGCGCCTTGGCAAGCGCCTCGTCACGGGCGCGCACCGCGGCCGCGCGGATCGCGTCGATCTCGCTGGTGGCAGCCGGGTTGAAGCTGGTGAACAGGCCGATCTGTTCCTGGTTTCGGCGGGGGTCCATGATGCTCTCTGTCGTGCGGCGTGGTCCGGAGGCCCCGATGGCCTGCTCGCGACCGCGCTTCGCAGGTGCAACATAGGTGTTTCCGCGCCACATCTGATGCATGGAGGTCACAGTAGAGGCATGCGAAAATCGCATGATTCCACAGCGTGTTATGTTTCAAGGTTAACGCTGGATACACCAAACCCGTGATGGATCACGTCCGACGCCTCTCCGCCCTTCGCGCCGAACTCGCCCGCCTCGGCGTCGACGGCATGCTCATCCCACGCGCCGATGACTTCCTCGGCGAATATGTTCCTCCGTCGGGGGAGAGGCTGGCCTGGCTGACCGGCTTCACCGGCAGCGCCGGCCTGGCGCTGGTCCTGCCGGACAGGGCCTTCCTGTTCGTGGATGGCCGTTACGTCACACAGGCGGCGGCCGAGACGGACCCGGTGCTCTGGCAGCGCCGGCACCTTGTCGAGCAGCCGCCGGCGGAGGTGTTGCGGACCGAGGCCGCCGGGCTCCGCATCGGGTTCGATCCCTGGCTTCATGCCGAAGCCGCGGTCGAGCGCCTCGGGGCCGGCGGGACGGCGCAACTTGTCCCGCTTTCCGTCAATCCCATAGATGCGGTGTGGCTGGACCGCCCGGCCGCGCCCGCGGCGCCAGCAACCGTCCACCCGCCCCGCCTTGCCGGCAGCGACGCGGCATCGAAGCGTGAGGCCGCCGCCGCAACTCTCCGCGATGCTGGCGAGACGGCGGTGGTGCTGGCCGATCCACACAGTGTCGCCTGGCTGTTCAACATTCGTGGCGCGGACCTCGCCTACACGCCGCTCATCCTGGCCCGCGCGATCCTGCGGAGCGATGCCGGGGCGGAGGTGTTCCTCGACCCGTCCCGCGCCGATGCGGAACTGCAGGCGCATCTCGGCAACGCCGTCGTGCTGCGGCCACCTTCGGAGTTCGAGGCCGCGCTCGGAGCCCTCGCCGGGCAGCGGGTGCGGATCGACCCGGACATCACGCCGGCATGGATCACCGGGCAGCTGCGCGCCGCCGGTGCGACCGCGGTCGCCGGTGACGACCCCTGCCGGCTGCCGCGTGCCTGCAAGAACGCGGCGGAGCAGGACGGCGCCCGGGCGGCGCATCGCCGCGACGCGGTGGCGCTGATCCGCTTCCTTGCATGGTTCGCGGCCCATGCGGCGGCAGGGGGCGAGACCGAGATGTCCGCCGCTGCGCGACTGCTGGCACTGCGGGCCGAAGGTTTCGACTTCGTAGGCGAGAGTTTCCCGGCCATCAGCGGCGCCGGCGAACACGGGGCGATCATCCATTACCGCGCGACGGCGGGCACCGACCGCCGGATCGGGCCCGACGAGGTCTACCTGCTCGACAGCGGTGCGCAGTACCGCGACGGCACGACCGATGTCACGCGCACGCTCTGGACGGGTCCGGGTGCTGCGCCCTCGGAGGTTGCGGAACGCTACACCCGCGTCCTTCGCGGGCACCTCGCGCTGTCCAGGCTGTGCTTCCCGGAAGGGGTCGCGGGGGCGCATCTGGACGCGATCGCGCGCGCGCCCCTGTGGCAGGCCGGTCTCGACTACGACCACGGGACCGGTCACGGGGTCGGCAGCTTCCTGTCCGTGCATGAAGGGCCGGCAGGCATCAGCCGGGCTGCCAGGCCGGTTCCCCTGCGGGCGGGCATGGTCCTGTCCAACGAGCCCGGATTCTACCAGCCGGGCGGCTATGGCATCCGGATCGAGAACCTGCTGCTGGTCCGCCCCGCCCCGGAACGCCCCGGGCAGACGAGGCCCTTCCTGCAATTCGAGACGCTGACCCTGCTGCCCTATGACCGTCACCTGATCCGGGCCGACATGCTGACGATGGAGGAGCGCGAACAGGTGGATACGTATCATGCACGCATCCTGCGCGACCTCGGGGACGCACTTCCCTCTGATGTGCGGGAGTGGCTGGCCAGATCCTGCGCGCCCCTGTAGACCGCCGGCCCGGCGAGACAACCTTAAGGAGAAATACATTAGACAGCAGGCCGCCCATCGTGTCCCATCGCGTGGTCAACGTCGGCTTCACAAACCCCTGCGATCCTTTCGCCATGATCCCTCCTTTCCCGCGTCGCCTGGTGCTGGCCCTGGCCGCTCTTCCCGCGGCGACGGGGCTGGCCGGCGCGCAACCTGCATCCCGCCCGACCGATCTGGCGGAGTGGCAGTCCTTCCGGACTCGTTTCGTTCGTGCCGATGGCCGCGTCATCGACACGGCGAATGGCGGCGTCTCGCACAGCGAAGGGCAAGGCTGGGGCCTGCTCTGCGCCGAGAGGGCAGGGGACCGCGCGTATTTCGACCTGATGCTGTCCTGGACGCGGCGGGTCCTCGCCCGGCGGCAGGACCACCTGTTCGCTTGGCGCTTCCGCCCGGACGGTTCCGGTGCCGGCAGCGTGGACGACCCCAACAATGCGACGGACGGCGACCTGATGATCGCCTGGGCGCTGCTCCGCGCCGGCCAGCGTTGGCGGGAGCCTGACTACCAGGCGCAAGGCACGGCGATCGCGCGCGACGTGCTGCGCCTGCTGGTCCGGCAGGTCGGGGATGACGTGGTGCTCCTGCCCGGCCTCAACGGCTTCGAGCAGCGCGAGCACATCATCATCAATCCGTCCTACTATGCCTTCCCCGCCCTCCGGGCGCTCGCGCAGGCGGTGCCCGACCCGCTGTGGCTGCGGGTGGCCGCGGACGGCCTCGGCCTGCTTCGGCGGGCGCGCTTCGGCCGCTGGGGGCTGCCCTCGGACTGGGTCGCCCTGCCGCGGGGGGGTGGCCGCCCAGCGCCGGCGCCAGGTTGGCCGCCGCGCTTCTCCTACGATGCGGTGCGTGTCCCGCTCTACCTCGCCTGGGCAGGGATGGCGCGGGAACCGGCGGCGATCGGTGCCGCGCGCTTCTGGACCGACCCGATCCACCCGAGGCTTCCGGCCTGGGTGGACCTGAATTCGGATGCCACCTCTCCCTACCTTGCTCCATCCGGTATCCGGGCGATCTCGCAGTTCATCGCGCTGCGGCAGGGCGAGGACGCGGCGGTGACGCCCCTGCCTGCGGTCGGGGAGGCGAAGGACTACTATTCGGCTGTGTTGACTCTCTTAACGCGTCTCGCGATGCGAGATTCGCTGACTACTTCGACATAGGTGTTGTCTCCCTCTACCGTACGGGTATTCCATAAACCTCGCGAACGCGGCATCGTGCGGACGCGCAGGGGGATTGGGGAATGGGGCAGGACACGGATGTAGCCCGGGTCGCCGCAGCATTGCGGGCGCCCGCCATCCGTTATCGCAGTTTCGGTAACGAACCGGTGCGTGCGCCCGCGCCCGCGCCGGATCCCGATTCGCTGGCGATGCAGCATCCCGGCTTCGATCCCGCCGCCCAGGCCGGGCAGCAACCTCCCCCTGCGCCCGCCTGGGCAGATCCGCAGCCCCCCGCGGTGGAGCCCCCGCCTGCCGAAGCGACGTGGTCCGCGCCGCCGACTCCAGGCTGGGCCAGTGATCCGGCCGTGCCGAGCTGGGCCGAGCCCACGGCCGCGCAATGGCAGGAGCCAGCCCCGCCGGAGCCTTCCTGGGTTGCGTCCCCACCTCCCCCGCCTGTCTACCGGGAAGCCGATCCGCCACCTGTTGAGGAGGCCCCGCAATGGGGTCATCCGCCGGCCGCCGCCCTCCAGGTGCCGGAGCCCTTGCCGCCTCCCGCCGAGCTGCCGCGGGCCGAGGCTTTGGCCGTGGCGCCTGCCCCCGCCTGGACCCCCGCCCCGGTCGCGGCGCCGGTGGCATCCGAACCCCGGCCCGAACCTGTGGTGCCCATCCCCGTGCCCGCCCCGGCAGCGATCCCCGTGGTGGCGAAGCCGGTCCAGCCCGAACCGCCGAAGCCCCCGACGGCGCATGTCGCGCCGCCGGAGATGACGCTGCTGCGTGCCATGGACCTGCTGGCGGAGCCCGCGTCCAGGCCGGTGGTGTCCACGCTGTCGAGCCTCGGCGGTGCGGACCCGCAGCCGGCCGTTGCGCGGTCCTCCGACACGGTGTCGTCCTACGCCTTCCCCCTCATCGATGCGCTGGACCTGCCCGGCGGCTTTCCGCTTCGCCGCGCCGCGGCTCCGCCGCGCGTGGCGGCGCCACCCGTCCCGCGGGCCCTGCCGGCAGTGTTGGCGGCGGCCGAGGTCGCGGCGCCTCTGCCTGAACTCTTCCGACTGCTCGCGGCCGGCCCGGCCGCCACTGATGACGCACTTGCCGCGCTGCGCCACCCCCCGCGCGCGGCTGGCAGCTGATACGACCGGAGGCTTCCCCCGACCATGCCCCTGATCTGTTTCGCATCCCCCAAGGGCGGTGTGGGCAAGACGACGCTCGCGGCCAACCTCGCCGATGCGCTGCAGCGCGACGGCCGCCGCGTGCTGGTCATCGACTTCGACCCGCAGAACACGCTTCGGCTGCATTTCGGCGTGCCGCTGACCGACATGGGCGGCTTCACGGCGGAACTGCCGCGCCGCCCGGACTGGCGCAGCTGCGTGCGGGAGACGCCTTCGGGCGTGATGGTGCTGCCGCATGGCGCGATGGAACTGCGCGGCGCGCTCGGCCTCGCCGCCGCGCTGGAGCGTGATCCGGAACTGCTGGCCGCGCCGATGCGCGCCATCCTCTCCGATCCCGGGCTGACCGTCATCGCCGATACCTCTCCTGGCCCTTCGCATGCGCTGGCGGTGCTGGTGCCGATGGCTTCGATGGTGATCGCGGTGCTGCAGGCGGAAGCGATCAGCGCCGCGCTGATCCCTGACATCGACAGCGGCCGCTTCCTCGGTTCGGGCACCATGGCGGCGCTGTTCGCGGGGCGGCTGCGGGTGGTGCTGAACGAGGTCGACCTCAATTCGCGCCTGTCGCGGGCCGCGGCGGATGCGGTCGCGCGCCATCTGGGCCCGCGGCTGCTGGGCGCGGTCAGCCGGGACGAGACCCTGGCCGAGGCGCTGGCCTGCCAGAAGCTGGTGCAGGAGATCGCGCCCGACAGCCGGGCAGCGGAGGATATCCGCGGCATCGCCCGCGCAGTGGAAGCGGCGATGCCGGCGGCCCCCGAAGGCTTCCAGATGGGCTGGGGCGCGCGATGAGCTTCGCCCACGCCCTGCGCCACAACCGCGCGTTCCGCGGGGGCGCCTGGGCATCCCGCTGGATCGCCTGGCCGGTCATGCTGCTGGGCGCGATCATCGCCCTGACCTTCATCGTCGCCCCGCTGGAGGCGGAGCAGCAGGCCTGGCTGGCGGTGGCGGGGTTCCTGCTGTTCATGGTGTGCAACCGCATCCCGGGGCGCGCCGTCACCATCTTCCTCGTGCTGCTGTCCTGCCTGGTGTCGCTGCGCTACATCCATTGGCGCCTGGTCGACACCCTCGAGTTCACCAGCTTCACGCAGACCTTCCTCGGCACCGGCCTGCTGCTGGCCGAGGTCTACGCCATCGCCTGCATGCTGCTTGCCTATTTCCAGGCGATCTGGCCGCTTGACCGCAAGCCGGTGCCGCTGCCCGACGACCCGGAGCAGTGGCCGACGATCGACGTGTTCATCCCCAGCTACAACGAGCCGCTCGAGGTGGTGAAGCCGGCGATCTACGGCGCCCTCGCGATGGACTGGCCGCGCCACAAGATGAACGTCTTCCTGCTGGATGACGGCCGCCGCGATGAGTTCCGCCGCTTCTGCGAGGAGGTGGGCTGCGGCTACGTCATCCGCCCCGACAACAAGGGTGCGAAGGCCGGCAACATCAACCATGCCCTGACGAAGACGTCCGGCGAATACATCGCCATCTTCGACTGCGACCATGTCGCCACCCGCGCCTTCCTGCAGCTGACCGTCGGCTGGCTGCTGCGCGACCGGGATCTCTGCATGGTGCAGACGCCGCACCACTTCTACTCGCCCGACCCGTTCGAGCGGAACCTGGCCTCCGGCCAGCGCGTGCCGAACGAGGGACTGCTGTTCTACGGACTGGTGCAGCAGGGCAACGATCTCTGGAACGCGACCTTCTTCTGCGGCTCCTGCGCGGTGATCCGGCGCGAGGCGCTCGAGGAGGTCGGCGGCGTGCCGACGCAGACCGTGACCGAGGACTGCCACTGCTCGCTGAAGATGCAGAAGCGCGGCTGGCGGACGGCCTATCTCCGCATCCCGCTCGCCGCGGGGCTCGCGACCGAACGCCTGATGCTGCACATCGGACAGCGCATGCGCTGGGCGCGCGGGATGATCCAGATCCTGCGGGTGGAAAACCCGCTGACCGGACGTGGCCTGCGCTGGTACCAGCGCAGCTGCTACTTCATGTCGCAGTTCCACTTCCTGTTCCCGCTGCCGCGCTTCGTGTTCCTGACCGCGCCGCTCGCCTTCCTGCTGTTCGGCGAGAGCATCATCGCCGCGAGTCCGCTCGCGATCCTCGCCTATGCCGGCCCCCACATCGTGCATTCCGTCGGCGCCACAAGCCGCCTGTCGGGGCATGTGCGGCACAGCTTCTGGTCGGAAATCTACGAAACCGTGCTGGCCCTCTACCTCATCCCCGTGATGCTCGCGACGCTGCTTGACCCGAAGAAGGGCAAGTTCAACGTGACCGACAAGGGCGGCACGCTCCAGGAAGGCTTCTTCGACCTGCGCGCGGTCGGGCCCAACATGGTGCTGGCGCTGGCGCTGATCGCGGGCGTGCTGTCGGGGATCTACGGTCTCACGACCAATCCGGTGGAGAGCCTGGACTTCCAGGCCTTCGCCCTGAACATGATCTGGGCCGTCCTGTCCTTCATCGTCGTGCTCGCCGGACTCGCCGTCGGCCGGGAACGCCGGCAGGTGCGGGAACGCGCGCGCGTCGGCGCAGTGGTTGCGGCGAATGTGGTGCTGGCGGATGGACGCGTGATCGAAGGCGAGACCATGGACCTCTCGCTGGGCGGCGCCGCCGTCGCGGCGGACCGGCCGGATGGCGTGTCCGACGATGCCGCCGTGACGCTCGAACTGGATGTCGGCCCCGAATGGGTCGCCATTCCGGCCGAGGTGCTGCGCTGGCAGGATGGCCGGATGCAGGTGCGGTTCGCCGCGCAGACGCTGCATGACGAGGGCAACATCGTGCGCGCCGTGCTCGGCCGCGCCGATGCATGGGTGGATTGGGACGACGTGCGCGAGGACAAACCGCTGCGCAGCCTGGCCGAGGTTGCGCGCTCCATCGGCGGCCTGTTCCGCGGGGACAGCCAGTTCAAGTTCTTCGTGCGGCGGACCCGCCGGGCGAAGCCCGTGCGCCAGGCTGGACCTGCCATCGACGCCGCGGAGGCGCCGACATCCGCAGAAGCGGCGCCGCAGACCCGCCGTGCCCGCGGCGAGAGCAGCGTGAGGCGTGCGGCCGCCATCGCGCTGATGCTGTGCCTCGCCGCGCCCGGCGCCGCCCTGGCGCAGGTGAACCTGCGCGGTGCGCCGCCGCCGCCGCAGCCCCTGCAGCCCGGTCCGCAGGGGCTGCCGCAGGCGCTGCCGCCGCAGTCCCCGGGGATCGGCACCTTCGGCGCGCCTTCCACCCAGGGCGGGGCCGTGCCCATCGCGCCCATGTCGTCCAGCCCCTTTGCCGCGCCGGGCGTGCAGGCGCCGGGCGCGCCGGCCTTCCCCGGGCAGCCGACCGTCCCGCTGGTGTCCGGCCCGATCGGGTCCACGAGCGCGAATACCGGCCTTCCGCCACTGCCCCAGGCGCAGCCCGGCTTCCTCGGCACCATGCCCTCCGTCGGCAGCTTCGGCACGCCGACCGGAGCCGTCGGCTCCTCCCGCACCGAGACCCGGACGCTTCGCCAGCTCGGCCTGCGAGCGCCGATGCAGATGCGCGGCACCTCGGACCTTCAGGGCGTGCTGTTCGGCATCCGCGGCGACGAGGTGGTGACCGGCGCGCGGCTGGTCCTGCAGGGCGCGACCTCGCCCGCGCTGATCCCGGAATACAGCCAGGTCAGCATGGCGCTGAACGAGCAGTTCGTCGGCGTCATCAACCCCGACCGCAACCGGCCCGCCTTCGGCCCGCTGGAATTCCCGATCAACCCGGTCTTCTTCGCCGACCTGAACCGGCTAAACTTCCGCTTCACCGGGCGCTACACGGTGGAGTGCAACGACCCTCTCTCCGGCCTGCTCTGGGCGAACATCTCGGATCTCTCGACCTTGCAGGTGACGCTGGAGCGGCTGCCGCTGCAGCGCGACCTGGCGCGTCTGCCGGAGCCCTTCTTCGACCCGCGGCTGCTGCGCGAACCGCTGGTGCTGCCGGTCGTGGTGGCCGAGGCGGCGGGCAATGACGTCCTGAAGGCGGCGGCGACGGTCGCGTCCTGGTTCGCGGTGCAGGCGGATTACCGCGGCGCGAGCTTCCCGGTCTCGTTCCAGGTGCCGCCGCGGGGCAATGCGGTGGTCATCGCCGGCGGGCAGGACAGCCTGCCGGGGGTTGCGCTGCCGCGCTTCGACGGGCCGACCCTGGCGCTGGTGCCGAACCCGTCGGACCCGCTCGGCCTGCTGCTGGTCGTCGGCGGCCGGACGGGCGCGGAGGCGGCGCAGGCCGCCGTCGTGCTCGCGGGCAGCCGGGAGGCGCTGGCGGGCGAGATCGCGGTGGTGCAGTCCGTGCGGATGCCGCCGCGCCAGCCCTATGACGCGCCGCGCTGGATCCGCAGCGACCGCCCGGTCCGCTTCGGCGAACTGGTGGATCCGTCCGAGCTCCAGGCCTTCGGCTATGCGCCGGGCCCGGTGGCCGTGCCGTTCCGCACGGCACCCGACCTCTACACCTGGCGCGGGCGTCCGCTGCCGGTCGACCTGCACTACCGCGCCCCGCCGGGCCCGATCATGGATGTGGCGGTCTCGCGCCTCGACGTCGCGCTGAACGACATCTTCCTCCGCAGCCTGCCGCTGCGCGACATGGAGCCGGGCTGGCCGCTCAACATCATCTCCCGCCAGTTCGTTCAGAGCGAGCGGCAGAGCGCGCGGTTCGGACTGCCGCCCTATCTCATCTTCGGCATGAACGAGGTGCAGCTCCGCTTCGACATGCGGCCGCTGCACCGCGGCGACTGCATCGCGGTCCCGGCCGATGTGCGCGCGGGGATCGACCCCGACAGCACCATCGACCTGACCGATGCCTACCGCTTCACGACCCTGCCGAACCTCGCCTTCTTCGCCGGCTCCGGCTTCCCCTTCACGCGGATGGCGGATTTCAGCGAGACGGCGGCGGTGCTGCCGGAGCGGCCGACGCAGCAGGAACTGTCGTCCTTCCTCACTCTGCTCGGCCGTCTGGCGGCGCATGTGGGCCATGCGACGACGGGGCTCGAGGTCGTTCGGGGCGGCGCGCTGGATGCCGTCGCGAACCGGGACCTGCTGGTGATCGGTGCGCTGGGGCGGCAGCCGGCGCTGAACACGCTGCTGCGCGACGGCCCGGTGACGCTGGAGGGCAACCGCCTGTCGGTCGCGCTTCCCGACGCCCTGGAAGGGTTCCGGAACCTGTTCCTGGGCGATGAGCCGCGCATCGCGCGGGAGCAGGCGCAGGCCCTGCTCGCCTCGCCCGGCGAGGGTTCGGGGGTGCTGATCGGCTTCGAGAGCCCGCTGCGGTCCGGGCGCTCCGTCGTGGCGCTCACCGGCACCACGCCGCAGGGGCTCGAGATGATGCTGGCCGCGCTCCGCGATCCCGAACAGGCGCCGAGGGTCCAGGGGGACCTGGCGATCCTGAGCGGCGGCCGCGTGAACGCCTTCAACCTCGGCAACCGCTACACGGTCGGCAGCCTGCCGCCGCATGTCTGGCCGCAGTATTTCCTCCAGACCCGGCCGGACCTGCTGCTGCTGCTGCTGATGGTCGCCTGCGCCATCGTGGCCGTTCCCGCCTACTGGGCCCTGCGTCGCCGCGCGGCCATCCGCCTCCGGACCCGAACCCCATGATCAGCTTCCGATCCGGCCTCCTCGCCTCGGCCCTGGTTGCCGCCGCGCTCGTCAGCGGGCCGGTCGCCGCGCAGGAACGTGGCATCGCCGCGCTGCTGGACCAGGCGAACTACTGGAAGCTGCAGAACCGCCCAGACCAGGTGGTCCGGACCCTGGAACGCGTCCTGCAATCGGATCCGCGCAACGCCGAAGCCCTGGCCGGGATCGCCGAGGCGCAGGCCCAGCTTGGCAACACCACCCAGGCGCAGGACGCGCTGGCGCGGCTGCGCAACATGGCGCCGGCCGATCCCCGCACGACGCAGGCGGATGTCGCCGTCCGCACCGCCACGGTGGACGCCGGCGCGCTGGCTCAGGCGCGCCAGCTGGCGCAAGCCGGCCGCAACGCCGAGGCGGTGGAGCGGTACCGCGCGCTGTTCCGTGGCCAAGTGCCGGACAGCTTCGCACTGGAATACTACCAGACGCTCGCCGGCACCGAAGGCGGCTGGCGGGAAGCGCGTGAGGGCCTGGCGCAGCTGGCCCGCCGCGCCCCGACGAACACCGCCGTGCAGCTCGCCCAGGCGCAGGTCCTGACGTACCGCGAGGAAACGCGGGCGCAGGGCATCGAGCAGCTTCGGCGGCTTTCCGGCCAGCCGGACAGCCAGCAATCCGCCACCGCCGCCTGGCGGCAGGCGCTGACCTGGATCGGCCCGGGGCCCGAGGCGATCCGGCCGCTGGAAGGCTACCTCCAGCAATTCCCGAACGACGCCGAGATCCAGCGCCGACTGGAGGAGGCACGGAACCCGCAGCCGGGCGCAGATGCCGCCGGGGATACCCGCGTCGCCGCCTGGCGGGCCTTCAACGCGAACCGCCTGCGCGAGGCGGAGGAGCGGTTCCAGGCCGTCCTCGCGACCGATCCGAACGACGCCGACGGGCTGGGCGGCATGGGGCTGATCCGGCTGCGGCAGGGCCGCCAAGCCGATGCCCGCCGCCTGCTCCAGGCCGCGATCGAGGCGGACCCGGCGCGACGCGCCTCCTGGGAGCGTGCGCTGCAGGGGGCGTCGCAGCGCGGCGGCCCGGCGGCGCCCGCCGGACAGGCCGCGCAGGGCGGCGGCGGTGGCGCCCCTGGACCGGACATCCAGCAGGCCCGCAACCTGGTCGAGGCGGGCAACTTCTCCCAGGCGGAGCCGCTGCTCGGCCGCATCCTCGCCCGCAACGGCGGCGATCGTCCGGACGCCGAGGCGCTGCTGGGCGACATCGCCCTCCGCCAGGGCAATGCCGGCGTGGCGGAGCAGCGCTACCGCGCGGCCCTGGCGCGGCGGGGCAATTTCGGCGCGGCCATGTCGGGCCTCGCCTCCGCCCTGCAAGCCCAGGGCAAGTTCGCGGAAGCCGAGGAGGTGTTTCGCCGGCTCGGCACGGTGCCGCAGCCACAGGTGCGCGCGGATGCGCTGCGCGCCGAAGCGCAGCGCACCGACGACCCGCAGGCGGCGGCGGCGTTGCTGCGGGGCGCGATCCAGTCCGATCCGTCCAACCCCTGGCCGCGGCTCGACCTTGCCCGGCTGCTGGCGCGGTCGGGCCAAGCCAGCGCGGCGCGCCAGCTGATCGACGAGAGCGTCGCCGGCCGCGCCCCGCCCGATGCGCTGCACGCAGCCGCCATCTTCGCCAATGAACAGGGCCGCCCGGCGGATGCGGTGCGCCTGCTGGAACGGCTGCCGGCCGGCCTGCGCAATGCCGACCAGAACCGCATGCTCGCCTCCGCGCGGGTGCAGGCGGAGGTGCGGGCGGCCGCGTCGCTCGCCACCCAGGGCCGCCGGCAGGAGGCGCGGACCCGCCTGCTCGCCATCGCGTCCCGCCCCGATCCGACCGGCGAGGCGGGGCCGGCCGTGGTGCGCGCGCTGAACGCCATGAACGATCCGGTCACGGCGCAGCAGGCCGCCCGAATGAATGCCATCGCGTCCCGCGGGCAGTCGCCCTCGGCGCAGCTGGCCGCGGCCGGCGCGCTGATGGAAGCCGGGCTCGACCAGGACGCCGCCCTCAGGGCGCAGCAGATCGATGCCGGCCGCCTGACCGCCGAGCAGCGCCGCACAGCCAGCAACCTGCAGGCGGGACTGGCCATCCGCGCCTCGGACCAGCTGAACCGCCAGGGCGACCAGGCGACCGCCTTCGAGGTGCTGGCGCCGACGCTGCGCCAGGACCCGCAGAACCCGGCGGCCAACCTCGCCCTCGCGCGGCTCTACCAGGGCGCGCGGGAGACCGAGCAGGCGCAGCGCGTCGCCGAGGCGGTGCTGTCGCGCAACCCGCGGGACACGGATGCGCGCCAGGCGGCGATGGATGCCGCGATCGCCAACCGCGACTGGGGCCGGGCGGAGGCGCTGCTTTCCGAAGGCCGCGCGCTGATGCCGAACGACCCGCGCATCGCGCTGCTGGAAGCCCGGCTGGCGCGGGGCTGGGGCGATGGCCGCCGGGCGCAGGCCGCGTTGCAGCAGGCCGCGCAGATGCGCCGCCAGCAGCTCGGCCTCGATGCGCAGCCGGCGCCCGGGATCCTGGGCGGCAACATGGTGCCGCAGGCGACGCTGCCGCAGCAGCCGACCAGCTACGACAACCCGTTCCGCCGCGTTCCGCTGTCGGGGCAGGGCGGTTCGCCGCAGGTCCAGCCGCAGCTGATGCAGGGCCAGCAATTCGCCCAGGCCATGGCGCCATCCGCCGCCACGCCGCCCGACCCGCTGCTGAACGAGATCACCCGGCAGATGCAGGAGGTGCGGGAGGAAGCGGCGCCGCGCATCACGCCGGCCTTCGGGCTCCGCACGCGGTCCGGCGATGCCGGCATCGACCGCCTGACCGAAACCCATGCCGGCGCGGAAGGCAGCATCGCCATGCCGGGAATCGGCGGGCGACTGACGGCGCGGGCCTCCGCGGTGAATGCGGATATCGGCAGCCTGTCGCAGAGCCTCGGCTCGGCCCGCCGCTTCGGCGGCAACCCGCTGACGCTTCCGGGCAACAACAACCCCGTCACGGCGCGACAGCTCCAGGCCGCGACGCAGACCGAGAGCAGCCAGTCCGGCGTCGCGCTTGGCCTCGCCTATTCGCGGCCGAACTTCACGGTCGACATCGGCACCACGCCGATGGGCTTTAACCAGGGCAACGTCGTCGGCGGCATCGAGATCGCGCCCGAGATCAGCGACGGCGTCCGTATCCGCATGACCGCGGAGCGGCGCGCGATGATGGACAGTCTCCTTGCCTGGGGCGGCCTGCGCGATCCGGCCTTCGGGCGCGAATGGGGCGGCGTGGTACGCACCGGCGGGCGCGTGCAGGTGGAATTCGCCAGCGGCGAGACGAATTTCTACCTCGCCGGCGGCTATTTCCGCTTCGATGGCGAAGGCGTCGCGGAGAACAGCCGCATCGAAGCCGGCGCCGGCTTCCAGACGCCGATCTGGCGCACGCCGACCGAGGAACTCGTCACGGGCCTCGACATCGTCTACTTCGCCTACGACAAGAACCTGCGCTTCTTCACGCTGGGTCATGGCGGCTACTTCAGCCCGCAGTCCTTCATCTCCGCGAACATCCCGCTGGACTATCGCGGGCGGTCGGGCAACTTCACATACCGCGTGGGCGCGACACTGGGGCTGACCACCTTCACCGAGGACCGGACCGAGGTGTTCCCGAACGATGCAGGGCTGCAGGCGCAGCTGAGCGGGCTCGCCGCCGGGTCGACCGGGGTGGACGCCTTCTATCCCGGCCAGACCAAGACCGGCCTGACCGGCGGCCTGCGCGGCGACCTCGAATACATGGTCACGCCGCAACTGCGGATCGGCGGCGCCCTGCGCTTCGACCAGGCGGCGGATTGGAGCGAGGCGCGCGGCATCGTGTATGCGCGCTACCGCTTCGACCGCTGAGCAGGCAGGACAGCCCATGGACGCGACCACGACCGAGCCGGTGACGGCTGCCTACCTTGCACGACGCGGCGTCTCGGCGCAGTGGCGCAGCTTCCTGCGCGCACTGGTCGAGACGCTGGACGAACATCTCGACGCGGAGGGACGTGCAAGCCTGATGCGCGCGGTGGGCGGGCGAATGGCGGATGCCAGCCCGCTGCCGCATTGCGACACGCTCGCCGCGCTGGAGGCCCGGGTCAACGAGGCGCTGGCCTCCTCGGACTGGGGCTATGCGGAGTTCGCCGTGGACACCGCCGCGCGGCGGCTGATCGTCACCCATCATGCCGCGCCGGCCATCGCCGCGGGCGACGATGGGGATGGCCGCTGGATCACCCCCGTGCTGGAAGGCCTGTACGGCACCTGGCTGGCGGGACAGCCAGGCGCCGACGCCGAACTCAGGCCCGCGCTGGCCTCCTACGCTCCGGGCCGCGCGGTCCTGCACTACGGTCGCGCATAGGGCGCACCGGCAGCACGCCGGCGCCGCCCGGCTTCACCCCGGCACCTCGATCTCCAGCCAGCCGCGCGGATCGAGGCGGGCCCGGTCGCCGGGCAGCAGCAGCACCGTCGTGCTGGAACTCTCCACGATCGCCGGGCCGTCGATGTGCTGGTCGGGCGCGAGGGCGGCAAAGGCGTATACCGGCAGATCCTGCATCTTCCCACCGACAAGGGCGCGGCGCGTGCCCGCCGGCGCCGCTTCGGCCCGCGCCGGCACGGGCTGCGGCGGTCGGGACGGCAGCCGGCCGACGGCGGCGACCCGCGCCGTTACCAGCACCACCTCCTCCCCGCGCAAGGCGTAGGTGAACAGCGCCTCGTGGCGGGCATGGAAGGCTTCGGCCAGCGCAACTGGAAGGCCGGGCTGGTCCCAGTCCACGGCATCGAGGGGCACGCCGACCTCGAAGACCTGTTCGCCATAGCGCATGTCGGCACTGCGGCGGATGGCGGGATCGCCGGGCATCCATTCCCGCAGGCGCGCGCGCGCCGCCGCTTCCAGCTCCGCGAACAAGCCGCGCAGCGTCGCCTCCTCCGGCAGGCCCGCCGCGCCCACCAGGCTGCGGGACACCTCGTAGCGCAGGTCGGTCTGCAGCATGCCCCAGGCCGACAGGCCGGCCGCGAGCAGCGGGACCGCGATCCTCCGCATGCCGAGGTCGCGCGCGACCGCGCTGGCATGCAGCCCGGCTGCGCCCCCGAAGGCCAGCAGCGTGAAGCCGCGCGGATCGACGCCGCGTCGCACCGTGGCGATGCGGATGCCATCGGCCATGGCGACATTCGCCAGGGCATGGATGCCCGCAGCGCAGTCCATGCGGCCCAGGCCCAGGCGGGCCGCCAGCCGGTCCACGGCCGCCTCCGCCGCCGCGAGGTCGAGGCTGCGCCGCCCGCCCAGGAAACGCGCGGCATCGAGGTAGCCGAGCACGAGATTCGCGTCGGTCACCGCCGGTTCCGTCCCGCCCGCCCCGTAGCAGGCAGGGCCGGGCACGGCGCCCGCGCTGCGCGGCCCGACGCGCATCATGCCGCCGGCGCCGAGATGCGCGATCGACCCGCCACCCGCGCCGAGCGTCACGATGTCGAGGCTCTCCAGCGCGATGCGTTCGCCGCCGACCACGCGCCCGCGGCCGAGCGCGGCCTCGCCGCCCGCGATCAGCGCCACGTCGGTGGAGGTGCCGCCCACGTCGAAGGTGACGAGGTCCCCGCCCAGTCCCATCCGCGCGAGCGCGAGCCCGGCCGCGACGCCGCCGGCGGGGCCGGACAGCGCGGTGCCGGCCGCCAGTCGTGCGGCTTCCGCCACCGGCGCGACGCCGCCATGGGAGAGGATGACGAAAAGCGGTGCCTGCAAGCCTGCCTCACGCAGCCGCGCCTCGAGCCGGCCGAGATAGCCCGCGACGATGGGGCCGACCGCGGCGTTGACGGCGGTGGTCGAGAACCGCTCGAACTCCTTGATCTGCGGCAGCACGTCCGAGGAGAGGGTGACATAGGCATCGGGCATCGCCGCCCGCACGGCGTCGCGCGCCGCCCGTTCGTGCGACGGGTCGCGCCAGGAATGCAGCAGGCAGATCGCGACCGCTTCGACGCGCTCCTCCCGCAGCGCCGCGACGGCGGCGGCGAGCGAGGTTGCGTCGAGCGCCACCGCGACGTCCCCCTCCGCCCGCAGCCTCTCGCGCACCGGCAGGCGCAGGCGTCGCGGCACGAGGGGCGCGGGCGGCGACAGGCGCAGGTCGTAGCGTTCCGGCTTCAGGCCTTCGCGCATCTCGATGATGTCGCGATGCCCTTCGGTCGTCAGCATCCCGACCCTGGCGGTTCGGCGTTCCAGCAGCGCGTTTGTGGCCACCGTCGTGCCATGCACCAGGCGTTCGGTGTCGCCGAGCAACTCCCGCAGGGTCAGGTGCATCTCCGCGGCGAGGGTCGCGAGCCCGTCCAGCACGCCGCGGGACTGGTCATCCGGCGTGGTCGCGGCCTTGGCGAGGATGGTGGTGCCATCCGCGCCGAGGCAGACCACGTCCGTGAAGGTGCCGCCGACATCGACGCCGATGCGCCAGGGGCCGTGCATCAGAGCAGGCCCTCCGCGACGTCGGCCGCCCGCGCGGCCGGATCACGCGCTTCCGGCGGCCCCCAGCCGCCGCCACCGCCGGACCGCACCAGCAGCACGTCGCCGGGTCCGAGCGCCACGCCGCTTTCCTTGGTGCGCAGGTCGCGGCTGGTGCCGTCCGGATGGACCAGGCTGTAGTGATGCGGCGCACCGTCCCGGCCGCCCAGCATCCCGGCCGCGCCATGCCGCACGCCATCGCCGGCGGTGTTGGCGCGTGCGGGCCCGGCGGTCTCGATCCGCAACTCGAGCTCGGCGCCGAGGCCGCCACGATGCGTCCCCTCGCCAGCGGATCCGGGGCGGAATTCGTGGCGCGCGAAGAACAGCGGGAAGCGCGCCTCCGCCATCTCGATGCTGCCGAACTTCAGGCCGCCCGCCGAATGCCACTCCCCCGCGCATGACCAGCCATCGCCGCGCGAATGACCCCCGCCGCCCGGCCGGGCATGGAACAGGTGCCAGACGAAGCGCCGGTCCGCGCGCCGCGGATCGGCCCCGGTGATCGCCACCCGGAAGCGCCGTCCCCAGCCGCCCATGATGCGGTCCGGGCAGGCGGCGGCGAGCGCCTTGACGATCGCCTCCACGATCTCGTTCGAGCAGTGGCTGGTGCAGAGCGTCACTGCCGCTCCTTCGGCGGCCCGCACCACCGTGCCTTCCTCCGCCAGGACGGTCAGAGGGCGGAAGGCGCCGTCGTTCTTCGCCACTTCCGGGTCGAGGAGGTAGGCCAGGGCCATGCGCGCCGCGCTGACCGTGTTCGGCCAGGAGGAGTTGACGAAGCCCCTGGTCTGCGGGTCGCTCTCCCTCAGGTCCACGGTGACCGAATCGCCGCGCTTGGTCACGCGCGCGCGGATCGTCACGTCGGTCGCGCCGTGCCCGTCGTCGTCGAGCACCGCTTCGCCGATCCACTCGCCATCCCGCCAGCCGGCGATGATGCGCCGGGCATGTGCCTCCGCAAGGTCGAGGATCGCCCTGACCGAGGCCTGCAACGGGGCGGCGCCATGCTGGGCGAGCAGCGTCTCGAGGCGCCTGGCGCCGAGGCGCGCGGCGCCCCACATCGCCATCAGGTCGCCGCGGAAGTCGCGCGGGATGCGGGTGTTGAGGGCGAGCATCGTCACCAGGTCCTCGCGCAGGGCGTCGCCCTCGCCGAGGCGGATCGGCGGGATGCGGATGCCCTCCTGCCAGATCTCTGTCGCGGCGGGGTTGTAGCCGCCATGCGTGGCACCGCCGATGTCGGACTGGTGCGCGCGGACCACGCAGAGGAACTGCAACGCGCCCGCGGCCAGCACCGGCTGGACGATGGTCAGGTCCGGCAGGTGGCTGCCGCCATGCCAGGGGTCGTTGAGCAGGAAGGTGTCGCCCTGGCGCAGGGTATCCCCGAAGGCGTTCAGCACCGCTGCCGCGGCAAAGGGCATGGCGCCGACATGCACCGGGATGTGATCGGCCTGGGCCACCAGACGCCCTTGTGGGTCGCAGAGCGCAATGGAGAAGTCGCGTGATGAGTTGAGGATCTGCGATGTGGCCGTGCGCAGCAGTGCCTCCCCCATCTCCTCCACCAGCGCACGGAAGCGGTTTTCGAGCACGGCGAGGGTGACGGGGTCGGGTGCGGCGGTCATGCCGTGACGGTCCCGCCCGCCCGGGATGGCGTCAAGGGCAGGGCGACGTCGTCGTGATAATGCCAGGGCGAACCGTTTGACGGTCGATGCGTTGCGAGCGCGGTTTCATCGGGGCTGGCTGGGGAAGGTCATGTTCATCGCACGGCCAGGCCGAGAGGAAGGCGGTCGCCAGGGGCAGCCCCGCCTGGCACGGGGTGGCATGGCCGCCATACTCCTCCTCGGCGCCGCGCTGATCCTGCGGCTTCCCGGCTTTCCCGCCGCAGTCCTCGACCCGGACGAGGGCCTGTACCTGTTGCAGGCGGTCGAATGGCTCCGCGGCGGCTGGCCCTTCGTCGCTGTCTGGGACATGCACCCGCTGGGGGCACCGGCCCTGCTGCTGCCGGCGACCTGGCTTCTCCCGGACCCGATGCTCGGCCTGCGCCTGACCGGCGTGCTTGCGGTGGCCGCCACGGCCGTCGGGCTGCGGGCCACGGCCATGCTGCTGGGCGCCGGGCCCTGCACGGCGCTCGCGGCGGGCCTGCTCTACATCGCCCACACGACCGTGCTCGGGGGGCTCGCCACCAACACGGAGATCCTGTTCGCCCCCTTCGTGGTGCTGACCGCCTTCCTGCTGCTGCGCGAAGCCCGTGCCCCCAGCGGCCCATCGGCCGGCGTCGTGTTCCTTGCCGGCCTTTCGGCGGGCGTCGCGCTGCTCGTCAAGCAGGTCGCCGCGTTCGAAGCCTCGGCGCTCTGGGTCTCCATGATCGCGATCGCAATGCTGGGCGGCCGGCTTCGCGCGTCCGCGGTCCTGCGGCTCGCGCTGCCCTTCGCGCTCGGCGCCGGGCTGCCGACCGGGCTGGTGGCGGCGGGATACTGGGCCGCAGGCCATTTCGAGAGTTGGGCCTGGGGCAATCTCTGGGCTCCCCTCGCCTATGGCCGGCAGGGGGCCGACGACGCGCCCGGATTGCGCAGCGGCGTGACGCTGGCCATGCGCGACCTCCTCTGGCTTGGCGTCGCGGGGCTGGGGGTCTTCGCCGCCCCGGCGGAGACCCGCCGCGCGGCCGCACCGATCCTGGCTTGGCTGGCGGGCGGCGCGGTGGCGGTGATCGCGCCCTGGAAGTTCTACGACCACTACTTCCTGATCCTCCTGCCGTCGCTGTCGCTGCTGGCCGCGCTGGGCCTGGCCACGCTGGTGCGGATGGCGGCGAAGCCCGTCTGGCGTCGCGGTGCCTTCGCGGCACTCGCCGGCGTGCTGGCCGCCATGCCGGTGCTGACGATGATGACGCCGCGGCTGGCCAGCGGCTTCGGCCTTCGCCTGGCGGACCCGCCGAGGCAGGTGGCGGCGCTGGCCGCCGCGTCGCTGGCGCCGGGGCAGGTCATGCTGGTCGCCAACTGGCACACCGTGACCTATGTGCTGGCGGGGCAGACGCCGCCGACCCGCTTCGCCTTCCCGCTGCACCTGGCCGGCCGCTACGAGAACCTGTTCGACATCGACATCGATGCCGAGCTGGCCCGCGTGCTGGCCCTGCCGGTTGGCGTCATCGTGCTGGACCCCAGCCGCTGGACCTATCTCCGTCCCCAGGCGCGCGCGGCGATCGAGGCGGCGGTCGCCGAACGGTTCGAGCTTGCCGGGACGGTGCAGGACGGCGCCAGGCGGGTCGAGGTCTGGCGGCTGCGCTGAGGGCGCCGCATCATGGCGCCATGGCGCATCCTGCGACCCTCAGCGAACTCCTCGCCGCCACTGCCGCCCGCCGCCCCGAGGCGCAGGCCTGGGGCGGCCTGACATGGGCTGATGCCGCAGGGCGCGTGCGGCGCCTTGCCGGCGGCCTTGCCGGATTGGGCATCGGGCCGGGCGACCGCGTCGCCCTGTTCCTGCCCAACCGGCCCGACTTCCTGACGCTGCTGTTCGCCCTGGCGCGGCTCGGCGCCTGCGGCATCCTTCTCAACACCCGCTTCCGGTCGGCGGAGCTTTCCGGCCTGCTGGCCCGCGCGCGACCCGTCGCCATCGCCCTCGCGCGCGACTTCGCCGCCGCCGATGCGGCCGCGATCCTGGCGGAGGTGCCGCCCGGGGCGCGCGCGTCCCTGCGCTTCGCGATCGGGGCCGATGCGATGGCCGCCGCCCCGCTCGGTGGCCTCATGGTGCATCCGCTGGCCGGGCTGGCCGGGGCGACCGAGGCGCCGGATGCCGCCCTTCCGGAAGCCGACGCGCTGACCTTCACGACTTCCGGCACGACGGCGGGCCCGAAGCTCGTGCTACACCGGCAGCGCAGCATCGCAACGCATGCCGCGGAAGTCGCGGCGCGGATCGGCACGGATGCGGCCGGCGCCGCGCTGCTTGGCGCCGTGCCGCTCTGCGGCACCTTCGGCCTTGCCGCCGCCGTGGCCGCGGTCGCGGGCGGTGCCGCGATCCACCTGATGGAGCGGTTCGATGCCGCCGCCGCGGATGCGCTGATCCGCCGCGCCTGCGTCACGCACATGGTGGGCGGCGACGACATGCTGCTGATGCTGGCGGATGCCGCGGGCGGGCGGCCCTATGCGCCGTTCGCCTTCACGGGCTTCGCGAATTTCCATGGCGGCGCGGCGCGGGTGATGGCTGCCTCGGCGACGCTGAACCTCGCGGCCCGCGGCGTCTACGGGAGTTCGGAGGCGCAGGCGTTGTTCGCGCTGCAGGACCCCATGGGGCCATATTCGGCGACCGGTGGCGGCATCCCGGCCAGCGCGGAGGCCGCGGCGAGCCTGTCCGCGGAAGGCGAGTTGCTGCTGCGCGGGCCTTCGCTCTTCGACCGCTACCTGGGGAATGAGGCCGCGACGGCACGCGCCTGGACCGAGGATGGCTGGTTCCGCAGCGGCGATCTCGCGACGCTGCATCCGGACGGCCGCGGCTTCGACTTCGCGACGCGGGCCGGGGATGCGCTGCGGCTCGGCGGCTTCCTGGTCGCGCCCGAGGAGATCGAAGGTTTCCTCCAGGCGCAGCCCGGCGTCGGCGCGGCGCAGGTCGTCGCGGCCGGGGGCCGTGCAGTCGCCTTCGTCATCCCTGCCGAGGGCTTCGACCCTGACCGGCTGCTGGCCGACTGCGCCGCGCAGCTGGCACGCTTCAAGGTGCCGGCGCGGATCATCCCCCTCGAAGCCTTTCCCTTCACGGACGGGCCGAACGGGCGAAAGGTGCAGCGCGCCCGGCTGCGCGAGATGGCCGGCGGGTGAACGCGCGCGACCCACGCGCCGTCGCGGCCATCGTCGCGAGCGCGCTGTTCATGCAGAACCTGGACTCCAGCGTCGTCGCCACGGCGCTGCCGGCGATGGCCCGGGACCTGGGCGAGGATCCCGTCCATCTCTCCGTCGCCATCACCTCCTACCTCGTCGCGCTCTGCGTCTGCATCCCGCTGTCGGGATGGGTGGCGGACCGCTTCGGGCCGCGCCGGGTGTTCATGGCGGCAATCATCGTCTTCGCCGGCGCCTCGGCCCTGGTCGGGCTGGCACAGGGCCTCGGCTCCCTCGTCGCGGCGCGGGTCCTGCAGGGGGTGGGCGGCGCGATGATGGTGCCGGTCGGCCGCCTGCTCCTGCTGCGCCGCGTCACGAAGGAGGAGTTGCTGACCGCGATGACCTGGCTGACCATGCCGGGGCTGCTTGGCCCGGTCTGCGGCCCTCCGCTCGGCGGATTGCTGACCGATGCGGTGTCCTGGCGCGCGGTGTTCTGGCTGAACATCCCGGTCGGGCTGCTGGGACTCCTGCTGGTCCGCCGCTTCATCCCGGAGGTCGAGCGGCAGGATCCCGGGCCGCTCGATGCGCGCGGCCTCGCGCTCTGGGGTGCCGCGCTTGCGATGCT
Source organism: Falsiroseomonas sp. CW058 (assembly GCF_050563535.1). Taxonomy (NCBI): domain Bacteria; kingdom Pseudomonadati; phylum Pseudomonadota; class Alphaproteobacteria; order Acetobacterales; family Roseomonadaceae; genus Falsiroseomonas; species Falsiroseomonas sp. CW058. Next base: position 72,092 of record NZ_JBNXUO010000005.1, read on the forward strand.
GATGGCGGGGCTCGAGACGGTGGGGCGGGGGATCGCGCCCGCTTGGTTCACCGCCCTGGCGTTTGCGGGCGGCCTCCTGCTCGGATGGCTGGCCGCGCGGCATTCGCAGGCGGTGGCGCGTCCCGCCGTCGATCTCGGCCTGTTGCGGGTGCCCACCTTCGGGATGCCCACGCTGGCGGGCACGGTGTTCCGTGCCGGGGCGGGCGCGGTGCCGTTCCTCCTGCCGCTGTCGCTGCAACTCGGCTTCGGCCTTTCAGCCGGCCAGAGCGGGCTGGTGACCTTCGCCTCCGCGCTTGGCGCCTTCGCGATGAAGCCGCTGGTGCGCCCGCTGCTGCGCCGCTTCGGCTTCCGCGCGGTGCTGGGCGCGAACGGGCTGCTGACGGTGGCGAGCGTCGCCGTCTGCGCCGCCTTCGGGCCGGACTGGCCGATGGCGCTGATCTTCCTGGCGCTGGCCGCGGGCGGGCTGGCGCGGTCGCTGCAGTTCACCTCGCTCAACACGCTGTCCTTCGCCGACGTGCCGCAGCAGAAGCTTGCCGCCGCGACCGCGATGTCCGGCACGGTGCAGCAGCTTTCGGTCGCGCTCGGCGTCGTGCTCGGCTCGCTCGCGCTGTCGGTCAGCACGCATCTGACCGGGCACGCCGTGCCGGAGCCGACGGATTTCCGCGTCGCCTTCCTGGCGGCGGCGGCGGTGGTGCTGGCCTCCGTGCCCTTCGCGCTGCGCCTGCCGCGCGATGCCGGCGCGCGGGTGTCCGGTCACCGGCCCTGACCGGCGCGCGGCCGCCGCAAGGCTGCTGCACCTCCGTCGCGGGCCGTGCCATGCTGGCCTGGCCCAGGGAGTCCTGCCCCATGCCACGTCGCCTGCCGTCGCTGCTGCTGCTTGCCCTTGCGCTGCTGCTGCCGGCTCCCGCCCCTGCATTCGAGATGCCGGGCCTCGATCGCGATTCCGGTGCCTACGAGTCGGCGCTGACGCGCCGTTTCCCGGCCGGCGTCACCCCCCAGCAGCGCAGCGCGGCGGAAGGCCGTGCGCGCGCTGCGGAGGGCCGGGGCGACTGGGCCGCCGCCGCGGCGGCGTGGGAGGAGCGGATCGGCGGCGGCCAGGCGACGGCGGATCACTGGATGGCCCTGGCCAACGCCCAGCTCCGCCGAACCCCTGCGGAGCCGGCGCGCGCGTTGCAGGCAGCCTGGCGTGCCTACATGATGGTGCCTGGCGGCCCGCCGGAGATCCCCTCCCTGTTGGTGATGGCGGAGGCGCTGCGGCGGATGGACCGTCCGGCCATGTCCATCCAGGCGCTGGAGGCCGTGGCCGAACGTGCGCCCGACGACGCACGCCATCGCGACGCACTGGCCGCCGCGCGCCGCGCCGCTGGCCTGCTGGTCCGCACCCTGCGCACCGAGCCGGATGCCGAGCCGGCGCGCGCCTGCATCGAGTTCACCACCCCGCCCGCCCGCCGCAGCGACTGGCAGCCGGGCGACTGGCTGCGCGCCGAACCCCCGCTGCCGGGGATGGCCGTGGTGCGTGAGGGCGACGTGCTCTGCGTCGCCGGCCTGCCCTGGGGACGCACCACGCGGCTGACGCTGCGCGCCGGCATGCCGGGCGAGGACGGGTTGCGGCTGAACCGCGACACGGCCGTCAATGTCGCGATGCCCAACCGCGCCCCGCGCATCGCCTTCGACAGCCGCGCCTTCATCCTGCCGCGCGGGCAGGAGCCGCGCGTCACCGTCGCGACGGTCAACGTCGCCGCCGTCAGCCTCCGGCTGATCCGCGTCACCGAACGCAACCTGGTCGGCCTGACGCGGGACTGGCGGCCTGGCGAGCAGATGGAGCAGTGGGTCGCCGAGAACCTGGCGGACGACACCGGGCGCCTCGTCTGGCAGGGGCGCGCCGAACTGCCGCCCGCGGAGGCGAACCGCCTGGCGCGCAGCGCGCTGCCGCTGCCCGATGCGGTGCGCAATGCCGGGCCTGGCCTGTATGTCCTGGTCGCGCAGCCCGGGGACGGCACGCCGCAGCGCTTCGCGGCCGGCGCGGCGTCCGCGCTGCCGATCCTGGCGACCGACCTCGGCATCACCGCCTGGCGTGGGCCGCAGGGAGTTGCGGCGCAGATCCGCGCCTTCTCCGACGCGCGGCCGCGCGCGGGCGTGCGCGTCGCGCTGCTGGCGCGCAACAACGACATCCTGGCCGAGGCGACCACGGCCGAGGATGGGCTGGTGCGCTTCGCGGCGGCCACGCTGCGCGGCACCGGGCCGCTGGCCCCGGTCGCGCTGCACGCCTTCGCCGGCGACGACTTCGCCGCGCTCGACCTGCTGACCGCGTCCTTCGACCTGTCCGACCGCGGAGCCGCCGGCCGGCCGCATCCGGGCGCGCTCGATGCCTTCGTCTGGCTCGACCGCGGGATCTACCGCCCGGGCGAGACGGTGCAGGTCGGCGCGCTGCTGCGCGACGCCGGCGGGCAGCCGGTGGACATCCCGGCACGGCTGCGCGTGCGGCGCCCGAACGGGCAGGTCTTCTTCCAGGCCGTGCCGCAGCGCCTGGGCGGCTCCGCCTTCGTGCTGCCGGTCGAACTCTCGCCCAGCGCGCCGATGGGCGCCTGGACGGTGGAGGTCCTCGCCGATCCCGATGCCCCGCCGATCGGCACCGCCGCCTTCCGCGTCGAGGCCTTCGTGCCCGAGCGGCTGGAGGTGACGGCCGGGCCCGCGCCCGGGCCGCTCGTGCCGGGCCGAGCGCTCGACATCCCGGTCACGGCGCGCTTCCTCTACGGCGCGCCGGGCGCCGGGCTGACCGGCACGGCCGAGCTGCGCCTGTCGCCCGACGAGACGCCGTTCGAGCCATGGCGTGGCTGGCGCTTCGGCCTGATGGAGGAGAGCTTCGCGCCGGAGCTGCAGAGCTTCGACATCCCCGAGACGGACGCGCAGGGCCGTGCGACGCTGACGCTGAACCTGCCCTCCGCCCCCGACACCACCCGCCCCGTCAAGGCGGATGTGACGGTGCTGATCGGCGAACCGGGCGGGCGCACCAGCGGCACGCGCCTTTCGCTGCCGGTGCGCGCGCGCGGCACGCTGCTGGCGATCCGCCCCGCCTTCCAGGGCGGCGCGGTGGACGCCGATGCGGAAGCCGCCTTCGACATCGCCGCGGTCAGTCCCGACGGGCAGGCCATCGGCGCGCAACTGCGGCTCCGGCTGGTGCGGGAAAGGCCGGACTGGCGCATCGTGCTGCGCGGGCAGTTGGCCCGCTACGAGACCGTCTGGCGCGACGAACCGGTCGATTCGACGGACCTGGCCGTGGCCCCGTCGCAGCCGGCCCGCTTCGCCCGGCGCCTGCCCTTCGGGCGCTACCGCATCGAGGTGACGGAGCCGAACGGGCTTGCCGTCGCGTCCTATCGGTTCCGCGCCGGCTGGGCCGGGGAGCAGGCGGCGGAAGTGCCGGACCGCGTCGATGTCGCGGCCGACCGGCGCGCCTATGCCGCGGGCGAGGTGGCGCGGCTGCGCATCACGCCGCCCTTCGCCGGCCGCGCCAGCATCGCCGTGCTGACCGACCGCGTCGTGTCCCTGCGCGAGGTCGAGGTGGCGGAAGCAGGCACCGAGGTCGATGTGCCGGTGGATGGCGCATGGGGGCCCGGCGCCCATGTCGCCGTCACCGTCTTCCGCGCCGGCGATGCACCGGCCGGCCGCCCGGGCCGCGCGCTCGGGCTGGCATGGCTCGGCCTCGATCCCGCGGCGCGGCGGGTGGAGGTGGCCATCGAGACGCCGGACCTGCTGCGCCCGCGCCAGCGGGTGGAGGTGCCCCTGCGCCTCACCGGCGTTGCGGGCGGCAGCGCCATGCTGACGCTGGCGGCGGTGGATGAGGGCATCCTGCGCCTGACGGGTTTCCGATCGCCCGACCCGGTGGAGCACTTCCTGGCGCGCCGTCGCCTCGGGATCGACATCCGTGACGACTACGGCCGGCTGATCGCGCCCGCGGAAGGGGACGCGGCGGCGCTGCGACAGGGTGGCGACGGCTTCGACACGGCGGGCCTGCTGCAGATCCCGCAGCGCGTCGTCGCGCTGTTCAGCGGCGTGGTGCGGGTCGGGGCCGATGGCCGCGCCTCCGTCCCGCTCGACCTGCCGGATTTCGCGGGCGAGTTGCGGCTGATGGCGGTGGCCTGGGACGGCGCGCGCGTGGGTGCCGCGTCCCGGCCGGTCACGGTGCGGGAGTCGGCGGTGGCGGAGGCGCTGCTGCCGCGCTTCCTCGCGCCCGGCGACGAGGTGCGCCTGCCGCTGCTGCTGCACAACCTGGAACTGCCCGCGGGCGAGTTCGCCGTCACCCTCGCCGCATCTGGTGCGATCGAACTGGCCGGGCCGGCGCAGCTTCGGCAGGCGCTCGGGTCCGGCGCGCGCGCGCAGCCCGTCTCCGCCCTGCGTGCCATGGTGGCGGGGGAAGGCGTGCTGCGGCTGTCCGTCACCGGCCCCGGCGGCTTCTCCACCGAGCGGGAGGCGGCGATCACGGTGCGGTCGTCCCGCCCGCCGGTGACCGAGATCGCGACCACCACGCTCGCCGCGGGCGCGCAGGCCCCGGTGCCCGTGCCGTCCGACCGCTTCATCCCCGGCACCTGGCGGGCCGGCGCGATGTGGGGGGCGCCCGTGCGCTACGACACGGCGGCGCTGCTGGCCAGCCTCAGGCGCTTCCCGCTGGACTGCCTGGAACAGGCGGCGTCCCGCGTGCTCGCGCTCAGCTTCGCGCCCCAGAACCCGGACACCGCGCAGGAGGATGCGGCGCTGCTCGGCCGCGCCATCGCCTCGGTGCTCGATCGCCAGCGATACGATGGCCGCTTCGGCTTCTGGAACGCCGAGGGCGACGTGCACCAATGGGCGAGCCTCTATGCGGTGGAGGCGCTGCTGCGCGCCCGCGCCGCCGGTGCGACCGTGCCGGATGCCGCGCTGGACGATGCGCTGAAGGCGATCGAGGAGGGGCTCGACCTGTCCTGGGACGGTCCGGAGGCGCTGGCCGTCCAGGCCTATCGCGTGCATGTGCTGGCACTGGCCGGCCGCAACCGGCTTGGCGCCGCCCGGCGGCTGGCCGAACGGGCGGAGGCGCTGCCCACGCCGCTGTCCCGCGCGCAGGTGGCCGCGACCTTTGCCCGCGCCGGCGACCGCGCCCGGGCGGAATCGCTGTTCACGGCCGCCCTCGCCAATCCGTCCCGCAACATGTGGTACGCGGATTACGGCACCGCGGCGCGCGATTCGCTGGCCATCGCGTTGCTGCTGAAGGAGAGCGGTGTCGCGCAGGACCGCCTTCCGGCGCTGCTCGGGCGCCTGCCGGGCGCGGATTTCACGCCGGCGGTGACAAACACGCAGGAGCAGGCCTGGGCGATCGCGGCCGCGGGCGTGCTGGGGCGTGACGGCAGGCCGGCGCGGATCACTCTGGACGGGCGCGACCTGCCGGTGCAGCCGGTGGTCACCGCGTCGCTCGGCGCACCGGGCGTCGCCATCAACCGCGGCGACCAGCCCGTGACACAGTCCGTCTCGGTCACCGGCGTGCCGACCTCCCCGTTGCCCGCCGCCACGCAGGGCATGCGGGTGGCGCGGCGCTTCTACGACCTTGCCGGCCAGCCGCTGAGCCTGGATGCGTTGCGGGGCGGCACGAATTTCGTGCTGCTGATGGAGCTGCGCGCCACGACGGGCGAACGGCACGAGGCGATGATGGTCCAGGGCCTGCCCGCCGGATGGGAGATAGCTGGGCGTCTGCCCGCCGGCGACGTCGCGGGCATGCCGTGGCTGGGCACGCTGACCGCGGCGCTGTCGGTGCCGGCGCGCGACGACCGTTTCTCGGCCGCGGTGGAGCTGACGCCGGAGGCGCCGCTCGCGCGCCTGGCCGTGCGGCTGCGCGCCGTGACGCCGGGCCGGTTCGAACTGCCGGGGCTCGAGGCGCAGGACATGTACCGCCCGGGCGTCTTCGCGCGCCAGAACAGCGCACGGGTCGCCGTGCTCGGCGCCGACGACCCGGCGCCCCCTGCGCCAGCCCCCGCCACCGGCCAGCGCGGGAGCACGCCCCGGTGAGCCGCGGCGCAACGCTGTCCGCGTCCCCCGCCCCTGGGCGGCGGAAGCGGTCCGGGGCGGGGGGCTGAACCGCGGGCACCATGCGCCGGGCCACCCGATGGATGCTGGAAGCCGCCGTGGTCGTCCTCGTGGCGGCCCTGGCGCTCGACCGCCTGTTCCCGCCGGACCTCACCCGGCTGGAGGCCGCGGGTGTCGAGGTGCTCGACCGGGAGGGGCGCACGCTGTCGGTCCTGCCCGCGCCCGGCGGGACCTGGCGCCTGCGCACCACCACCGCCGATGTGCCGCCGCACCTGGTCGGGATGCTGGTCGCGGCAGAGGACCGGCGGTTCCGCCGCCATCCCGGCGTCGATCCCCTCGCGCTCGGCCGGGCGGCGCTGCAATGGGCGCGTGCCGGGCGCGTCGTGTCGGGCGGCTCCACGCTGACGATGCAGGCCGCGCGACTGCTGGAGCCGCGCCCGCGCACCCTGCGGAGCAAGGCGATCGAGGCGCTGCGCGCGCTGCAGCTGGAATCGCGGTTCGGCAAGGACGAGATCCTCGGCATCTGGCTGACGCTGGCGCCGCAGGGCGGCAACCTGGAGGGGCTGCGCGCCGGCTCCCTCGCCTGGTTCGGGCGGCCGCCGGCGACGCTGGATGCGGCGGAATCGGCCTTGCTGGTGGCACTCGCCCGCCGGCCGGAGGCGCTGCGGCCCGATCGCCACCCGGACGCCGCGCGGCGTGCGCGCGATGCCGTGCTGCTGGCCCGCGCGGCGGGGGCCGGCGGCGTCTCCGCCGCGGAACGCGCGCTGGCCCTGGCCACCGAGGTGCCCGCCCGCCGGCAGCCTATGCCGCGCCTTGCGCCCCATCTGGCGCGCGACCTCGGGCGACGTGCCCTGCCGGGCAGCCGCATCCCGACCACGCTCGACCGCGAGATGCAGGCGGCGGCGGAACGCCTGGCGGCGCGGGCCCTCGCCGACCTGCCCGACCGGGCGGCGGTCGCGCTGGTGATCGCCGAGATCGCGTCGCGCGAGATGCGCGCCCTTGTCGGCGGCGCCTATGCCGAGGAGGGCCGGGCAGGGATGCTCGACCTCACGCGTGCCGTGCGCTCTCCGGGCTCCGCGCTGAAGCCCTTCCTCTACGCCATGGCCTTCGAACAGGGGCTCGCGCGTCCTGAGACGGTGCTGTCCGACCAGCCACTCCGCTTCGGTGCCTATGCACCCGAGAACTTCGACCGAGGCTTCGCCGGCCGTGTCACCGCGGCGGATGCGCTGCGCCAGTCCCTGAACCTGCCCGCCGTCGCTCTGCTGGACGGCATCGGCGCGCTGCGCTTCACAACCGCGTTGAAGGCAGCCGGTGCGCCGCCGCGCCTGCCACCAGGGGGCGAGGCCTCCTTGCCGCTGGCGCTCGGCGGGGCGGGCACGACCCTGCGGGAGATGGTGGGGCTCTACGCGCTGCTCGGCGATGCTGGCCACGCGGCGCCGCTGACGGTGACACCGGGGCGGCCACCGGGCCGCCTGCCCGTCATCGCGCCGCAGGCGGCGGCGCAGGTCGCGGCGGTGCTCGTGCAACCCTTCCCGGGCGGTGGCCCTGCCGGCATCGCCTGGAAGACCGGCACTTCCTGGGGCGGACGGGATGCCTGGGCCTTCGGGCTGGACGGCCGGCATGTGGCGGGCGTGTGGGTCGGCCGTCCCGACGGGACGCCCATCCCCGGGGCGACCGGGCGCAGCCTGGCGCTGCCGCTGCTGGCGCAGGCCTTCGCACTGGTGCCGCCCGTGCCGCGGGCACCGCTGGTGGTGCGCCCGATGTCCTCGCCGCTGGCCGAGCCTGCCGACCGGCTCCGGCTGCTGTTCCCCATGCCTGGTGCGACGCTTGCGGAAGGCGGGCCGGTGACCCTCCGCGCCGCGGGTGGCCGGCGGCCGCTGACCTTCCTGGTGGACGGCGCGCCGCTGGCCCATGAACGCGCCCGGCGCGACGCGGCCTGGGTGCCGCCGGGCCCGGGTTTCTACCGCATCACCGTGCTCGATGCGGATGGCGCCGCCGCCGCGGCCGAACTGCGCGTCAGGTAGGGCCGCCGCAGGCGGCGATGGCGGCGCGCATGTGGCCGGGCACCCCCGCCTCGATCCGCAGCGGCGGATCGAGCGGCAGCGAAACCTCGCGCGCCAGCAGGTGCAGCCCGCCGCCCGCCTCGCCATAGACGGGGTCGCCCAGGATCGGGTGGCCGAGATGGGCGCAATGGACGCGCAGCTGGTGGGTGCGGCCCGTCTCCGGCTGCAACTCGACCCAGGTCATGCCTCCCCCGCGCCCGAGCACGCGCCATGCGCTGCGCGCGGCATCGCCCCCCGGGTGGACCTCCATGCGCCAGCCCCGCGCGGCGCTGCTCACCTTGCGGAGCGGCGCATCGACCACGCCTGACTCGCCGGCGAGCGTCCCGCGCAGCACCGCCCAGTAGATCTTGCCCACGCGCCGTTCCGCGAACAGCGCGTTCAGCCTGGTGAGCATCGGCGCGGTGCGGCCAAGCACCAGGCAACCCGCCGTGTCGGCATCCAGCCGGTGTGCCGGCTGCGGGTCGCGCCGCTTGCCCATGCGGAGCGCGGGCAGCCATCCCTCCAGCGCCTCGCCGCTGCGGGCAGAGACGGGAAGGCCCGCGGGCTTGTCGAGCACGAGCAGTTCCGGCCCGACATGCAGCAGCCGCTGGTGCAGCCACCCGGGCGGCGCAATCTCCCCTTTGCGCGGCGTTGCGGGGGAGGGCAGCCTGGGGCGCATGACCCTTCCCGACCTGCGCCCCGTCGTCGTCTGCCTCGGCAGCGTCGTCATGGACCATACCTTCCACGTGGACGAAGTCGTCCAGCCACCCTCGAAGAACCGGGCGCGATCCTACATGCTCGGTGCCGGCGGGCTCGCCGCCAACGCCTCCATCGCCGTCAGCCGCCTCGGTGGCAACTGCATCTTCTGGGGACGGGTCGGGGATGACCTGAATGGCGGTCCCCTGCTGGACGCGCTTGCCGAACAGGGGGTGGATGTCGCGCATTGCCACCGCGCACCCGGCGGCCGCACCCCCGTCTCGGCCGTGCTGGTCGATCCGGTCGGGGAGCGCAGCATCTACGCCTATCGCGGCGAGCAACTCGGCACCGATCCGGCCTGGCTGCCGCTCGGCCAGCTCGACCGGGCACGGTCCTTCCTTTGCGACCCGCGCTGGCCGGAAGGCAGCGCGCGCGCGCTGGACTACGCCCGTGCGCGGGGCCTGCCCACGGTGATCGACGGCGAGAAGAGCGAGACGCGCATCCTGCTCGACCTCATCCCGCGCACCGACCACGCCATCTTCTCGGTCCCCGGCCTTGTCAACTACGCGCCGGGCGCAAGGCCGGCGGAGGCGCTGCGCCTGGCCATCGCGGCGGGCTGCAAGGTGGCCGGCGTGACGCGCGGGGAGAAGGGGACGCTGTGGCTGACCGCCGAAGACCCGGAACCCCGCGTGACGCCGGCTTTCCGCGTGCAGGCCACGAACACGACCGGGGCGGGGGATGTCTTCCACGGCGCCTATGCGCTGGCGATCGCGGAGGGGCAGCCGGTGGAGCGCGCGATGCGCTTCGCTTCCGCCGCCGGTGCGCTGCGCGCGCGCGACGGCGCGACGCCCACGCGGGAGATGCTGGAGGCGCTGCTCTGCGCACAGCCGGGCTGACGCGGATGCTGGGAGGCGGACCGGTCCTCGACGCCCGATGCAGGAGTTCCGGTCGTCGTCGGAGATGACTGCCGGCAGGAAGCGAAAGGGGGCGGGCCGCGGCCCGCCCCCCTGTCATGCTCCGACCCTGGGGATCAGAAACGGTAGCGCACGCTGGCGCCGACGATCCAGGGATCGAGGTCGGCCTGGCCGCGCACCGGGCCGAGCGCGGTGCTGACGCGCACATCCGGGCTGAGCCAAAGGCGCTTCACGTCGACATTGGCCAGCCAGTTCGGCGTGATCTCGTAGTCGACGCCCGCATTCAGCGCGAAGCCCCAGGCATTCTGGACATCCACGCTGCTGACCGCCGGATGGCGGCTGCCGCCTTCGCCATAGGCCACCGTGTAGTTCACGCCGGCGCCGACATAGGGGCTGAAGCGGGAGGTGGGCAGCGGGTGGTACTGCAGCGTCACGGTCGGTGGCAGCAGCCACACGCGGCCGAGTCCGACATCGCCGACCGCCGTGCCGCGCACCGTGACGTCATGGCGCGTGGTCGCCGCGATCACGTTCACGGCGAAGTTGGGCGAGAGGAAATAGGTCAGGTCGAGCTGCGGGGTGGCCGTGTCGCTCGGATGCGGGGTGCCGCCGATGGTGGTGCTGCCGGCATTCCGCGGAAACACGCCGATGATGCCGGCGCCGAGCACGATGTCGCCCGCCTGCTTGCCGCGCACGTCCTGCGCCATCGCGGGCATGGCCGCAACCGCCAGGGCGAGGGTCGCGGCGATAGTCTTGAACTGCATGGCCTTGCCTTCTTCGTCCGCGGCGCGCCCGTGCGCGACCGCCGGCGCCGACTATCGGCCGGCCGGGACCACCAATCCTTGATCCATGTCATGCAGCCGTTTCGTTGGCGGCATCGCGGGTGCCGACCGTGGCGCGCGCGCCACGGCTGACATTCCGGCAAGGGGAGGCGCAGCTACTCCGCGCGGATGTTGGCGGCCTGCACCACCTGCCGCCAGCGCGCGATCTCCTCCTCCTGAAAGCGGCGGTACTCGTCGGGCGAACTGGCCACCACGTCGAAGCCGATGGCGTTCAGCCGCTGCACCGTCTCGGCGTGCCGCAGCGCATCGGCCACCGTGCCATGCACGCGCGACAGCAGCGGTGCCGCCATGCCGGCCGGCGCCATCACCGCCTGCCAGGAGGTGACGACGAAATCGGGCAGGCCCTGCTCGATCGCGGTCGGCACATCGGGCAGCAGGCGGTTGCGCTCCGCGCTCGTCACCGCGATCGCGCGCAGCCGCCCGCCCTGGATGTGGCCGGCGACGGTGCCGAGATTCTGGAAGGAGAGTTGCACGTTGCCGGCGATAAGGTCGGTCGCCGCCGCGGCGCCGCCCTGGTAGGGCACATGTTCCGGATCGGTCTGCGTCCGCTGCTTGAACAGCTCCATCGTCAGGTGGTCCGACGAGCCGACGCCCGATGTGGAATAGCTCGTCCGCCCGCGGTTCTGCCGCAGCCAGGCGACCAGTTCCGGAAGCGTGCGCGCCGGCACGCGGTCCGGGTTCACCACCATCACGTTCGGCGTCGTGACGGCAAGGGTGATCGGCGTCAGCTCCCGCAGCGGGTCGTAGCCCAGGTTCGGGCGCAGCGCGGTGTTGATGGCGAAGACGCCGATCGAGCCCACGAACAGCATGTGCCCGTCGGCGGCGGCGCGCACCACCTGCCGGGCCGCGACCTCGCCATTCGCGCCGGGCCTGTTCTCCGCGACGACGGGCTGGCCCAGGCTCTGCCCCATGCGGGCCGCGATCGCGCGCGCCACGATGTCGGACGGGCCGCCGGCGACGAAGGGAACCAGGATGGTGACGGGGCGGGCCGGCCACTCCGCGGCCTGCGCAACCGCGGGCCGCGGCAGCATTGGCGCGGCGGCAAGCAGGCCCAGCAGGTGGCGGCGATGCATGGCGTTCTCTCCCGCGGATCGACTTGGAGGCAGCATGCATCGCCACGGGCCGGGCCGGAAGGGTGCCACGCCGCAGCTACTTGCGTCGCTTCGCCGCCTTGCCCGTGGGCAGGCCGACCGCCGCCAGCGCCGCGAGACGCCCCGGCAGGGCATCCCTGATCGCGGGGCGGGCCGGCTTCTCCTTCTTCCACAGCTTCTTCTCGTGCCGCGTCATGCCGCAGCCGAGGCACCACCCACGTTCGTCGTCGTAGCGGCAGATGTCGATGCAGGGATTGGCCATGCGGCTGCAACGGCTGTCGCGCCATCCGGCTCCGGCCGGGGGAATCTCACCGTGCCGGGAAGGGGTCTGCCCCCGGGTTGCCGTGCTCCGGCTGGTGCCTATCATATACCACCGAAAGGGGGAGTGCGGCGTGGGAGGCCCGCGACACGCCGCCGGCAATGTCCATCTGACGGAGCATCCGCATTGCGTCCTGCGGCGCGCGCCGAACCCTCTGCGGGCGATGACGGCGGAGGCCAGCCTCCTCTGCCCGTGGCCGCCGCGCGGCCGTTCCGCTGGCACCTCCTGCGGCTGGTCCTCGCGGTCACGCTTCCGCTGGTCGTCCTCGCCGTCGGGCTGGTGGCCTGGGCGGCCGAAGGCCAGCGGCGCGACCTGCTGCGCGGCATCGAGGACACGGCACGCACGCTGCAACTGGCGGTCGACCGCGAACTGGACCTGATCCTCGCCAGCCTCGACGTGCTGGCCACCTCGCCCGCGCTCGACCAGGCGCTGGCGGCGGGGGCGGGCGATGCCGGGGTGGCGGCGCTGCATGCGCAGGCCAGCGAGATCGTGGCACGGCGGCCCGGGACGCTGTCGATCATCTGGTTGCTGCCGACCGGTTCGCCGACCCCGGTGCTCAACACCCTGCTCCCGCCAGGCGTGGTCCCGCCGGCGCTGACCGGATCGCGCTATCCGCCGCGCGGCATCGGCCAGGCACCCGCGGCGGGCAGCGCCTTCGCCGCCGCGATCGCGACCGGGCGGCCCTATGTGGGCGACCTCGTCCGCGGTCCGGTCGCGGACTGGACCATCGCCGTCACGCTGCCCGTGCGCCGGGGCGACCGCATCGTGGGCGTGCTCGCGGCCGGCCTTCGCCCGGCAAGCCTGGGGGAGGTGCTGCGCCGGCACATGCCGGTGGGATCCGGCACCGCGGCGGTGCTCGACCGCGGCGGCATCATCGTCGCCCGCACGGCGGAGGAGGAGCGGTTCGTCGGAACCTCCGCCACGCCGGACGTGCTCGCCTTCCTCCAGGACGAACGGGCCGTCGCCGCCGCCTCGGTCGGCCGGACGGCCCATGGCAGCAAGGTCTATTCGGCCTTCCGGCGCCTGCGGGTGGCGCCCTTCGCCGTGGCCTATGGCGCGCCGCGCGCCGAGATCGATGCCCCGCTCCGGCAGGGTCTCGCGATCGCGGGGACGAGCGCGCTGCTCGCCCTCGCCCTGGCCGTCGTCGCCGCGCTGCGGATCGGCAGGCGGCTGGGGGCGGAGGTCTCCGCGCTCGGGGCCGACGCGCCGCTGCTGGTGCGCGGGGAGCCCCCGCCCGCGCGTCCGCGCTTCCAGGTGCGGGAGATCGCCGCGGCACGGGATGCGCTGCTGCGCTCCACCGCCTCGCTCGCGGAGAGCGAGGCGCGGTTCGCGCGCGCCGTGGAGGCGGCGCGGATGGGCACCTGGGAGTGGGACGTGCGGGCCGACCGCCTGACCGGCTCGGCGGGGCGCGAGGCGCTCTACGGCCGCCCGCCCGGCACGATCTCCACGCGCGCCGACCTGCTCGCGGCCATCCACCCGGAAGACCGGGCGATGGTGAAGGCGGCCGCCGACGCGGCGCTGGCAGGCGAGAGGGACGGGCTGTACGAGGCCGAGTACCGCACGCTCTGGCCCGACGGGACGACCCGCTGGCTGCACACCCAGGGGCGGGCCGAGCTTGGCCCCGATGGCGCGCCCCTGCGGCTGAGCGGCGCGCTGGTGGACGTGACGGAACGCCGCCTGGCCGGCGCGGCCCTGCGGGAGAGCGAACGCCGCCTGCGACTGGCCCAGGACGCCGCCGGCATCGGCGTGTGGGAGCGCGACCTGGTGACCGGCGCCGCGGCCTGGACGGAACGGGAATACCGGCTCTACGGCATCGACCCCTCGCTGCCGCCACCCGATGCCGAGACGCTGCGGGCGCTGATCCTGCCGGAGGACCGTGCGCAGGGCCTGCTGTTCGAACGCCTGCGGGACCGCGGGCTGGCGGGCGAGGATCCCTCCGCGGCCCTGCGCGTGGAATACCGCATCCGGCAGCCGGATACCGGGGAGGTGCGGTGGCTGCAGGTCTTCGGCCGTGCCCTGCCGGGGCCAGATGGCCGGCCCGCGCGGGTGGTGGGCGTCAGCCTCGACGTCACCGACCAGCGGGAGGCCGCGCAGCGGCAGGCGCTGCTGATGCGGGAGGTGGACCACCGCGCGAAGAACGCGCTGGCGGTCGCCCTCTCGATCGTGCAGCTGGCGCCGCGGGACGTGCCCCCCCGCGCCTTCGCCGCCGGCGTGACCGGCCGCATCGCCGCCATGGCCCGCGCGCACTCGCTGCTGGCGGCTGAACGCTGGTCGGGTGCCGATCTCCGCTCCCTCGCGGCAGGCGAACTCGCGACGCATGAGGGGCGGGTGGACCTCGATGGCCCGCCGGTGCGGCTGGCGGCGGATGCCGCGCAGCCGGTCGCGATGCTGCTGCACGAACTGGCCACCAACGCGGCCAAGCACGGCGCGCTGTCGGCGCCCGGGGGGCGCGTCGCGCTGTCCTGGCGGGTGGGCACCGGCGAGGGCGAGCCCGGGCTGCGGCTGGTGTGGCGCGAATCCGGCGGGCCGCCGCTGCACGGAACCCCGGCCCGCATCGGCTTCGGCTCCCGGCTGCTCACCTCCCTCGTGCGCCAGCAGCTTGGCGGGAGCATCGCCTTCGACTGGTCGCAGCCCGATGGCCTGGTCGTCACGCTCGACCTGCCGGGACGGCACCGGGGCGGGGCTGCCGCCGACGCGGCGCCGGGCATCGTCCCGGCCGCGGGTGCGCGGGTGCTGCTCGTCGAAGGGGATGCCAGACAGGCTGCGGCAGCCGAGGCCTGGTTGCGCGACCTGGGCTGCGAGGTGGAGGGCCCGGTGGCCGACCTTGCGACGGCGCTGCAGCATGCCGGGGCTGGCCCCGATTTCGCCCTTGCGCTGCTCGACCGGGACCTGGGCGAGGGCATCGGGCCCGTGATGGAGCAACTGCGCGCCCGCAGTATCGCCTGCCTTCTCACCACAGGCAGGGAGGGCGGCGTGGCGGCGGAAGGGCAGGGGGACGATGCGGTCGCGGTGCTGCGCAAGCCCTACGGGCGCGAGGCCCTGGCCGAGGCCGTGGCCGAGGTCCTGGCAGGGCGGTAGCGGCGCCGCGCCTTTCCCCGGATTGGCAGGCCCCCGACGGGGCGCGACACTCCGCGCATGACGCATCCCGACTTCCCCCGCCGGCGCTTCCTCTCCTCCGGCAGGGCGCATCACTGCGCGGACCTGGCGGCAGCGGCCGGCGCGGGATTCGCCATGCTGCCCTTCTCGCTGCGCGTGGTGCTGGACAACCTGCTGCGCGGCGGCGCGGCGGCGGAGGACATCGCGGCGGTGCTCGCTGTCGGGCGGGGCGAGACGACGGAGCGCGGCATCCCCTTCCGCCCGTCGCGGGTGCTGCTGCAGGACCTTGCGGGCATCCCGAGCCTGGTCGACCTCGCGGCGCTGCGCGATGCGGTCGCGGCACGCGGCGGCGATCCGGACCGGGTCAACCCGGTGGTGCCGGCCGATCTCGTCGTCGACCATTCGCTGGTGGTGGACCAGGCCGGGCATCCCGGCGCGATGGCCGCGAATGTCGCGCGCGAATACGCGCGCAACGGCGAACGCTATGCCTTCCTCCGCTGGGCGGAAGGCGCCTTCCGCAACTTCCGCGTCGCACCCCCGGGCGGCGGCATCCTGCACCAGGTCGCGATCGAGCACCTGGCCCGCGTCGCCCGGATCGGGCCCGGCGATCCGCCGCTCGTCTTCCCGGAGACGCTGGTCGGCACGGACAGCCACACGACGATGGTGAACGCGCTCGGCGTGCTCGGCTGGGGCGTCGGCGGGATCGAGGCGGAAGCCGCACTGCTCGGCCTGCCGCTGGTCTTCAACCTGCCGGAGGTGGTGGGCGTTCGCCTGACCGGCCAGCTGCCGGAAGGCGCGACCGCGACCGACCTCGTGCTGACGCTCGCGCAGCTGCTGCGCCGCGCGGGCGTGGTGGAGCGTTTCGTCGAATTCACCGGCCCCGCGCTCGACCACGCCCTGGCGGTGGCGGACCGGGCGACGCTCGCGAACATGGCGCCGGAATACGGCGCCACCTGCGCCTTCTTCCCGGTGGACCGGCTGACCTGCGACTACCTGGCGCTGACCGGGCGCGAGGCCGCGCATGTGGCGCTTGTCGAGGACCATGCGCGCGCGCAGGGCCTGTGGCGTGAGCCCGGCGCGCCGGAGCCGCGCTTCTCCCGCGTGGTGGACCTCGACCTCGGCGCGGTGCGCCCCTGCCTCGCCGGGCCCCGCCGCCCGCATGAGCGCGTGCCCCTGGACGAGGTCGCGGCCGCGCACCGCGCCGCCGCGCCCGGGGCGAAGGCGGCCGCCATTCCCGATGGCGCGGTGGTGATCGCGGCCATCACCTCCTGCACCAACACCTCCAACCCGGACGTGATGATCCGCGCGGGGCTGCTGGCGCGCAACGCGGTGGCGCGCGGGCTGACGCTGCCGGCCTGGGTGAAGCCGTCGCTCACGCCGGGGTCGCGCGTGGTGGCGCGCTACCTGGAGGAGAGCGGGCTGCAACGCGACCTCGACGCCCTGGGCTTCCACCTGGCGGGCTTCGGCTGCGCCACCTGTTCGGGCAATTCCGGGCCGCTGGCCGAGGGCGTCGAGGCCGCGACCCGCGAGGAAGGGGTGGCCACCTGCGCCGTGCTGTCCGGCAACCGCAACTTCGAGGGCCGCATCCACCCCGCCGCGCGCTTCGCCTGGCTCGCCTCGCCGCCGCTGGTCGTGGCCTATGCGCTGGCCGGCACCGTCGCCCGCGACCTGACGCGAGAGCCGCTCGGCACCGGGCGCGACGGCGCGCCCGTCTTCCTGCGCGACATCTGGCCCGATTCGGCGGAGGTCGCGGCCCTGGCACGGCGCGTGCTGACGCCCGCCGCCTTCGCCGAAGCCTATGCCGGCCTGTTCGAGCCGGACGCCGCCTGGCGCGCGCTGCCCGGCGCGGGCAAAGCGCGCTTCGCCTGGGAGGAGGGGAGCGACTACATCCGCCGCCCCCCCTTCCTCGACCTGCCGGGCTTCGACCCGGCGGCGGATATCCGCCGCGCGCGGCCGCTGCTGCTGCTCGGCGACGGTGTGACGACCGACCACATCTCCCCGGTCAACGCCATCCCGCCCGGCTCGCCCGCCGGGCGGCATCTCGGCGCGCGCGGCGTGCGGGCCGGGGATCTCTCCGCCTACGGCCAGCGCCGCGCGAACCATGAGGTGATGCTGCGCGGCACCTTCGCCCATCCGCGGCTGGAGAATGCGCTCGCCGGCGGGCGGCGCGGCGGCGTCACGCGCCACCTTCCCTCGGGCGAGGTGCTGGAGGTCCCGGACGCCGCCGCGCGCTACGCCGCGGAAGGCGTGCCGCTGGTGGTGGTCGCGGGACGCGACTACGGCACCGGCTCGTCGCGCGACTGGGCGGCCAAGGGCACGCGGCTGCTCGGCATCCGCGCCGTGCTGGCGCGGGGCTTCGAGCGCATCCACCGCTCCAACCTCGTCAGCATGGGGGTGCTGCCGCTGGAATTCGCCGGCGAGGCGCCTGCCCTGGACGGCACCGAGGTGCTGGACATCGAGGGGCTCGGTGCGTTGGCGCCGGGCGGCGGGCTGCGGCTGGTCATCCGGCGCGGCGGGGGCGACGCGCAGGGCTGCGCGTTGCGTGCGCGGCTCGACAACCGGCAGGAACTTGCGACCTGGCGCGCCGGCGGCATCCTGCCGGAGATGCTGGACCGATTCACCAACGGGGACACGCCATGACCACGAACCGCCGCGCTATCCTCGCCGCGGGCGCTGCCGCCCTGGCCGCGCCCCACGCCGCGCGCGCCCAGGCGCGCTGGCCGAACGGGCCGATCCGCCTGGTGGTGCCCTTCCCGCCGGGCGGCAGCCTGGACACCATCGCGCGGCTGGCCCAGCCGCACCTGTCGACCGAACTCGGCGTGCCGGTGGTGGTGGAGAACCGGCCCGGCGCTTCCGGCGCGCTCGGCACGCAGGTGGTGGCGCGGGCTGCGCCGGACGGCCAGACCTGGGGGGTGGTGTTCGACACCCATGCCTCCAACCCCGCGCTGATCCAGAACATCGGCTTCGACACGCGGCGCGACCTGGTGCCGGTGATGCTGGTCGCGACCTCCCCCATGGTCATCGCCTGCAACCTCCAGCGACCCTGGCGGGACCTGCGCGACATGATCGCGGCCGCGCGCCGCGCGCCGGACACGGTCACCTACGGCACCGTCGGCAATGGCAGCCTGTCGCACCTGACGATGACGCTGATGCAGCGCCGCGGCGGCTTCCAGATCGTGCATGTTCCCTTCCGCGGCGGCAGCGCGATGACGACCTCCGCCATGGCGGGGCAGACCGACATGGCGATGGCGTCCAATGCCGGGCTGCTCGGCCAGGTGAACACCACGCTGCGGCCGCTGGCGCAGACCAGCGCGACTCGCAGCCCCGCGCTGCCCGACGTGCCGACGGTGCAGGAACAGGGCATCGCCGGCATCGATGCGCGCGCCTTCTGGGCCGTGGTCGGTCCCGCCGGCGTGCCGGACGAGATCCTGCGCCGCTTCCACGGCGCGCTCGCCCGCGCCTATGCCCAGCCCGAGGTGGTGGCCCGCGCCACCGGCCCGATGGGGGTGGACCTCGTCGTCTCCTCGCCCGAGGAGTTCGGCGCTTTCCTCGATCGGCAGATGGAGACCTGGGCGCAGGTGGTGCGGGACTACGACATCCGCGCGGATTGAGCGTGGGGCGGGGGCGGCGCCTTGCCCGCCCCCCGCGGCCCGGTTAATCGCCCTTCGAACGAACCGGGAGATGCCGCCCATGCCCACCGACCTCGAGATCGCGCGCGCCGCAACCCTGCGGCCGATCGCCGAGATCGCCGCCCGGGCCGGCATCCCGGACGAGGCGCTGGAACCTTACGGGAAGCACAAGGCCAAGGTCTCGCCCGCCTTCGTCGCCGAAGCCTCGGCCCGGCCGCCGGGCGCGCTGGTGCTGGTCACCGGCATCAGCCCGACCCCGGCGGGCGAGGGCAAGACCACCACGACCGTCGGCCTCGGCGACGCGCTGAACGCGCTGGGCACGCGCACGATGATCTGCCTGCGGGAACCGTCGCTCGGCCCCTGCTTCGGCGTGAAGGGCGGGGCGACCGGCGGCGGCTACGCGCAGGTGCTGCCGATGGAGGACATCAACCTTCACTTCACCGGCGACTTCCACGCCATCACCAGCGCCAACAACCTGCTCGCCGCCATGGTGGACAACCACCTCTACTGGGGAAACGAGCTCGCGCTGGACCCGCGCCGCGTCAGCTGGCGGCGTGCGATGGACATGAACGACCGCAACCTGCGGAGCACTGTTGTCGGCATGGGCGGGCCGACGCAGGGCGTGGTGCGGGAAGACGGCTTCGACATCACCGTCGCGTCCGAGGTCATGGCGGCCTTCTGCCTCGCGCGTGACCTGGCGGAGCTGCAGGACAGGCTCGGCCGCATGATCGTCGGCCGCACGCGGGAGGGGAAGGCGGTAACGGCGCGCGACATCAAGGCGGACGGCGCGATGGCCGTGCTGCTGCGCGACGCGCTCGCCCCCAACCTCGTGCAGACCATCGAGGGATCGCCCGCGCTGGTGCATGGCGGGCCCTTCGCCAACATCGCGCATGGCTGCAACAGCGTCGTCGCCACGCGGCTCGGGCTCGGCCTTGCCGAGGTGGTGGTGACGGAAGCCGGCTTCGGCGCCGATCTCGGCGCGGAGAAGTTCCTCGACATCAAGTGCCGCCTCGCCGGGCTCGCCCCCGCGGCCTGCGTCGTCGTAGCCACCGTGCGCGCGCTGAAGATGCATGGCGGCGTCGCGAAGGCCGATCTGGGGCGCGAGGACGTGGCGGCGGTGGAGCGCGGGGTGGTGAACCTCGCCCGCCATGTCGAGAACATGCACAAGTTCGGCCTGCCCGTGGTGGTCGCGCTGAACCGCTTCACATCCGACACGGATGCGGAGATCGGTGCCGTGCGCCAGGCGATGGCGCGGCTCGACACCGAGGCGGTGGTCTGCACGCATTGGGGCGATGGCGCGAAGGGGGCGATCGGACTTGCGCGCGCGGTGCAGGCGCGGATCGCCGGGGGGGCGGCGCGGTTCGCCCCGCTCTATCCGGATGCGATGCCGCTCGCGGAGAAGTTGCGCACCATCGCGCGGGAGATCTACCGCGCCTCCGATGTCGCGATCCCCGCGAATGTGATGCAGCGCCTCGCGCGATGGGAAGCGGAGGGATTCGGCGGGCTGCCGGTCTGCGTCGCCAAGACGCAATACAGCTTCAGCGCCGATCCGACGGCGCTTGGCGCGCCCACCGGCCATGTGCTGCCGGTGCGCGATGTCAGGCTTTCCGCGGGCGCAGGCTTCGTCGTCGCGGTCTGCGGGGAGATCATGACGATGCCCGGGCTGCCCCGGCGTCCAGCGGCGGAAGGCATCGGCATAGACGCTGACGGGAACATCATCGGCCTGTTCTGACGCGCCGCGCGCCGTCCCGCTTGCGCTGACGAAACGTTGTTGCCGCCGGGTCCCTCGGCGTCGTCCCCCTGCCGCGTCCAACGCGATACGCTGCCCGCCGAAGACGACCCGCGCCGGATGGGAGCGTTTGGTAGTGGATGGACGCAGGCGGGAGATGCCGCCGGAGCTCTTCGCGGCGGAGGTTGCGCGGGAACTGCCGCGCCTGCGGCGCTTCGCGCGGGTGCTGATGCGCCCGGCGGAAGCGGCCGACGACCTGGTGCAGGAGACGGTGCTGCGCGCGATCGCGGCGCGGCGGCAGTTCACGCCCGGAACGAACCTGCGCGCCTGGCTGTTCGTGATCCTGCGCAACGCCCGCAACGCCGAACTGCGGCGCCTGCGCAATGCGCCGCTCCTCGGCGAGGCCGGGCAATTCCACCCCGGCATCTCGGGCGGGCAGGAGGAACGGCAGCACATGCGCGACCTCGCCTCCGCCTTCCTGCGCCTGCCGCAGCCGCAGCGCGAAGCCCTGTGGCTGGTGGTCGTGGAAGGGGTGGACTACGGCGAGGCCGCGCGGGTGCTCGGCATCCCCGTGGGAACTGTCAGGTCGCGGCTTTCCCGCGCGCGTGAGGCGCTTCGCATCGCACTGATGGATTGATTGCAGCGGACCTGTCCACCGACCATTTCCCGAATGCGCCTGGCCACCACATGGCCGCCACGAAGCCACCGCTTCGGGCGCATGGCGGCACGGCCTATTTGCGCTCGGTTTCCTTGAGCAGCCGCAGCAGGTCGTCCGGCACCGGCTCGGACAGCGCGGCGTCGTAGAGCCGCGACAGTTCGCGTTGCAGCCAGCGGTCGAACGCCGCCTCGCCAGGGTCGCGCGGCAGGCCCGGTGGCAGGGGCGCCGCCCCTTGGGCCGGGGCGCCCATCGTCTGGAGGTTGGCGCTCATACCCGCAGGAGCGTCCGGGGCGGCCCCGGGTTCCGCGATGCGGCGGCGCCTGTTCCGGGCCGTCATGGGCGGCAGGCGTGAGCGGGGGCGGGTGACAGCGAGAGGTCCTCAGCCGCCACGGACGTCAGATGGCCCCCATCATGCGCCGGAACGGCGATGCCGGCGTCTGGCAGAGGCCGACCCACGCCGTGCCTCTCGCCCGTTTGATGCCCCATCGACATGACGTCACACATAGGCATCGGGTCTCGGTTTCCGCAAGGATCGATCTCAGCGGTGGTGCAGCGTACCGGCAAGGATGAATTCCGTCAGTGCCCGTGCGAGGCAGTCGTGGAGTTCGTCCGCCACCGCCACCCTCTGGCCCCGCGCTGCCCGTTCCAGGTCCAGCCGTTCCGTCTCGGCCCAGTGCTTCATGATGGTCCAGCGGCTGAACAGCTGCGCCCCGCCGGCCGCCGCCGCCAGCCGCAGGCGGTCGCGGTAGGTCTCCACATCGGCATTGGCCCGGAAGAAGCGGGAGAATTGCGGGTCCATGAGGATCACGTCGGTCCGTTCCCCCCGGGTGGCCCGGAGCCGCGCGATCGTCTCCTGCACCGTGTCCGACATGTCATCGGCCGGCAATCCGCGCGCGGCCTCGACCGTGCCGAGCTGCCAGACGATGAGGTGGGGGCGCAGCCGGGGCGCCTGTTCCGCGATGATGCGGGCGTGGTCGGCCGCCGTGGTCCCGCGCCCGCCGAACACCCGGACCTGCACGGAGGCCGGAGAGACGCGCGCACCGAGCACGCTGCGCAGGCGTTCCGGCCAGGTGGCGTTCGGGCCCGAGGTGCCGCCCGCCTCGGTCGATGCGCTGCCGACGACCATCACCCGCAATTCCCCGCGTGCGAGGGCGGCGAAGGCGCCGGGCAGCGGGGCGGCTTCCAGCATTTCCGGCGGCGCGCCGCAGCCCGGCGGCTCCGCGCGCGCCACCCCGGCCCCGAGCAGCGCCAGCCCCAGGGCGACCGCCGGCAGCAGCAAGGGTGGCAGTGCGCGCATAGTGGTCATGGCCTAGCCCCCTGAGCAGGGGCGGGCAAGGCGCCTTTGCGGCCCCGCCCGCCTTCCGCGTACCAGGCGGAGACGATGCCGACGAGGATCAGCGCCGCGAGCCCGGCCAGGTTGACCGCCACCTGCATGGCCGCCCCGGCCGAGGCCTCGATCGCCAGCCGGCCCAGGAAGGACAGGAAGATGCCGGCGCAGAAGACGGGCAGGCTGTGCTGCCCCATCAGGGCGAAGGGCGCCGCCAAGGCGCCGTTCAGCCAGCCGGATCCGGCCGGGATCAGGTGCCCGAGCAGCCAGGTGAGGAACAGGACGGAGGCGAGGCGCGCCGGGTGCAGGCCGGTCTTGTCCACGCTCGACAGGGCGGAAGCCAGCCATTCCGGCGCCTCCACCCCCCGGAACGGCCCGTGCCAGACGAGGTTGAGCAGCAGCGCCGTGCCGGCCATGGCGAGCAGCCCGAGCACGGCCATGCCGCGGTTCCAGGGCAGCAGCCGCGCCAGGCGCTGCGGGTCCGCCCGCGCCAGCGCCACGCCGATGGCGAACAGGAACTGCCAGGCGAGCGGGTTGAAGAACCAGCCCGATCCGGTCCAGCTCGGCAATTCCCAGTCCAGCAGCCGCGCGGCGACATACAGCGTGGCGGACAGCGCCAGCAGCAGCCCCGGCCGCGCCAGCAGCGGCAGGGCCGGCACGAACATGGCCAGCAGCACGATGTAGAGCGGCAGGATGTCCAGGAAGGCCGGCTGGTAGCGGAGCAGCAGCGCCTCCAGCAGGGCGCGGTAGGGCTCCTGCCCGAAGGGGTCCAGCTGCAACTCGTCGAGGTAGGCGGCCTGGTCCAGCGCGGCGGCCGAGAAACCGACCTGCGCCGTGAACACCACGAACAGGAAGATGTGGGCGACATACAGCGTGCCGACCCGCCCGGCCACGCGCCCCGCGGCCCGCAGCCAGCCCTCGCGTTCCAGCATGCGGCCATAGGCGATGCCCCCGGCATAGCCGGCCAGCAGCACGAAGAACTCCGTCGCGTCGCAGAAGGCCACGTTGCGCAGCGTCGCCTGTCCCAGCAGATTGCCGGGCGTGTGGTCGACGAAGATGAACCAGAGCGCGATTCCCCGCAGTACATCCACCCGCAGGTCGCGCCCGGGCCTCACCAGCGATCCGATCGGGGCGGGCATGTCCTGCCACATTCGCGGAGTCCAACCCGATGGCGCAAGCCTCGCCTGACGACCTTCTGCGCGAAGGCGCGGCGCGGCACCGGCGCGGCGACCTCGGCGCGGCGGAACGGCTGTACCGCCGGGTGCTGGCGCTGCGGCCGGCCGACGGCAACGCGCTGAACCTCCTCGGCGTGCTCGCGCGCCAGCGCGGCGACCTTGCGGCGGCGCTGGACCTGTCGTCCCGCGCGGTCGCGACCATGCCGGACAGCCCGGTCTACCTGGCCAATCACGGCGCCGCGCTGGCGGAAGCGGGGCGGCTGGACCATGCCGTGCCGGTCCTGCGCGCCGCGCTGGCGCGCCGCCCGGATGATGTGGTGAGCCTGCGCAACCTCGGCCAGGCGCTGTGCGGCGCGGGTGAAGCCCGTGCCGCGCTGGCCCCCCTGCTGCGCGCGGCCGAACTGGCGCCGGACGCGCCGGAACCCTGGCTCGCCCTCGCCCATGCCCGGCGCGAGGCAGGCGAGCCCGGCGCGGCGGAGGCGGCGCGGCGGGCCCTGGCCCGCCCCGGCCTCGCGCCCGCCCTGGCCGCCCAGGCGCGCTTCCTCCTTGCCGCCCTGGGCGAGGAAGCCGCGCCGGACCGTGCGCCGGCCGCCTATGTGCGCGACCTGTTCGACCAGTATGCCCCCCGCTTCGATGCGGAACTCGAAGGCAGGCTTGCCTACCGGACCCCCGCCCTGCTCGCGGCGCTGCTGGAGGCGCATGGCGTGGCGCCGGATCGCTCGCGCCGGGTACTCGACCTCGGCTGCGGGACGGGCCTGTCCGGGGTGGCGCTGGCGCCCTTCGCGCAGCGCCTGACCGGGCTCGACCTGTCGCCGCGCATGCTGGAGGAAGCGCGGCGGCGCGGTCTCTACCAGGCGCTGGAGGAGGCGGACCTGCTGGATTGGCTGCCGCGGCGGAAGGCGGCCTTCGATCTGGTGGTGGCGGCGGATGTGCTGAACTACCTCGGCGACCTCGGCCCGGCGCTCTCGGCGGCGGCCGGCGCGCTGGCGCCTGGCGGCTGGATGGCCTTCAGCGTGGAGGCCGGGCAGGGCGCGCCCTTCGCCCTCGGCCCCGGCCTGCGCTACCGGCACGATCCCGACCATGTCGCGGCACTGGCGGAAGGGACGGGCCTGCACGTCCTGGCGCGTCAGCCGGCCGTGCTGCGAGAGGAACGTGGCGAGGGGGTGCAGGGCGTGCTGGTCCTGCTGCGCCGCGCCGCGGGCTAGGCGAACAGCCCCAGCTTCCGCGCCAGCGTCCAGACGGGGCCGACCAGCAGGTTGCAGGCCACCTGCCGCACCAGGTGGAAGCCCAGCACCAGCGGCACGCCCACTTCCAGCGCCTTGGCGGTGATGGTCATCTCCGGCATGCCGCCCGGCGCCATGCCGAGGATGGCCGCCGCCGCCGGCAGTCCCGCAAGCCCCGCCAGCCCGGCCGCGAGCAGCGCCAGCAGGGCCGAGAGCAGCACGGTGGTGACCGCCGAGGCGACCACCAGCCGCCGCGCGGACAGGATGAAGCGCCGCGTCATCCGCTGGCCGAGCGACGCGCCCATGCCGATCTGCGCGGCGTCGATCATCCAGAGCGGCACGCCGGACGGCAGCAGCCCGAAGGCCGACAGCAGGATGACCATGGCGCAGGGGCCCAGCATCCAGGGATTGGCGAAGTCCAGCGCCCGCATCGCCAGCGCCACCGCCAGCCCCGCCGGCACCAGCAGCGCCAGGCCGGGCAGCACCACCTCCGGCCGTTCCACCAGGAAGGCGCCCGCGCCGCCATGCGGGGCGAGCCAGGTGATCAGCGGCGGGACGACCACCACCACCGTCATCACCCGGATGGTCTGCGCCAGCGTCACAGCCGGGACCGAGACGCCCGCGCGCTGCGCCAGCACCGCCATCACCACCACGCCGCCCGGCACCGCGGCGAAATAGCCGGTCTTCGGATCGGTCCCGGCGAAGCGCGCGAAGGGGCGCGCCAGCACGATGCCGGCCGCCACGCTGAGCACCGCTCCCAGTACCAGCCAGGGCAGCGCAAGGCCCAGCGCCTCGATCACCGGGCGGGTGAAGGTCTGGCCGAGCCCGAGGCCGAGCACGAGCAGCGCGGTGGGCCGCGTCGCCGCCGGCACCGTGGCGCGGTCGAACCAGGCCAGCAGCCCGGTCGCCATCATCGGCCCGAGCATCCAGGGCAGCGGGATGCGCAGCCACCAGAACAGCGCCCCACCGGCCATGGCGACGGCGGCTGTCAGCAGCATGGCAGGCAGGCCGGCCAGGCCGGCGGAAGGGGATGGGGAGGATGGCACGGGACTGCCGCGCATCCTCGGGGCCGCGGGACGGCCCGTCAAATCCTGCGCAGGGCGGGTCTGCCCTGTGCCGGCGGGGGTTCACGCCGCGGCCGGCCGCGGGGCGCGGTAGGGCGGGAAGAAGCCCGCCCCCGCATCGCCGCCAAGCCGCGCATGCGCCCGCGCATCGAGCACGGCGCCGAGCAGCAGGCTCGGGCGCGTCGCATTGCCGAAGCCCGCCTTGAAGCGGTCCAGCCCGCAGGGTGGAGCGCCGATCGGCGCCAGGCCTCCGCCGAGCACGATGCGCGTCACGCCCTCGGCCAGCAGGGTGCGGATCGCGAAATCCATCACCGCATGGCCCGCGCCGCCTTCGCGCCCCGCGTCATCGGCGGCGCCGAGATGGTACCACGCCGTCCCGCCATGCCGGAACCACATCCCCATCGCCACCACCGCGTCGCCCCGGAAGGCCGCGAAGGCGCGCAGCCCAAGCCCGGCCAGCGCATCGATCGTGGCGCGGGGAAAATCCTGCATCCCGCCCGTGAAGCCGCGCCGGGCCGCCAGCCCGGCCTGGAGCCGCAGCCAGTCATCCACGCGATCGGCCGCCGGCACCTCCGCGACGCCGCCATGCCGGGCGGCGCGGCGGATGTGCCGCAGGTGGTGCGCGGCCGGGGCGTAGATGCCCGCCGCGTCCAGCACGAGGTGGTGGCGCTTGTAGGGCCGGTGATGGGCGAAGGCCGTCGCCGCGCCGGGGGGCGAGAGCGGGTCGGCCACCGCCACCAGGCTCACCGCCCCCGCGGCCGCGATCTCCGCCAGCCCCGCAGCGATGTCCCAATCCGCCCCGAAGGGAAGCAGGGGATAGGGGCCGCAGGCATCCACCAGCCCGGTCGCGCCGATCGGCCGCAGCAGGACCGCAGCGCCGCCCCAGGCCGCGACGCGCAGCGCATGGTGCCCGCCGCCGAATGCCGCGGCCAGCGCCGTCGCATAGGCCGGGTCGGCATAGGGCGGCAGCGTGCCGGTCATGCGGTGGCGACGTCCCGCCAGGCCGCCGGCAGGCGCGACTCCGGCTGCCTTGCCTCACGCCAGACATGGAAGCTGCATTCCCAGAGCCCGTAGGCCGCCCGCATCTCGACATGGCGTGCGAGTTGCGCGCGGCAGAAGCGCATCACCTCGTCCGCGCCCCAATGTAACAGGTCCTCGCGTTCCCAGTCGACATGCTTGCTCATCGCGTTGAAGGCGAGGCCGTGGCGGGTGCTGCGCCACAGGGCCGCGAGGCTGGCTTCCGCATAGGCCAGCATCTCCGCGTGGCTGTTGGCGAAGCGGCAGGTGAAGATGCCGCAGGCCAGCACGGCGTCGTAGCGCCCGCCCTGCAACGGCGCGGGCACCCCTGCCGCAAGGATGTCGGCCTGCAGGAAGCGCAGCCCCGGCCACCGCGCGCGCGCTGCCGCCAGCACCGGGGCGCTGATGTCGATGCCGGTGTAGTCCACGCGGTCGAGCAGCCCGTTGGCCGCCAGCCAGTCCGGCAGGAAGCCGGCGCCGCAGCCGAAGTCCAGCAGCGTGGGCCGCTGCGCCGGCTGCGCATCCAGAAGCGGGCGCAGCATCACCTCGTAGCGGAGCGCGAGGTCCCGCGCATTCGGCCACCAGAGCCCCTGCGGGCTGGCGCCGAGCGTGGCGAAGCGGTCCTCGATGCTGTCGAGGATGCGGGCGAGCGTGCGCGCATGCGGCGCCTGGCGGGCGGGGTCCATCCGTGTGGTCTCCGGTGCGGGGCTCATGCGGCCATCGCGGGTGCCGCCGCCTCGGCCAGCCGCGCGGCATCGGCCACGAGGTCGCCGACCAGCGCGTGACCGCCCGTGGCGGATCGCAGCACGGCGAGGTTGGGAATGCCCCGCAGCTCCGCCAGCGCCGCCTCCCGCGCGGCGGCAAGCTCCACCGTCTCCACCGCGAAGCGGCCGGCGCCGACCGGCCTGTCGGCCGCGATGCGGGCGCCGCGCGGCAGGACCCCGAGCCCGGCGAGCGCATCGGCCAGCGCCCGCGTGCCCGGCGCCGCGCCGCCCGCGATGGGCAGCTCCGCCAGGATCCGCCAGGGTGCGCCGGGCGGAAGCCGCCGGCCTTCCAGCCGGTCGGGGAAGCCGAGCCGCAGGAAGGGCGTCGCCGGATCGTAGGAGGCGAGCCAGTGGAGAGCCGGCGCCGTGCCGCCCTCGACCGTCAGCAGCCGCGCCGCGGCCGGCAGCGTCACCTCCGGCAGGGCGGGCAGGAAGGGAAGGGCGTTCGGCCCGGCGGCGAGGACGAGAAGGTCGGCCGGCAGTTCCGCGCCCCCATCCAGCCGCACCGCCACCACGCCCCGGGCGCCATGCCGCAGCGCGGCGACCCGTGCGCCGGACCGGACCTCGACCCCGGCGGCCGAGAGGGCCGCGTCCAGCGCCGTGGTCCAGCGGCCGATCCCGCCCTCCCGCGGGTAGAGATAGGCGGGCGCATCGGCAGCGCGCGGCGCTTCGGCAGCCCGGGGATGGGCCAGCCGCGCACCCAGCGCGCCCATCTGCCGCAGCCGCTCGGTCTCCTCCCCGTCCGCGACGACCAGCCGCGCGGGCAGGCGTGCCTGCGCCGCGTTCCAGGCCAGCGCCTCCGGCTCGGCGCCGAGCAGCGCGCGGCAGGCGGGGCGCAGCAGCGTGTCGAGCAGCGTCGGGCCGAACAGCGCCCCGAGCCGCGCCGCGAGATGCGGCGCCGCCCCCGCCGGGTCCGTGTCGAAGGCGCGGGCCAGAAGCTCCGCCCGCGCCCGCGCCAGCACCACGGGCGGCAAGATGCGCGCATCGGGGCAGGGCGTGTCGTGGTTCAGCCTGCCGCAGGCGACATGCCCCTGGGAGGGCTCGGCGCCGAGCCGGTTCCAGGCACATGCCGCGCCGGCATGGAAGACGCCGGCATGGAAGACGCCGGCATGGAAGACGAGGGCGTCGGCCCGGGCATTGCCGCTCTCGCGCGGGACACGGATGCCGAGATCGGCCGGCCCGGCTTCCGTCGCCGCCGACCGCCACCCTGCGCCGGGACGCGGGCCGGCTTCCAGGATGCGGACGGCGAAGCCGCGGTCGGCCAGCAGCAGCGCCGCCGCCATGCCGCCGATCCCGCCACCGATGATGACCGCGCGGCGGGGCATCACGCGCCGGCCCGCGCCGGCCGCGTGCTGTCGCCCAGCGCCGCCTGCATCGCTTCCACCACGCGCAGCAGCTGCGCGTCGGTCATGTCCGGGAAGAAGGGCAGGCCGAGCGTGCCGTCCGCCAGGCGCGTCGTGACCGGGAGGGGGTCATCGCCCGGCATGCGCGGACATTGCGCGAAGGCCGGGTGCGCCTGGCACCCCCCGCCCCACCAGGCCCGCGTCGCCACGCCGTCGAGCCCGAGGGCGAGCGCGACATCGGCGGCACGGCGCCCGGCCGGCAGGCGCACCACGCAGGTCGAGCCGACCCAGCCTTCCGCGAAGCCGGGCAGGAAGGCGCAGCCCAGCGGTTCCAGCGCGGCGCGCAGCCGCCGGCCGACCGCCATGTACTCCGCCCGCCGCCCCGGCCACGCCTCCAGCGAGGCGAGCCCCACCGCGGCGTGGTACTCGCTGAGCTTCGCGTTCAGCCCCGCCACTTCCGCGACGCGCGCGCCGAAGAAGCCGAAATTGGCGGTGCGCTTGACCCGCCGCGCGAGGTCCGCATCCGTGGTGGCGACGAAGCCGCCTTCCCCCGCGCAGACCGTCTTTGTGGCATGCATGGAGACCACCGCCGGCGTGGCCGAGACCGCGAGCCCGTCGAAGGCCGCGGCCGCGTCGATCACAACGGGGATGCCGGTGCGGCCGGTGAAGTCGTCCCAGGGGCGCGGGTCCACGGGCAGGCCGAAGGGGGCCACCGCGACGACGGCGGACACCGGCGTTTCCGCCGCGCCGGGCCCCTGCCGCGCCATCCTGCGCAGCAGCACATCGCGCACGCGGTCCGGCGTCAGCGTCCAGCCCGCCTCCTCCACGTCGAGGAAGCAGGGCGTCAGGCCCGCGGCCAGCGCCGCATGGGCAGTGGCCACGAAGGTCCAGGCCGGCATCAGGCAGAGCCCGCGCCGCTGCGCCGCCGGCTTGTCCTCCAGCGAGGCGCGCAGCGCGCAGACCAGCCCGTCCGTGGCGGTGGACACGGTGACGACGGAAGCGCCGAAGCGCGCGCCGAGGCGCCGTTCGAGTTCGGAATTCAGCGGGCCCCAGTTGGCATAGACCCGCGCGCGGTCGATGCGCCGCAGCCAGGGGAGCAGCGCCTCGGCCTCCGGCAGCTTCGGGCGGGCGACGGGCAGGGCGGGCAGGGGTGCCGCGATGTCCGGCAGCGCGGCGGGCAGCGCGGCCGGCGGTGCGGCGAAGGGGGCGGCGAAACCATCCATCCTGGCATGCTCCTCGGGTTCAATCGTCCGCCGCGGCGTCGAGGACGGAGCCGGTCGGCAGGGTGACGTCGAAGCCTTCGGCCGGCAGGCCATGGCACCAGCGCCGCCACATGCCGTGCAGCGCGACCTCGAGCCCATCCACCACGCGGCGCGCATCGGTCATGCCCAGGGCGAGGCGATGGCGGAGCGTGGAGCGGATCTCCGCCAGCCGCCCGGGGCGCGCCGCCCAGGCCACCGCCTTCGCGGCGTAGTCGTCGGCCGACTCCGCGATGAAGCCGTGCAGGCCGAGATGCGCCATCAGCGACGCGCCGACGCGCGACTGCATGGTGCCGCCAGCCAGCGTCAGCGTCGGCACGCCCATCCACTGCGCGAAGCAGGTGCTGGTGCCGCCGGCATAGGGGAAGGTGTCGAGAAGCAGGTCCACCTCTCCATGCAGGGCGAGGTAGCGGTCGAACCCCGTCCGCTGGTGCAGCACCAGCCGCGCCGCATCGATGCCCTGCACGGCGAAGGCGGCACGCAGCCGCGCCTCGGCCGCCGCATCCGGGATGGCCGCCACCATCAGCCGCGCGTCGGGAACGGCATGCAGGATGCGCGACCAGAGCGCGATCACCTCCGCCGTTACCTTGCTCAGCCGGTTGAAGCTGCCGAAGGTGACGTGCCCCTTCGCCAGGGCCGGCAGGGGCCCCACGCCGGGCTCCGAGCGGAACGGCTCGAACACGGTGGAGAAGGGAAGGCGCACCAGCTTCTCGGTGAACTGCGCCTCCAGCAGCCCGTGCGGCGCGAGCATCGCGTTGCACAGGAAGTAGTCCATCCGCGCCAGGCCCGTGGTGCCGGGATAGCCGATCCAGCTGACCTGCACCGGCGCGGCACGCCGTGCGAAGACCGGCAGGCGGTGATGCGCGGTGTGGCCGGACAGGTCGAACAGGATGTCGATGCGGTCCGCCGCGATGCGCTGCGCGAGACCCTCGTCCGGAAGGGAATGCGCTTCCGTCCAGCCGGCGAAGGCACGCTTCAGATGCGCGCTGACGTGGTCGTCCGAAGGAATGGTGGAATAGGCGTGCAGCTCGAACCCCCGCGACGACAGCTCGAACAGGAAGGGGGCCACGAAATGCGAGACGGCATGCGCCCGCAGGTCGCCCGACACGAAGCCGAGCCGCGGTGCCCCCGCATGGCGCCGCTCGCGGCGGTCGTGGTGCATCGGCGCGACCCGCCGCTCCAGCCCCTCGCCATAGGCGCGATGCGCGCGGAACAGCGCCGCCGGCGTCGCTGTTCCGCTATGCGTCTCGCAGAACAGCAGGCCGGAGCCGGCGAGGACGTCCTCGGGGTCGCGGGAGAGGGCGGCGCGGAAGCAGACCAGTGCCTCCTCGGTGCGGCCCTGCAACTGCAGGACGTGGCCGAGCGTGGAATGGGCGGAGACGCTGTCCTCGCCGAGCGCGATGGCGCGCCGCGCGGCGGCCTCCGCTTCCGACAGCGGACCCGTCACCTTCAGCGCACTGGCCAGCCCGACCAGGGATTCGCCGTTCTCGGGGTCCAGCCGCAGCGCCTCGCGGAAGGCCGCGGCCGCTTCCTCGTGCAGGAGCCGTTGCAGCAGCACGCCGCCATGCGCCTGGCGGAGATGCAGCGAAGCCGGCTTCAGCGCCACTGCCCGAGCCAGGGCGGCGCTGCTCTCCTCCAGCCGGCCGGTTGCCTGCAGCAGTGCCGCAAGCGCGTGCTTCAGTTCCGCTATGTCGGGGCAGATGGCATCGGCCTCGCGATAGGCGGCGATCGCCTCCTCCAGCCGGCCCTCGCGGTGCAGGCGATTGGCGCGCTGCCAGGCCTCGGCCGCCGGGGCGGCATCGGCCGGCAGGGTCGCCGTGCCGAAGCCCGCCGCCTGCCCCGGCGCCGCCACGCCGCCCCGCGCGCCGATCAGCCGGTCGAGCCGCATGCGCGCGCCCGTGTCGCCGGGCAGCAGGGACACGATGCGGCGCGCGGGGGGGATCGCCTCCTCCCAGCGACCCTGGGCCTCCAGCGCGGCGGCAAGGAATTCGTGCCCGGCCACATGGCCCGGCCAGCGCCGCGCCACGCGCCGGGCCAGCGCCGCGGCATCCGCGTGGCGCCCCTGGCGGAACATCGCGAACAGCCTGCGCGAATGGGCGAGGAGGCCGGGCGGCGGCGCAGCGGGGCGTGCGGGCGCGGGCGGCTGTTCCGCCTCGGGCGTCGCATCGGGTGCGTTGCGTGGCGCGCCGTGCTCAGCCTGGACCCGCAGCAGGATCTCGAGGGCGCCGGCGGTGGCCCGCGGCAGGCCGAGCGCCACCGCCTGCCCCAGCGCCTGCCAGGCCGCCTCCAGCAACCCGGCCTCGGCCAGCGCGGCCACGAAGTCCCGCCAGTGCTCCGGCCGTGTCGGGTCCTGCTCCAGCATGTCGATGGTGGCCGTCAGCGGCCCCGCGGCGGCTGCCGGCCCGTGCATCTCCGGCGGTCGCACCATCTCCAGCATGTCCACGCAGCACCCCCGCATCCTGCCGGCCGCATCCGTGGGTGATCCGCACCGCACGCGACGCATGGTCCCATGCGGAGGGTTGACGAAGCGTCACCGTGGGGCGCAGGCAGGCGAGTGGCGGAAGGCGGCAACACTTCGGCAAGACTTGTCGCCCATCTTGCGACCCCCGCCGACCGCGCCGCATCGCCCGCGACGGTCCGGCACCCACGGCGCCAGGAGGGCGCCTGCACGAAGGCCCTCTCCCATGATCCGCGACGCCACCGGCGTCACCGCCGCGCTGCCCGTTCCCGCCGCCCGCCAGGGCGCGGAAGCCGCGCAGCCCGCCACGCCCCCGCTCCCCGCGGCCGCGCCGGAACTTGCCGCGCAGTTCAACCCGGCGCTGCGCCTCGACCCCGCGCTGAACCTGGTCGTCATCGAGTTCCGCGGCGCGGATGGCGAAGTCCTCCGCTCCATCCCCTCCGAGCGCGAGATCGCCGCCTATCGCAGCGGCGAACGCCCGGAGCCGAAGACGCTGACGCCGCAGCTCGACGTCAAAGGCTGAGCGAGACGCGCCGCGCGGCCAGGGCGGGCAGGCCCTCCGCGCCGCCGCCGAACAGCGAAAGGACGGGGTTGGCCGCCCCCGCCTGTTGCAGCTGCGCGACATAGCGCTGCGCCATCCGCGCCACCTCCCTCGGGTCCTGCAGCTTCGCCACGTCCAGCCTGCGCGCCAGTGTGTCGCGCTGCTGCTCGAAGGGCAGCATCGCGAAGGAGGCGGGCAGGCCGAGCGCGCCGCGCGCGACGGTGAGCAGCGCGCGGTCGCTCATCAGCTGGGCGATGCTCGTCACCTGGCCGGCCATGCGGCGAAAATAGAGCGCCTCCCGCAGGCCGGGGCTCGCCTCCCCCATCGCCTTCTCGAAGCGGTTCGTCATTGCGGCCTCGACGATGCGATCCACCAGCGCCGCGTCGCCGAGCGGCAGGCGGCGCGCGCCGGCGGGTTCCTCGTCGGGCAGGAAGGGCGCGGCGCGCAGCAGCGCACGCTTTTCCGCCGAAAGGGCGCCGAGCTGCGCGTCGTCCAGCACGCCGGCCTGCGCCCCGGTGAAGGCGGCGACCTGTTCGGTGCTCATCGCGCCAAGCTGCGCCGGGGTCAGCGCCCCCACCTGCTCGCGTGTCAGCGCGCGCAACTGCGCGGTGCCGAGGGCGCCGATGTCCGCGGGTTCGATGGCCGCCACCTGCCACAGGAACAGCGCCCGCACCTGCGCGGGAGCGAGCGCACCGATCTGCTCCGCCGTCAGGGCCGCCACATCCGCCGCATCCATCCCGCCGATCGCGTCGGTGGAGATGGCGGCGACCTGCGCAGGGGACAGCGCGGCGAGCTGCTCCGCCGTCAGCGCCTGCACCTGGAGGAAGTCGAGCCCCGCGATACGGTTGCGTTCCAGCTTGCGGATATCCGCCGCCGGCGTCGCGGCCAGGGCGGCGGGGGCGACATCCAGCGACCGGCGTTCCGCGAAGGCGTTGGCGAAGGCCCGCCAGCGCGGATCGGCAAGCCGGTTCGCAAGGCTCGCGGGGTCCGACGGGTCCTCCGTCAGAACGCGCCGCAGGGTGACGCGCTTGTCGATCTCGGATTCGAGCTGGAAGGACTCCAGCACGAGTTGCAACGTACGCCGATCGCGCAGCAGGGCCTCGGCATCGGTGATGCGACCCGCCTGTTCGCGCAGGCGCGCCGCATCCGCCTGGTTGTCGCGCCGCGCCGCGAAGCGGGCGCGCAGCGTCTCGCCCTGCCTCTCGGCGATGGCCAGCGCGGCGGGGGCGCCGATGCCGGCCAGCATCCCTAGGCGGCGCCCGCGCGGAAGGTGGGCCGGGCGCCGACCGATGCCTGCGCCTCCAGCCCCGCGATCATGTCGCGATGCAGCTCGATCAGCGGCGCCAGGCTGCCCGCGTCGAGCATCCGCGCCGCCGCCTCCCGCTGCGCCCAGAGGCCGAGGGAGATGAGCCTCGCCCGCAGCTCCAGCGGCAGCCCGTTGGCATCGAGCGAGAGGTCGCCGATCAGGATGGACCAGAGCTGCGTCGTCTTGCTGAGCGCGGCGGCGCGGGCCGGCACGTCCGCGGCGCCGGCGAGCAGCCCGTTGACGTAGCGGAAGGCGCGCAGCTCGATCTCGCGCGGGGAGGCCGCGGCATTCTGCGCGGCGGCGTAGCGGGCGATGCTCATGCGGCGGGCTGGCCTTCCTGGAAATGGGCGGCGCGGGCGGGGCGCGCGCCCCGCCCGCCCGTGGTCAGCGGAACAGGCTGAGGAGGCCCTGGCTCTGCTGGTTCGCGATGGACAGCGACTGCGTCGCGAGCTGCTGGCGCGTCTGCAGGCTGGACAGCCGCGCGCTCTCCTCCGCCAGGTCGGCATCGACCAGCGCGCCCAGCCCCTCCCGCAGGCTGTCGCGAAGCTGCACGCTGAAGTCCCGCAGCCCTTCCACCTGCTGCAACGCGGCGCCGAGCCGCGCGAGCACGTTGCCCGATGTGGTGATGGCGCCGTCCACCCGCGCGATCGCGCCCTGCGCGCCGCCGATCTGCGTCACCGTCGCGCCGGTGACCGCGGTGGAGCCGTTGCCGCCGGAGGCAACGTCGGTCGCGTTGCTGATAATGATGTTGCCGTTGTTGTCGAAGCTGGCGTTGATGCCGTCCTGCGCCATGGTCTGGAGCAGCGTGCCGAGCCTCTGCAACGGCGACTGCGTCGCCGTGAACTCCACCGAGCGCACGACCGTGTTCGGCCCGGCCGATCCGGCGAGGGTGGCGTCGCTGTTGAACTCGAAGACGAAGGTGGTGGTGCCCACCGTCACCGACAGACCCATCCCGTCGGAGATGGCGAGCGAGCTGTCGAAGGCGATCTGGCGCGCGCCCTGCGTCACCGTCAGCCCCGCCAGGTTCAGCCCGCCCGCCGAGGAGCGGAGGTCGGAGGCGGCGATCT
The DNA here is from genome assembly GCF_050563535.1 of Falsiroseomonas sp. CW058. NCBI lineage: Bacteria > Pseudomonadati > Pseudomonadota > Alphaproteobacteria > Acetobacterales > Roseomonadaceae > Falsiroseomonas > Falsiroseomonas sp. CW058. The sequence goes on from NZ_JBNXUO010000005.1 coordinate 107,697, forward strand.
GCGTGTTGCTCCCGCTTATGTCGCGCAGCACCTGCAGCGACCCGCCGCCGCCGTTGATGAGGTTCACGCCGTTGAAGGAGGCCGAGCCCGCGAAGGCATCGATGTTGGACAGCGCGGAGGTGATCTGCGCGTTCATCGTCGCCTGGTTCAGGCCCTGCTGCTGGCCCTGCGTGATGGTCTGCTTCAGCTTGCCGAGCTCGTTGCTGATGCGCGTCGCGGCGTCGCGCGCGACGGACAGCGCGGCGCGGCCGAAATTCTGGCTGTCCACCACCGCGTTCAGGCCGTTCAGGTCGGCGCGCATGCTCTGGCCGATGGTGAAGACGGCGGGGTCGTCATTCGCCTTGCCGATCCGCAGTCCCGTCTCGATCCGCTGCTGGGTCCGCCCCATGTCGGTCGAGATGGTGTTGAGCGAGCGCACCGCGGCCATCGCGGCGACATTGGTGTTGATGGAGGACATGGTCCTCTCCCTTTTGGGCGTTCCGCGGCGGGGTGGGCATTTTGCTGCCCGCCGCGGTACCGGGTGCGGCCCCGCCGCACCGGATGGAACCCGCACCGGATGCGGGCCCCGTCGCCGCATCCTCCCACGGGAGGATGAAGCGGGCGTGAAGACGGCGCCTAATCCATCGCGCCGACATGCGCGGCGCCGGCCGGGCGCAGCGCCGCGATCGCGCCCGGCGGCAGCGGCGTGCCGCTCGCCGGGTCGAGGCCCAGCACCGCCGCCTCGTGCCGCATGACGTGCCGCACCAGGCGGAGCGCCTGGTACCACTCGTCCTGCTCGGCGAGCGCGAGGGCGCGTTCGAGCAGCTGGCGCGCCATGTTGGAGGTGGTCGCCTCCTGGAACTCCGCCACCAGGCGGTGCGCGTCGGCCATCCCGGTCTCCCGCTCCTCCTCCGGGCCGACATAGGCGCATTGCAAAGCGAAGTAGATTCGCCGCGCGGGCGTGGTCGCCGATTCCGGCGCCATCACCTGCTTGCCGAACAGGAACCTCGCCTTCGCCACCAGCTCCACCCGCGTGCGGCCGCGGAACCGGAGCGAGGCGCCATTCACGACCATGAGGTCGCCTGCCCGCAACTCGAGCACCAACGTGGACATGCCACTCTCCCCAACCAGTCGATGCGGCGGCCGCGGCCGAAGCACCGGGCGGCCGGCCTTCGCCGGCCTTCGCGAGTTTTTCGCCGCCACGCGGGCCGTCCTGGCGGATCGGGGAGCCGCATGCTCGATCATCGAGGCCGTGCCGCACCGCGCCCGGAGAGGCGGACACGACGGCACCGCCGCAATGTCGCAGCCCCGGCTTAACCGGGCCTTACGGCAGGCCATCACCGCAGCAGCGCCGCGAGGGACAGGCGCGCCACCATCGAGGTCGCCTCGTAGGAGGCCTCGAGCCGGGATTGCAGTTGCCGCATGGCGGCGGATGCGGCGGCGAGGTCCACCTCCTCCGCCCCGCCGAGCTGCGCGCGCAGGGCGACCAGCGTGTCGCGGTGGCGGTCGCGCGTCGCCCCGATGCGTGCCTCGGCCGTGCCGAGCGCGCCCTGTTCCTCCGCCAGGCCTGCCGCGGCGCCGGCCAGCCCCTGCCGCACGCCGTCGAGCAGCGCCTGGTAGCCATCGCCCTGCGCCGCCTGCGCGGGCGTCAGCGCCGCGAGCGTGGCAAGGCCGCGCAGCAGCTCCCGGCCCCAGGACAGCGTCGCCTCGTCCGCCTGGTCGCGATTGGCGAAGACGCCGAGCGCCACGCGCTCCCCCTCCGCCACCTGCACCGCGCGCCGCGGCTCGGCCAGGCCGGGCCCTTCCAGGAAGGCCGAGAAGGGCGAGGTCGCGCCGCCCGCCGCCGCGGCGGTCGCCGCCAGCACGCCGGCCGCGTTGCCGGGGCCGAGCGTCAGCACCGCCGCCGAGACCGCGCCGGCCATGGCGCCGGCGCCGATCGCGGCGCCATCCGGCACCGGCGCATGGGCGACGTCGGAGCCGGCGAACAGGTATTCGCCGTCATGGCGGGTGTTGAGCAGCGTCGCCGCCTCGGCCAGCGCGGCGCGGGCGCCGATCGCCAGCGCCTCCACCCCCGCGGTGCCGAGGGTGCGCGCCCGCAGCGCCTCCGCCGCCATGCCGCCGGCCAGCCGGTCCAGCCGGCCCAGCACGCCCTGCGTGACATCGGCGCGGGCCAGCGCGCGGTCCGCCGCCGCGGCCTGCGCCTCCCGCCGGGCGATCTCGCCGCGCAGGCCGATGGCGCGGCGCGCCTCGGCGCCGAGGTCCCCGTGCCGTTCGCCCTTCTGCCCGGTCGCGACCTGGCGCGAGACGACGTCCATGCGGTTGCGCAGCGCCGCCTGGTCGATCGCCAGCGCGCCGATCGTGCCGATGATGCTCATGGGGGCCTCCGCCTGCCTATCTCACCGCGCCGAACAGCGCGTCCCACATCGCCTGCACGGTCGAGACGACGCGCGCATTGACGCCGTAGGCGGTCTGGAGCTGCACCATCGCCGCGACCTCCGTGTCCACGTCGACGCCGGACCTCGCCGCGATCCGCTCCGCAAGGAGGTCGCGGAAGGCGCCGGCGCGGCCCGCTGCCTCCTCGGCGCCGGCGCGCGCGGCGCCATGCTCGGCGACGAGCGCGGCACCATAGGCCTCCAGCGTGCGGAGCCCCGAGAGGGACGAGACGAGCAGCCCGTCCGGCCCGAGCCCCGCCGCGGCGATCGCCGGCTGCGCCACCCCGGGCGCGACGGTGGCGCCGAGCGCGTGGTCGAGCAGCCGGTCGATCAACTGCGCGAAGCCGGCGGGCCCGGCCGGCGGGTTGGGGATGAAGGCGGTGGGTCCGCCCGGCGCGGCCGCCACGGCATGCGTGCCGTCGCGCACCAGCGCGGGATCGGCGCGCACCGCCGCGCCCACCCGGATGGCGCCCGCGAAGCCGATCGCGGGGCCGCCGGCATAGGGCAGGGTCGCGTCCGGCACCGCGCCGCCACCATCGGTGAACAGCCGCAGGCCCTGCGCCTCGAAGCGATGGGCCAGATGCGCGGCGGCAAGGTCGAGCTCCGCCTGCATGCGCGGCAGGGTCGCGTCGCGCAGCTCGGCCGCCGCCGCCAGGCGCCCGCCGGCCAGCCGGCGCGTCACGTCCTGGCCGCCGAGCATCACGCCGGGCAGGCCGGCGCCGTGATGGAGACCCGGCGCGAGCGTCGCCGGCGCCACCGAGAAAGGCGCGCCCGCATCGAGCGGCAGCACCATCCCCCCGCGCGCGAGGAGCGTCACGTCGCCATCCGCCCGCCGCACCACGCGCAGCTCCAGCGCCTCCGATAGGCGGGCGATGGCCAGGTCACGTCTGTCCTCCAGCGCCGCCGCGCCGCGGCCGGCCGCCGTCTCGCGCCGGATGTCGGCGGTCAGCGCGCTGATCTCGGCCAGCGCGGCATTGGCCAGCGCCGCCTCGGTCTCCAGCGCGTCATGCGCGGCCTGCCGCGCCTCCCCGATCGCCGCGGCGACTCCGTTGAATCGCGTCGCGAGGTCCGCGGCGGCCTGCACCACCGCGCCACGGCGGATGGCGTCGGCCGGCGCCTCGCGCAGGGCGACGAGGCCGGCATGGAGGCCGGAGAGAAGGCCGCCGAGGCTGTCGCCATCCTCCGGCCGGCCATGCGCCGCCTCGACCCCCGACAGCAGCCGCAGCCGCAGCCCGCCGGCCGCAGCCTCGCCGCGCGCGCGGTCGGCCGCGGCGGACAGCGCCGCATCCACGTCGCGCGTCGGCACCTGGCCGCGCACGCCGATGCCGGTGCCGGCCATGCCGAGCGCGACGCCCGCCAGCGTCTTGCGGGTGTGGCCCTCGGTGCCGGCATTGGCGATGTCGTCGGCGGCGCGGGCCATCTGCCGGTCCAGCAGGCGCAGGCCGCTCCGCGCGACGGTCAGGGCGAGGTCGAGGCTCATGTCGCGTCATCCGCGCGGCGTCGGCGCCGCATGTTGCCCGCGGCGTCAACGCCGCATATTGCCCGCGGCGTCAACGCCGCATATTGATCGTGTCCTGCAGCATTTCGTCGCTGGCGGTGACGATGCGGGTGTTCGCGGTGTAGGCACGCTGCGCGAGGATGAGCTTCGAGAATTCGCTCGCGATGTCCACGTTCGACCGCTCGATCGAGCCCGTCACCAGCTTGCCGACCCCGTTCGACGCGGCATCCGTCAGCCGCGCCTCCCCGCTCTCCAGCGTGCGCATGAAGGCCTGGCCATCCAGCCGCTGCAGCCGGTCCGGCTCGTTGAAGGCGGCGACCGGGATGCGCGCGATGACGCGGGACTGACCGTTGTCGTAGTTCACCACGATGTCGCCGGTCTCGCGCAGCGCCACGCCGGAGAAGGAGCCTCCCGGCACGCCGTCCTGCCCGAAGTTGCGGACGTTGTAGCTGGCGCCGGCATATTGCGTCAGCCCCTCCGGCCGCCCGAAGCGCCCGAAGGAGAAGCTGAGCGGGCTTGCCGGCAGGCCGCCGAGCGGCATGGTGACGGTGAGGTCCGCGGCATCGCCCGATGCCGTCGTCGCGGGCGGGGTGGTGCCGTTGACGTCGTTGATGTCGATCAGCGTGCCGGCGGGCTGGGCGGGGTTGCTGCCATCCGCGAAGACCAGCTCGGCGATGCGGCTGCCGGTGGAGACGGGCGCGCCGGGCTGCTGGATGCGGACCTGCCAGGTGTGGTTGCCGGTGCGGCGCCAGTCGAGCTGGAGCTGGTGGGCCGTGCCCAGCGCATCGTAGATCTGGATGGTGGAGCTGACCTCGCGGTCCGCCAGCGCGGGCGGCAGCACCGCGCGCTGCGCGAAGCCGATCGGCGCGTTGGCGGCGACCGCCGGGCCCGCCTCGTCCACGTCCGGCGTCGCCGCGTTGTCGGTGGCGGCCGCGAGGGCCGCGGAGAGCGACGGGATGGCAAGGCCGGCGGGCAGGTTCGCCGCGAGGTCGATGCGCGTGGTCGCCACCGGGTTGTAGATCTGGTCGGTGATGCGGATCGGTGTCACCGAGGTGCGGTCGACGGCGCCGCTGCCGTTCACCTGCCAGCCCTGGAGGTAGTAGTTGGCGCTGTTCACCAGGTAGCCGTCGCGGTCGAGCTGGAAGTCCCCGGCGCGGGTGTAGAAGGCGCGTTCGTCGAACACCACCCGGCCATCCGCGCTGCCGCGCGCCTGCGCCACCGAGAAGAAGCCCTGGCCCGCGATCGCCATGGCCAACGGGTTGTCGGTCTGCTCGACCGTGCCCTGGATGGTGTTGGTGTAGTCCGGCCGCGCCTCCACCGAACCGGGCGCGTGCGCGCGTTCGCTGGACCGCGTGAGCCAGGAGACGAAGCTGGTGTCCACGCGCTTGTAGCCGACCGTCTGGCTGTTCGCGACATTGTCGGAGATGTGGCCGAGGTTGCGGGCCTGGGCGGACAGGCCACTGATGGCGGTGGTCATCGAGCCGAGCAGCGACATCGCGGCATGAACTCCTGTGAGGGCGTGTCGGAGTGATCCGCGGCGGCCAGCGCAAGGCCCGTGCCAGCCCTGGCGCGGTCCGCCCCTGCGGATGCTGCCGCGCGCCGGCAGAAGCTGCCGCCGCGTGGAGCCCCCTGCCGGGCGGCGCGGCGCGGCGGCTGGCATGCGCATTGCCCTGCGTCGCCCCGGACCCGGGATCGCGCGCCGATGGAATGTCTCGCCCTGCCGCCGACGCTGACCAGCCCCCCCGTGGCGCCGCCACAGGCCGCGTCCGCGGTGCCCGTCTTCGCCGCGCTGCTCGGCGAGGCGATGACGGTGGCGTTGGCGGACCCAGCGACGGTCGCCGCCGGGGCGCCCGCCGGGCTCCCCGTCACGGATGCCGCGGCCTTCGCGATGGGCGGGGAAGCTCCGCAGCCCCTGCTTCCTCCGTCTGGGCTGCCCGGGATGGTGCTGCCCCCGGCCCCGCAGCCGCCCGCGCCGCTGCCGGCGCCGCCCGTGGTGGCGCAGGGGGAGGAGGCCGAGGCCCGGACCGGTCCCCCCGCGACGGCCCCGGCGCGCCATCCAGGGGCGACTGGACCCGCGCCGCCGCCCCTGCTGCGGCGTGCCGCGGGCGAGGCGGCGGGCGAGGACGGGGCCCTGCCCGAGACCCCCGCAGCCAGTCCCGCGGCAAACTCCGCGGAGACCGCAACGCCGCCCCCGCCTGTGCCGCGAGGTGCCGTGGTGCGGCCGGCGCGTGAAGGAGCGGCCCGGGCCGACCTGACCGCCGCCGTACCGGAGCGGGAAGCGGGAGTTGCCGGAGCGCCGGAGCCCGCTGCCCCGTCGCCGCCCACCCCCGCCGCCGCCGGCCCGCCGACGCGCGGGGATGCCGGCCGCCGCGCCGCGCCCGCCGAGCCCCGGGAGCCCGCCCAGGTCGAGGGGGACGCCGAGTCCCCGGCCATGAACGCCCCTCTGCCGGCGGCCGCGACGGTGGTTCCGACCGCCCCGCCCGTGCCCGCCCCGGGCAAGGAGCCTTCCCAAGGCAAGGAACCCGCGCCAGCGCGGCGGAGCCCGGCGGCCCCGCCGGGGGCAGCGCCGCGCCCGGCGGACCCGGCGGCTGCCCCGCCGGGCGATCCGGCACCCGGCCCATCCCCGCCGATGCGACCACCCACCGGACTGCCGCGCCCCTCGGCGCAGGGGATGGGTCCTGCGCCGCCGCCGGCGGATGCGGCCCCCCCGCAGGTCCCGGCCTCCGGACAGGGCATGGGGAATGGACAGGCCCCGGCCGTGTCCGATGCTGCCTCGGACACGGTCGCGGCGATGCCGGCCGCCTTGCCTGGGCCGTCGGACCCTGCCGCGACGGTGCCGCCGGGCCTCGAGCAGGCCGTCCACGCGGCATCCGCACCGGCCATGCGGCCCGGACCGGCCGGCACCGCGGCCGCAGCCGCGCCGCCTCCGGCCGCCATCGCGCCGCCGGCCGTCATCCCGTCCCGCGAAGGCGGCACCACGGGGGTGGACGGCCCGCCCCGACAGGCAGCCGGCGCCGTGCCCGACAAGCCCTCCCGCGCTCCGGCCGCCATCCCGAGGGCCGGCGAGGCGGTGCCAACGCTGGAACTCCGCCCCGCCGGCCCGCCCGACATGCCTGCCTCCCCGCCGGCCATCGCCGCCGCGGCGCCGATGGATGCGCGGGCGGCCCCGGCGCCCCTGACCGATGCGTTGGCCCCCGCCGTCCTGGACCCCGTGCCGCCGGCCACCGCCGAGCCGCCCGCCCGCCCGTCATCGCCGGACCCGCCCGCCCCGCCCCCCGCGCCACCCTCATCCCCGCCCGAGGTCCCCGCAGCGGCGCGGGCCGCAACCCCGATTCCCTGGCCCGCGCGCCAGGTCGCGCCCTTCGTCGTCGCGCTCGCCCTCGGGCCGGATGCGCGCGTCACCCTCACGCTCGAACCGGCGGAGCTCGGGCAGGTCGAGGTCGCCATCGAGCGCGGCGCGGCGGGCGAGGCGCAGGTGCGCGTCACGGCGGAACGGCCGGAGACGCTCGCGCTGCTGCAACGCGACGGGCGGGAGCTGGAGCGTGCGCTGCACGCCGCCGGCCTCGGCGAACGCGGGACGCAGCTGTCCTTCGGCCTGTCCGCCGGCTCCGGCGGCGACACCGGGCGCGAGGCTGCGCAGCGCGACGCGCAGCGCCAGCCGCGCGGTGCGCCCGCCTTCCACGCCGCCCCGGTGCCGATGCCCGGCACCGGCGCCCTGACGCCGCGGCGCGGCCTGATCGACCTTGCCGTCTGACGGAGCACAGCGATGAGCGCCACCATCTCCTCCCCCACCCCGGCCGCGCCCGCGGCGGCGGCCGGCGCCGGGCCGCGGCTCTCGGCCGATCTCGGCACCTTCCTGACGCTGCTGACGACGCAGCTGCGCAACCAGGACCCGACCCAGCCGATGGATGCGAACCAGCTGACGCAACAGCTCGTGCAGTTCGCGACGGTGGAGCAGCAGCTCCAGGGCAACCGCACGCTGGAACGGCTGCTGACCCTGCAGCAGGCCGGCCAGCTGGCCGGTGCGGCGGCGCTGGTCGGACGCCGCGTGACGGTGGAGGGCGACCGCCTGCCGCTGCAATCCGGCGCCGCGGAGGTCGGCCTGCCCGCCGCCGGCCGCGCCCGCACGGCCCGCATCGAGGTCAGCGACGCCGCCGGCGCCGTGCTGCGGACGGAGGATGTCACGCTGGCAGCGGGTGTCAGCGCATGGCGCTGGGATGGCCGCGATGCGCGCGGCGTGCAGCGCCCCGACGGCGCCTATCGCGTGGCGGTGCGGGGGCTCGGCGCGGATGGCATGGATGTGCCGCTGTCCTTCACCGTCGCCGGCCTCGTCACCGGCGCGGGGCGCGAAGGGGGCGACCTGGTGCTGCGGATGGGCGGCGTGACGGTGGGCTTCGACCGGCTGCGCGAACTGCCGGGCTCTTAACCACAAACTTACCCTGCCGGCGGCAAGACCTGCCGGGGCCGCACTCCGCGGCCGCTCGGGGTGGCAGGACGCTGTGCAGATGCTGGTGACCGCAGGATGCGGGTGGCGGGTGGCAGGGGCGGGGCGGGGCGCATGGCCGGGCTGATCGCCCAGCTGCGCGGCTTCGGCGCGCTGCGGCTGGCGGCGCTGGCCGGGGTCGGCGCCGCGGTGCTCGGCCTGCTGGCCGTGCTGGCGCTGCGCGCGGCGGAACCGCCGATGGCGCTGCTCTACGGCGACCTCGACCCGCGCGATGCGGGGCAGGTGGTGGCGGCGCTGGAACGCGCGCGCGTGCCGCACCGGCTGGCCGGCGGCGGGGCGCAGGTGCTGGTGCCGGAAGCCGATGTGCCGCGCCTGCGGCTGCTGCTGGCGCGCGATGGCCTGCCCTCCGGCGGGTCCGTCGGCTACGAGATCTTCGACCGCGGCGAGAGCCTGACCACCACGCCCTTCCAGCAGGACGTGAACCGCCTGCGCGCGCTGGAAGGGGAATTGTCGCGCACCATCCGCGGCCTGGCCGGCGTGCGCACCGCGCGCGTCCACCTGGTGCTGCCGCGGCGCGAGCCCTTCTCGCGCGAACGCGGCGAGGCGCAGGCGAGCGTCGTGCTGTCCATGCAGGGCGCGCAGCGGCTGGACCGGGACGGCGTGCAGGCCGTGCTGCACCTGGTCGCCGCCGCCGTGCCGGGGCTGCGGCCGCAGCAGGTCTCGATCGTGGACAGCCGGGGCGAGCTGCTGGCGCGCGGCGGCCAGGCGCTGGCCGGCCCCGCCGCCGCCCAGACCGCCGAGGAAATGCGCCGCGCGCAGGAACTGCGCCTGGCCCGCGCGGTGGAGGACCTGCTCGAGCGCACGCTCGGCGCCGGGCGCGTGCGGGCCGAGGCCTCGGTCGAGATGGATTTCGACCGCGTGCAGACGGTCGAGGAGCGCTTCGACCCCGAGAACCAGGTCCCGCGCAGCACGCAGTCCAGCACCGAGACGAGCCGCAACGGGGAGCCCGGGAACGTCTCCGTCGCCAACCAGCTGCCCGGCGGCGATGCGCAGGCCGGCGGCGCCCGGCAGGAGCAGTCGCGGCAGGAGGAGACGACGAATTTCGAGATCGGCCGCGTGACGCGCAACACCACGCGCGAACATCCGGCGCTGCGCCGGCTGTCGCTCGCCGTGCTGGTCGACGGCGTGTGGGAACCGGTGGCCGGCGCCGCCCCGCGCTTCCGCGATCGCACGCCGGAGGAGTTGCAGCGCATCGCCGCGCTCGCGCGCTCCGCCGTCGGCTTCAACGAGGGGCGCGGCGACCGGGTGGAGGTGGTGAGCCTGCGCTTCGCCGAGCCGCCGCCGGCGGATGCCGCGCCGGACGGCTTCGTCATCCTCGGCCACGCCGTGCCGCCGGCGCTGATGGGCCGCATCGTGGAGAGCGCGATCCTGGGGCTGGTGGCGCTGGCGGCCATCCTGCTGGTGGGCCGGCCGGTCGCCGGGCGGCTCGCCCTGGCGCTGGCGCCGCAGCCGGCCCTGGCAGCCGCGAGTCCGGGCGCGGCGGGGGCGGGCGTCGCCTTCGAAGGGGCCGCGGCGGCGCTGCCGCCGGGCACCGCCTCCGGCACGGCCGGTCCCGCGGCGCTGCCAGCCGCTGCGGAAGGCGAGGCGGAAGCGATGGTGAACGTCGCGCGGGTGGAAGGGCAGATGCGCGCCTCCGCCCTGCAGGCGCTGGCCGAGATGGTGGAGAAGCACCCCGAACAGACCGCAGCCGTGCTGCGCCGCTGGCTCGCCCCGCAGGAGGCACCATGAGCGGCAGCCTGACCGGCCCGCAGAAGGCCGCGACGCTGATGCTGGCGCTGGGGGAGGCGCAGGCGGCGCGCGTCTTCGCGCAGCTGCACGAGGACGAGATCCGCGACCTCTCGCTGGCCATGTCCGCGCTCGGCACCGTCTCCGCCGCGCAGGTGGAGGAGGTGGCGAAGGACTTCACCGCCCAGCTCGGCCAGTCCGGCCACCTCGTCGGGTCCTACGAGAGCACGGAGCGGCTGCTGCTGAAGACGCTGCCGAAGGAACGCGTCGCCCAGATCATGGAGGAGATCCGCGGCCCCGCCGGCCGCACCATGTGGGACAAGCTGGGCAACGTGAACGAGGCGGTGCTGGCGAACTACCTGAAGAACGAATACCCGCAGACCGTCTCCGTCGTGCTGTCCAAGGTCCGCCCCGACCACGCGGCGCGCGTGCTGGCGCTGCTGCCCGAAGGCTTCGCGATGGAGGTGGTCATGCGGATGCTGCGCATGGAGACCGTCCAGAAGGAGGCGCTGGACGGCGTCGAGCGCACGCTGCGGATGGAGTTCATGTCGAACCTCGCCCGCGGGTCGCGCCGCGACGCGCATGAGGTGATGGCGGAGATCTTCAACAACCTCGACCGCGCCGCGGAGACGCGCATCCTCACCGCGCTCGAGGAACGCTCGCGCGAGAGCGCGGAGAGGATCCGCGCGCTGATGTTCACCTTCGACGACCTGCAGCGCCTCGACGGCGCGGGCATCCAGGTGCTGCTGCGCGCCGTGCCGAAGGACCGCCTGACGCTGGCGCTGAAGGGCGCGTCGGAGCCGCTGCGCGACCTGTTCTTCCGCAACCTGTCCGAACGCGCCTCCAAGCTGCTGAAGGACGACCTCGCGGCGCTTGGCCCCGTCAAGCTGCGCGACGTCGACGACGCGCAGGCGCAGATCGTCGCGCAGGCGAAGGACCTGGCGGCGCAGGGCCAGATCCAGATGACCGACGGCCGCGACGACGAGATGGTGGCGTGATGCTCGCGCTCGACCTGCCGGACCTGGCGCGGCCGAAGCCCGCGGCCCCGCCGCCGCCGCCCGACCCCGCGCTGCTCGCCGCCGTCCGCGCGGAGGGGGAGGCGGATGGCCATGCGCGGGGTCTGGCCGAGGGGCTGGAAGCCGGCATGGCCCGCCAGGCCGCGTTGCAGGAGGCGGAGGTCGCCCGCGCGCTGTCCGCCATCGCCGCCGCGCTGGAGACGGCGGCCGAGGCCGGGCGCCGCACGGCGGAGGAGGCGGCGGAGGCCCTGGCCGGGCTGTTGCTGTCCACGCTGGAAGCGGCGCTGCCCGGCGCGGCGGCGCGCGCGGGGGCGGATCTGGTGCCGCGGCTGGTCCTGCCGCTGCTGCCCGCCATCGCCGACCGTCCGGATGCGGTGCTGCGCGTCGCGCCCGCGCTGGCCGAGGCGGTGGCGGCGCGGCTGCCGGCCGGTGCGCCGGCGGTGCAGGGCGATGCCGCGGTCGCCCCGGGGGACGCAAGGCTCGAATGGCGCGACGGCGCGCTGGTCGTCTCGCGTGAGGCGCGGTGGCGCGCGGTGCGCGCGGCGCTGGCCTCGGCCGGCTTCGGCTTCGATGGGGAGGAGGGCGCATGAGCGGCACGAACAGCTTCGAACCGGTGCCCGCGACCGAGGCGCAAGGGGTCGGCCAGCCCGGCGGGCCGCGCGACCTGGACGCGGTCTACGACATCCCGGTGCAGGTCAGCGCGGTGCTGGGCCGCGCGACGATGCAGGTCAGCCAGTTGCTGAAGCTCGGCCGCGGCGCGGTGGTGGAGCTGGACCGCAAGCTGGGCGAGGCGGTGGACATCTACGTCAACAACCGCCTGGTCGCGCGCGGCGAGGTGGTGATGGTGGACGACAACCGCCTCGGCGTGACGATGACCGAGATCGTCAAGTCCGACCGGGCGGGCGGCTAGTCCGATGGCGCGGCTGCTCATCGTCGGGTCGCTGGAAGGGGAACTCGGCGCCGCGGCGCGGGTGGCCATCGCGCGCGGCGCGCGGCTTGCCCATGCGGAAGGCGCGGCGGCCGGCCTCGCCCGGCTGCGGGCGGAAGGCGCGGACCTCGCGCTGGTGGACATCCGCCACGACGTGCCCTGGCTGGTGCATGCGCTGGCGGCGGAACGCATCGCCTGCCCCGTCGTCGCCTGCGGCCATGCGGAGGATGCCGATGCCGCGGTCCGCGCCATCGAGGCGGGGGCGAGGGACTTCCTGCCGCTGCCGCCCGACCCCGACCTCATCCTCGCGATGCTCCAGGCTGCCGGCGCCGACCCGGCGGAGGAAGGGCCGGTGGCGCGCGACCCGGCGATGGTGGCGCTGCTGGCCCGCGCCACGCAGCTCGCCCGCGCCGAGGCGAGCGTGCTCATCACCGGGGAGAGCGGGACGGGCAAGGAGGTGCTGGCGCGCCACGTCCATGCCGCGTCCCGCCGGGCGCGGGGCCCCTTCGTCGCGCTGAACTGCGCCGCCCTGCCGGAGACGCTGCTGGAAAGCGAGCTGTTCGGCCACGAGAAGGGCGCCTTCTCGGGCGCGGTGGCCGCCCGCAAGGGCCGCTTCGAGCAGGCCGATGGCGGGACCCTGCTGCTCGACGAGATCGGCGAGATGGACCCCCGCCTGCAGGCCAAGATCCTGCGCGTCATCCAGGAAAGGGAGGTGGACCGCCTGGGCGGCGCGGCGCCGGTGCGGGTGGATGTGCGCCTGCTGGCCGCCACCAACCGCGACCTGGCGGCCGAGGTCGCGCGCGGGCGCTTCCGCGAGGACCTGCTGTTCCGCCTGAACGTCGTCGCGCTGCACATCCCGCCGCTGCGCGAACGCCCCGCCGACATCCTGCCGCTGGCCGGGCATTTCGCGTCCCGCTACGCCCGCGCGAACGGCATGCCCGAACGGCCACTCTCGGCCGCCGCGGCGGAACGGCTGCTGTCCCACCCCTGGCCCGGCAACGTGCGGGAGCTGGAGAACGCGCTGCACCGCGCCGTGCTGCTGGCGGAGGGGGCGGAGATCGGCCCTGCCGCGATCGAGCTGGCGGCACCGCGCATCCCGGCCGCGGAACCCGCGCCGGCCGCCGCGGCGAAGCCCAACCGCATCGCGCCCCTGGTCGGCCGGCGGATGGAGGAGGTGGAGCGCGACCTCATCCTCGAGACGCTGTCCCACTGCCTCGGCAACCGCACGCGCGCGGCCGAGATCCTCGGCATCTCCATCCGCACGCTGCGCAACAAGCTGCAGGAGTACCGCGCCGCCGGGCTGGCGGTGCCGCCCGCGCCGGGGCAGGCGCCCATCCCGCTGCCGGCCGCGGGCTGAGCCGTGGCGGCGCTCGTCCTGCCGGGCTGGGTCGGCCGCGCGCGTCCCTCGGGCGATGTCGCGCTCGGGCTGTTCGTGGTGCTGCTGGTCGCGGTGCTGGTGGTGCCGCTGCCGAGCTGGCTGCTGGATGCGGGGCTCGCGCTGTCCATCACCGCCTCCGTCCTCGTGCTGATGGTCGCGCTGTTCATGCAGCGGCCGCTGGACTTCACCGCCTTCCCGACCGTGCTGCTGCTGACCACGCTGCTGCGCCTCGCGCTCAACGTGGCGACGACGCGCACCATCCTCACCTCGGGCCATGAGGGGCCGCAGGCGGCGGGCGCCGTCATCTCGGCCTTCGGCGGCTTCCTGATGGGCGGCGACGTGCTGGTGGGGCTGATCGTCTTCGCCATCCTGCTGGTCGTGAACTTCGTCGTGGTGACCAAGGGGTCGGGCCGCATCGCGGAAGTGGCGGCGCGGTTCAGCCTGGACGCCATGCCGGGCAAGCAGATGGCGATCGACGCCGACCTCAACGCCGGCCTGCTGACGGAGGAGGAGGCGCGGCGCCGCCGGCGGGAGCTGGAGGAGGAGAGCGGCTTCTACGGCGCCATGGACGGCGCCGCGAAATTCGTGCGCGGCGACGCCATCGCCGGCCTCATCACCACCGGCATCAACCTGCTGGCCGGCATCGCCATCGGCGCGCTGCGCCACGGCCTGCCCTTCGCCGAGGCGGTGCAGACCTTCTCCGTGCTGACGGTGGGCGACGGACTGGTGGGGCAGATCCCGGCGCTGCTGGTGTCCATCGCGGCGGGCATCGTGGTGACGAAGGGCGGCATGGAAGGCCGCGCCGACCGGCAGCTCGTCCTCCAGCTCGGCGGTGCCAAGCCGCTCGCGCTGGCGGCCGGCGCGGCGGGGGTGATGGCGCTGCTGCCGGGGATGCCGATGCTGCCCTTCCTGGCGCTGGCCGGGGCGGCCGGCTACGGCGCGCGGATGCAGGCGAGGGCCGCGCGGGAAGCGGCGCAGGCCGCGCTGCCGCCGCCTGCCGCGCCTGCCGAACCGCCGGCCTCCGACGCGCTCAGGATCGACCAGCTGCGGCTGGAACTCGGCTACGGGCTGCTGAGCCTGGCGGCGGGCGATGCGCCGCGCCTTTCGGAACAGATCCGCACGCTGCGCCGCACCACCGCGCAGGAGATGGGCTTCGTCCTGCCGAGCGTCCGCATCCAGGACAACCTCCAGCTGCCGCCCGACGCCTATGTCATCCGGGTGAAGGAGATCGAGGCCGCGCGCGGCGTGCTGAAGCCGCCGCTGCACCTGGCGATCGACCCCGGCGGCCGCGCGCCCCCCATCCCCGGCGAGGCCGTGCAGGAGCCGAGCTTCGGCCTGCCCGCCGTCTGGATCGAGGAAAGCCGGCGGGAGGAGGCGCTGGCCCTGGGCTGCACCGTGGTGGACGCCGCCGGCGTGCTGGCCACCCACCTGACCGAGGTGACCCGCGACAACATGCCCGAGCTGCTGTCCTTCGCCGAGACGCAGAAGCTGGTCGAGGAACTGCCGGCCGAGCACAAGCGCCTGGTCGCCGACCTCATCCCCGCGCAGGCCAGCCTCGGCACCGTGCAGCGCGTGCTGCAGGCGCTGCTGGCGGAGCGCGTCTCGATCCGGGACCTGCCGACGGTGCTGGAGGGCATCCAGGAAGCCGCGGCCGCGGGGCTGCGCGGCCTCGGCGGCATCGTCGCCACCGTGCGCGCCCGCCTGGCGCGACAACTGAGCGACGCGGCGCGCGGGGCGGACGGCGTGATCCCCATCATCGCCCTGTCGGCGGAATGGGAGGACGCCTTCGCCGAATCGCTGGCCGGCCCGGGGGAGGAGAAGCAGCTGGCGATGCAGCCCTCGCGGCTCGCCGCCTTCATGCACGCGCTGCGCGCCGCCTTCGATGCCGCGCAGGCCACCGGCGAGCCCGCCGTGCTGGTCTGCTCCGCCGGCATCCGCGCGCATGTGCGCGCCGTGGTCGAGCGTTTCCGCCCGGCGACGACGGTGCTGGCGCATACCGAGATCCACCCGCGCGCCCGGCTGCGCACCATCGGCACGGTGCAGGGGTGAGGCTGCGCACCATCCAGGCCCCGCGCATGGCCGATGCCATGGCACGGCTGCGCGCCGAACTCGGCGAGGATGCGGTGATCCTCTCCACCCGCCGCACCGGCGACGGGGTGGAGGTGACTGCCGCGCAGGAGCCTGACGACGAACCGCTGGTGATCGCGCCGGGCGATGCGACGCCGGCGCGCGCCATCCCGCCCGCCCTGCTGCGCCACAACCTGCCGCCGGCGCTGGCCGCGCGGCTCGGCGGCGTCCCGCTGCCGGCGGCGCTGGCCGCGGCCTTCCGTTTCGAACCGCTGCCCGCGGAAGCGCGGCCGCTGCTGCTGGCCGGGCCGCCCGGGGCGGGCAAGACACTGACGGCGGCGAAGCTCGCCACGCGCTTCGTCCTGTCCGGCCGGGCGCCGCTGCTGGTAACCGCCGATGGCCGCCGCGCGGGCGCGACGGAACAGCTTGCCGCCTTCGCGCGCGTGCTCGGCCTGCCGCTGGCGGTGGCGGCGAGCCCTTCCGCGCTGGCCAAGGCGCTGGCGCGGCGGGAAGCGGGGCAGCCGGCCATCGTGGACCTGCCCGGCTGCGACCCCTTCCGCCCCGCCGAGACGCGGGCCCTCGTCGCCTTCCGCGACGCGGCAGGCGGCGCGCCGGTGCTGGTGCTGCCGGCAGGGCTGGATGCGGAGGAGGCGGCGGAGACGGCGCGCGCCTTCCACCTGCTGGGCTGCCGCCACCTGCTGCCGACGCGCCTCGACGCCGCGCGGCGGCTGGGGGGCGTGCTGGCGGCGGCCGATGCCGGCCTCGCCTTCACCGAAGCCGGCATCGGGCCGGATGCGGCGGGCGACCTGGTGGCGATGGACGCGGCATGGCTGGCGGAGCGGCTTCGGGAAGGGCGCGGACAGTGACGGGTCGGGACGGCAGGGGGCGGATCATCGCCATCGCCTCGGGCAAGGGCGGCGTGGGCAAGACCTGGTTCGCCATCACCCTGGCCCAGGCGCTGGCGCAGCAGGGGCGCCGCGTGCTGCTGCTGGACGCGGATCTCGGGCTGGCCAATGCGGATGTGCAGCTCGGCCTCGCGCCGCGCCTCGACCTCGGCGCCGTGCTCGCCGGCCGCATCGCGGCGGAGGATGCGGTGGCGCGCCACCCCGCCGGCTTCGAACTGCTGCCCGGGCGTTCCGGTTCGGCGGCGCTGGGCGGGCTCGGCGGCGCGGCGCTGGACGCGCTGCTCACGTTGCCGGGGCGGCTGGCGACGGCGCGGGACGCGGTGGTGCTCGATCTCGGCGCCGGTCTCGGCGCGGCGCAGCGGCGCCTGCTGGCCGCCGCCTGCCTGCCGCTCGTCCTCGCGACGGAGGAGCCGACCAGCCTGACCGATGCCTATGCCGTGCTGAAGATGCATGCGCAGGACGCACCTTCGCGCGAGGCGCGGCTGGTGGTGAACATGGCCGCCGGCGCCGCCGCGGCGCGGCGCACCCATGCGACGCTGGAGGCCGCGACGCGCCGCTTCCTCGGCCGCGCGCTGCCCTTCGCGGGGGCGGTGCGGCGCGATGCGAAGGTGCCGGACGCGATCCGCCACCAGGCCCCGCTGCTGACGCGCCACCCCGCCAGCGTCGCGGGGGCGGATGTGGTGGCGATCGCGCGCGGCCTGCCCGGCTGAGAACCGGACGGGCCCGCGGCCGTTGCAGCCGCAAGGCCGCCCGCCGGGAGGCGGCCGCAAGGCCCGAGGATCCATGTCGCCCATCATCCGAGGCGCGCTGCGCTGCGCGGCCGCGCTCGCCCCGCTGCTGCCCACCGGCGCCGCGGCGCATGTGAAGTGGTTCCAGCCCTACCAGGTCGCGGAGCCGCCCGTCCCCATTGCGACGACGCTGTCGCTGCCCGCGCTCTGGATCGGCGCGGCGCTGGCTTCCGCCTTCTTCGTCGCCGCCATGCTGGTCGAGCGCAGCGCGGCGGGGCCGCGCCTGCTCACCGCGCTCGATGCCGCGACCGGGCCGCTGAAGGCGCGGGCGGACCGCTTCCTGCTCTGGGTGCTCACCGCCTTCTTCGTCTCGCTCTTCGCGATCGGCGGCACCTACCTGACGCCGGAGCTGCGGACCGAGGCGGAATGGGTGCCCTGGCTGCACCTGGTTGTCGCGCTGCTGCTGGCATCGCGGCTGACGCGGCCCGTGGCGGCGGCGCTGATCGTGCTGGTCTGGGTGCTGACGCTGCGCGAATACGACCTGTTCCACCTGTTCGACTACCTCGCCCTCGGCCTCGGCGTGGCGGGGTTCCTGCTGCTGTCGGGCGTCGCGGACGAGACCTGGCACGCGCGGCGCTTCGCGGTGCTCCGGCTCGGCATAGCGGTCAGCCTGATGTGGTCGAGCATGGAGAAGTTCGAATACCCGCAGTGGTTCGCGCCGCTGCTGGAGGAGAAGCCCTATCTCGCGCTCGGGATGCCCTTCGGTCCCTACACCACGATGGCCGGCGTGGCGGAATTCACGCTGGGCTTCGGCCTGCTCTGGACGCCGCTGATCCGGCGCCTGGCGGCGGCGGCGCTGTTCGTGCTGATGTTCGCCGCCGTCTATCCCTTCGGCCGCATCGACCTGATCGGCCATGCCATCATCCTGGCGACGCTTGCCGTCGGCGTGGCGGAGCCGGAGACGGGGCGGTCGCGGTCCATGGCCCTGGTGCACGGCATGGCTTCCGGCGCGCCGCGCGCCTTCGGCCGCGCGACCGCGCTGATGCCCGTGGCGCTGGCCGCCGCCTTCGCGATCACGATCCTGGGCTATTCGGGCGCGCACCACGCCATCTACCAGCGCGGCGGGCCGGCCTTCGCCTGGGCGCGCGCGCAGACGGGCGAGGGCGGGCCCGGCCTGCCGCCCCCCGCCGGCTTCTGGCGCGGGCAGGAACACTACCACGGCCCTGGCGCGGGCCCGCTGACCGGGGTGGAGGCGCCGCCCGCGCCGACCGGCGGGGGCGGGCATGCAGGCCATGCCGACATGGCCGCCGCGATGGCGCGGATGCAGCAGGAGATGGCGGCGGCGCCGATGACCGGCGACCCGGACCGCGACTTCGTCGCGATGATGCTGCCGCACCACCAGGGCGCGGTGGACATGGCGCGGCTCTACCTGCGCGCCGGCCGTGACCCCGCGCTGCGCCGCCTGGCGGAGGGGATGGTGGCGGACCAGGAGGAGGAGATCCGCCAGATGCGCGGCTGGTCGCCGCGCTGAAGGCCCGCCCGGCCGCCGGCTGCCACATTTCGTCACCCGCCCCGAGGTTCCACGGCGCGGGCCCGATCGTCTAAGCCGGCCCTGCCCCGTGCCCGAGAACACCCGCCCCCTGCCGCGCCCGCGCCCGATGCCCCGCTTCGGGGCAAGGCGGCGCGTGGCGGCGCGGCGGGAGCCACCCGCGCCGCTGCCGCGCCCCGCCGCACCCCTGCCTGACCGCGGAAGGGCGCCGCGGCCACCGCATGCGCGGTGGCCGTGGTGGCTGGCCTCGCTGCTGGCGCATGCGGCTGTCATCGCGGCGCTGCTGTCCTGGCCGGACCCGCGCCCACGCGGGCCCGCGCCGCTGCCGCCCCCCTCCTTCGACGTGGTGTTCGAGGGTGGGCAGCCCGAACGGCCCTTGGGGGAGGCGCCGGAGGGGCTTGAGGTGCCGCCCGTGCCGCCCGTCCCCGCGGCGCCTCCGCGGCTGCCCGGGCCGCCGCCCGCGCCCCCCGCCCCGTCACAGGCGGTGCAGCTGCCGGTCCCGCCATCCGCCGTACCGCCACCGCCGCCAGCCCCGCCGGTTTCGGTGCCGCCGCCCCCGCCGGCACCGCCGGTGGCGGAGCCCGCCCCCCCGCCCATCCCCGACCTCGCCGAGATCCTGCCGCCGCCACGCGAGCTTCGCCTGCGCGAACGGTACGAGCCGCCGCCCTCGCCGCGTCCGGAGGCCCAGGCCCCGCCACCGCGCCCGCAGGTACCGCCCGCCGCGCTGCCGCCCGGCGTGATGCTCGCGCCGCAGGGCTTCGCGCTCGCCCGCCCCGCGTCGCCGGCGCAGTCGGGGCGGCCGCAGGGAAGGGGGCTCGACCTCGCGGTGGATCCGCGGATGCTGGAAGGCCGCGCCAGCGCGGACCCGGCGATGCGCGTCACCGGTGCGGAGGTGGGCGCGGACTGGCGCGCCGCCTTCCGCCGCTGGCTCGACCAGAACATCCACTACCCGGCGCGTGCCGCGGCAGAGGGCGAATCCGGCACCGTGCGCGTGCGCGTGGTGGCGGAGCCGGACGGGCGCGTGCGCAGCGTCCGGCTGGTCGGGCCCTCGGCCTCGCCCTCGCTCAACTTCGGCACCACCTTCCCCTTCGACGGTGCGCGGCTGCCGCCCTTCCCGCCACCGGCGGACCCGGGCGGCGTCACCATCGACCTGACGGTCAACTACATCCTGATCCGGCGCTGAGATCGCCCTGGCGCCGCGCGCCGTGGCGCATGAGGATGGGCGGCCCGACCCGCAGGAGCCGCGCATGCGCCGCCGCATCACCCTCGCCCTTCTCGCCATCTCCGCCGCCTTCGCCGCGCCCGCCGCGGCGCAGCGGCTGACCATCGGCGTCAGCGCGGTGCCGGCGGCGGTCGATCCGCATTTCCACAGCGGCACCTCGACGCAGAACCTCACCTACAACCTGTTCGACACGCTGTTCACGCTGACGCCGGAAATGCGGCTCGCCCCCGGCCTGGCGGTGAGCTGGACCCCGGTCGCGGAGACGATGTGGGAGGTGAGGCTGCGCCCGGGCGTGCGCTGGACCGATGGGCGGCCCTTCACCGCCGACGACGTGGTGTTCACCTTCGGCCGCGCGCCCAACGTGCCCAACACCACCGGCGGCTACGGCGGCGCGGTGCGTTCCATCGCGCGGACGGAGGTGGTGGACCCGCTGACGCTGCGCATCCACACGCATGCCCCGGCGCCGAACCTGCCGGTGGAGCTGTCCGTGCTGGCCATCGTGTCCCGCCATGCGGGGGAAGGTGCGACGACCGAGGACTACAATGCCGGGCGCGCCGCGATCGGCACCGGGCCGTACCGGCTGGTGCGCTATTCCCCGAACGACCAGACCGAGCTGGTCCGCAACGACGCGTGGTGGGGCCCGCGCCCGGATTTCGAGGCTGCGACCATCAAGTACCTCTCCAACGCTGCCTCCCGCACCGCCGCCCTGCTCTCGGGCACGGTGGACATGATCGACACGCCTTCCCCCAACGACCTTCCGCGGCTGCAGTCCGATGCGCGCTTCGCCGTGTTCTCGCGTCCGGGGATGCGGCTGGTCTATCTCGCGCCGAACCAGGCGGCGGAGGTCGCGCCCTTCGTGACGGACAACGAGGGCCGGCCGCTGGCGCGCAACCCGCTGCGCGACCGCCGCGTGCGCCAGGCGCTGTCCATCGCGATCAACCGCGGCGCGCTGGCGGATCGCATCATGCAGGGCACGGCGACGCCGAACGGACAGTGGCTGCCGCCCGGCACCTTCTCCCACAACCCCGATGTGCCCGTCCCCGCCTTCGACCCCGAAGCGGCGCGGCGCCTGCTGGCCGAGGCCGGCTACCCGGCCGGCTTCCGCATCGCGATCCACATCTCCACCTCGTCGCGCCCCACGGATCCGCCGGCAGCGCAGGCCATCGCGCAGATGTGGACGCGCATCGGCGTGCAGACGACGGTGGAGCCCATGCCCTTCGCCGCCTATGCCGCGCGGGCCGCGAACCTGGAATTCGCGATGACGATGTTCGGCTGGGCCAGCCAGGTCGATGCCGGCTATGCGCTGGTGAACGTCTTCAGCACCTACAGCCGCGAAAGGCTGACGGGGGCCTTCAACCGGTCCGGCTATTCCAGCCCGGCGCTCGATGCGCTGACCGCGCGCGCCACCTCCACGCTGGACGACACCGCGCGCGAGGCCCTGCTGCGCGAGGGCGTGAGGATGGCGATGGAAGATGTCGCCGTCATCCCGCTCTACCAGATGACGAATATCTGGGCCGCCCGGCGCGGCATCGCCTATGAGCCGAGCGGCTACGACTACACGAAGCTGGTGCAGGCCCGCATCGCGCGCTGAAGGCCGGTGTCCTACTTCACGGCCGAGAAGGCGGTCGGTTGCAGGATCAGGTTCTCGACCCGCTCGAGGATCGGGCCATCCCTCTCGCTCTCCGCCGCGACGCGCAGCCATTCGGGATCGGCGCGGAAGGCGTCCCATTTCGTGCCGCGCTCCGCCAGGCTCTCCCAGGCGAGAAGGTAGTAGAGCGCGTGGTTCGACGGGCCGACCGCCACGGTCCAGAACCCGGCCTGGCGGATGCCAAAGCGGTCCCAGATCCGCAGCGTGTGGTCCTGGAAACGTTGCAGCAGCCGCGGCAGCCGGCCGGGCAGGCAGTGGTAGATGCGCAGTTCGTGGATCATCGGCATTCCCCCGCCGCGCGGTCCCGCGTGGCGGGGTGATGCCAGCGCGGCGGCGGCGCAGCGTCAACCACCGGATGCCGCCAGCCGCCGGCGGGCGGGCTACATGCCGCCGATGTAGTTCGGCCCGCCGCCGCCCTGGTGTCTTGAAGCGGTCGGGCGGCGGCGGCCGGCGGGCGGGCTACATGCCGCCGATGTAGTTCGGCCCGCCGCCACCCTCGGGGGTCCGCCAGTCGATGTTCTGCGTCGGGTCCTTGATGTCGCAGGTCTTGCAGTGCACGCAGTTCTGCGCGTTGATCACCAGCCTCATCGGGCCGTCGCCGTTGCCGGCCTCGGCGCCCACCGCCTCATACACCGCCGCCGGGCAGTAGCGGCTCTCGGGCGAGGCGAACTGCGCCCAGTTCACGCCTTCCCAGCGCGACGGGTCCTTCAGGACCAGATGCGCGGGCTGGTCCTCCTCGTGGTTGGTGTTCGACAGGAAGACCGAGGACAGGCGGTCGAAGGTCAGCACGCCGTCGGGCTTGGGATAGGCGATGCGCTTCGCCTCCGACGCCTTGCGCAGCGTCTCGTGGTCCTGGTGGTGCGACCAGGTCCAGGGCGCCTTGCCGCGGAAGACGTAGGTGTCGAGTGCGGCCGCCGCCATGCCGCCCCAGAAGCCGTATTTCGCGAAGCCGGGGCGGATGTTCCGCACGCCCTTCAGCTCCTCCCACACCCAGCTTGCCTGGAGCTTCGCCGGGTAGCCCTCCAGCACCGCCGGGCGGTCGGCGGCGAAGGCCTCGGCCATCGCCTCGGCCGCCACCATGCCGGACTTCATCGAGGTGTGCGTGCCCTTGATCTTCGGCACGTTCAGGAAGCCCGCGCTGTCGCCGATGATCATGCCGCCCGGGAAGACGAGCTTCGGCACCGCCTGGAGCCCGCCCTCGTTCAGCGCTCGCGCGCCATAGGCGATGCGCTTGCCGCCCTCCAGCATCGCCCGCACCTGCGGGTGGGTCTTGAAGCGCTGGAACTCCTCGAAGGGCGAAAGCCAGGGATTCGGATAGTCCAGCCCGACGACGAAGCCGATCGAGACCAGGTTCTCCCCCAGCATGTAGAGCCAGGACCCGCCATAGGTGTCGGAGGCCAGCGGCCAGCCGGTGGAATGCCACACCAGGCCGGGCTTGTGCTTCTCCTTCGGGATCTCCCACAGCTCCTTCATGCCGAGCGCGTAGGTCTGCGGCGCGCAGTCCCGGCGCAGGTCGAAGGTCTCGAACAGCTTCTTCGACAGGCTGCCGCGGCAGCCCTCGGCGAAGACCGTGTAGGCGGCGCGCAGCTCCATCCCCGGCTGGTAGTTCGGGCCCCGCTCCCCGTCCTTCCCGATCCCCATGACGCCGGCGACAACGCCCTTCACCTGGCCGTCCTCGATGATCGTCTCGGACGCGGCGAAACCCGGATAGACCTCGACCCCCAGCGCCTCGGCGCGGGCGCCGAGCCAGCGGCACACATTGCCAAGGCTGACGACGTAGTTGCCCTCGTTGTGCATCTGCGGCGGCGTCGGCAGCTTGAAGCCGCGCGTCTCCGTCAGCAGCATGAAGCGATCCTCGGTGACCGGGGTGGCGAGTGCCGGCGGGTCGTCGCGCCAGTCGGGGATCAGCTCGTCCAGCGCGCGCGGCTCCAGCACGGCGCCCGAAAGGATGTGGGCGCCGATCTCGCTGCCCTTCTCGACCAGGCAGACGGTGGTGTCGGGGCTGAGCTGCTTGAGGCGGATGGCGCAGGCCAGGCCCGCCGGGCCCGCGCCCACGACCAGCACGTCGAATTCCATGGCTTCGCGCGCGTCGTCCGACATGCCTGTTCCTCCGGCGTTCCTGGGTTCCTGCGGGACATAGCGTCGCGGGGCATTGCGCGGAACCCCGGCGCGCGCCGATATCCCCGTCATGGAACAGGTCCCGGCCCCGCTGCCCGGGCGCGACGCGCTGCTCGCCGCGCTCAGGCTCCAGATGGAATGGGGTGCGGACGAGGCGCTGCTCGATGCGCCGGCCGACCGCTTCGCCGCGCCGCCGCCCGCGCCCGCCCTTGCAGCCCCGGCCCTGGCGCGCCCGGCGCCCCGCCCCGCGTCCTCTGCGCTGATCCCGCCACCCGCCGCGGCCGCCGCCAGCCTCGCAGCCGGGGCGGCGGACCTGGCCGCCCTCAAGGCCGCCATCGCCGCCACCGACAGCCCCCTGCGGGAGACGGCGACCAACCTGGTCTTCGCCGACGGCATGCCGGAGAGCGGCCTGATGATGATAGGCGAGGCGCCGGGCGCGGATGAGGACCGGCTTGGCCGTCCCTTCGTCGGCGTGTCGGGCAAGCTGCTGGACCGGATGCTGGACAGCATCGGACTGCGGCGGGAGGAGAACTTCTACCTCACGAACATCCTGCCCTGGCGACCGCCGGGGAACCGCACGCCCACCGACGCCGAGATCAACCTGTTCCTGCCCTTCCTGCTGCGCCACATCGCGTTGGTCCGGCCACGCCACCTGGTGCTGCTCGGCGGCGTCTCGGCCAAGGCGCTGCTGCGCGCGAAGGAGGGGATCACGCGGCTCCGCGGGCGCTGGCATGCGGTGGAGGGGGCGGGGGATGCCGCGCTGCCGGCGCTGGCGACGCTGCACCCCGCCTATCTGCTGCGGAACCCCGCGGCGAAGCGCGATGCGTGGTCGGACCTGATCCTGCTGCGCAGGACGCTGGACGGCGAGGCGCGGCGCGGGAGCTGACCCGGCACCCGGCCTTTTCATTGTGCGCCGCAGCAAAGTAACGGTTTTTTCACCTGAGCCGGGCCCTGTAATGTCCTGATCTGGTGAAGAATGTCTCACAGTATGGGATTCTCCGGCCGATAAGGGGTTGCGCTGCCTGCGAAACCCCCGTTAGGGGTGCTGCGCCATGCGAGCGATCTGCCCCATGGCCCGGCAAACCCGGCCTGCCCGCATCTTCCGCCCCCTCGCGGTCGTGCTGGCGCTGGGGGTGACGATGACCGCGGGGATTCAGGTTCCTGCGTTCGGGCAACGGGCCGACCAGACCGCCATGAGCGTTCCCCGTCCCGTCCAGGGAGGGATCGCCGGGTTCCCGCAACCCCTAGCGCCGTCCGATGCGGCGCGCCTTCGCCGTATCTTCGACCTGCAGCAGCGGGGCGAGATGGCGGGCGCGGCGCGCGAGGTCGAACGGCTCGACGACCGCCGCCTGGTGGGCCATGTGCTCGCCGACCGCTGGCTGCGCGGCCATGAGCCGCCGCTGCCGGAGGTCGTCGCCTGGCTGGCCGACCATGCCGACCACCCCGACGCCCCGGCGGTCCATGCCATCCTGGTCCGCCGGGCCCCGCGCGGCATGGCCCTGCCGCCCGCCCCGGCGCAGGAAGCCCTGTCCGAGACGTCCGAGGTGGTGCCGGAGGAGCGCGAGCCCTCCTCTCGTTCCATCGTCCGCAACGCCGCGCTCGACCGCGCGGTGCGCGACCGCGCGCGGGACGGCGACGCCGCCGCGGCGCTCGCGCAGATCGAACGCGCGCGGGTGGGCGGTGCCTATGCCGCGCTGCTGCGGGCGGAGGTGGCGCAGGCCCTGTTCCAGCTCGGCCGCGACGCGGAAGCCTTCCGCATCGCCTCCGAGGCGTCGCGCAACTCGGGCGGGGTCGCGCTGCCGGGCTACATCGCCGGCCTCTCGGCCTGGGCGCTCGGGCGGCCGGAAGCGGCGCTCGCCTATTTCGAGCATGCGGCACGGTCCGAGATCGCCGCCCCCGCCACCCGCGCGGCCGCCGCCTTCTGGACGGCGCGCGCCGCGGTGCGGGCGCGCCGGCCGCAGGCCTATGTGCCCTGGATGATGCAGGCCGCGCAGGAACCGCGCACCTTCTACGGCCTGGTCGCGCGCCGCGCGCTGGGCCTGCCGATGGGCTTCGCCTGGGAACGCGAGATCGCAGGCGAGGGCGAGGCCGCCGCCATCGCCGAAACCGCGGCGGGCTGGCGGGCGCTGGCCCTGCTGCAGGTCGGCCAGGGGGAGCGCGCGGAAGCCGAGCTCCGCCGCCTCTGGCCCCGCGTGCAGGGCAATGCGGGGGTGATGCGGGCGATGCTGCTCGTCGCCTCCCAGGCGGGGATGACCGACCTTGCCGCCCAGCTCGCCTCCCTGTCGCAGACGGCGGATGGGCGGCCGCGGGACTTCGCGCGCTTCCCCCTGCCGCGGCTGGAGCCGGCGGGCGGCTTCCGGGTGGACCCGGCGCTGCTCTACGCGCTGGCGCGGCAGGAATCGAATTTCGACCCGCAGGCGGTCTCCCCGGCCGGCGCGCGGGGGCTCCTGCAGATCATGCCCGCGACGGCCAGCTACGTGACGGGCGATGCCAGCCTGCGCGGCGCCGGCGCGCGGCGGCTGCACGATCCCGGCTTCTCGCTGGAGGTGGGGCAGCGCTACGTCCACTACCTGGCGCAGGGCGACCAGGTGGGCGGCGACCTGATCCGGCTGCTGGCGGCCTACAACAACGGGCCGGGCAACCTCTCCCGCTGGCTGCCGGCGGTGCGGCACCGCGACGATCCCTTCCTGTTCATCGAGAGCATCCCGGTGGGGGAGACGCGGCTCTTCGTGCAGCGTGTCCTCGCCTATTCCTGGATCTACGCCGCCCGGCTGGGCCTGCCATCGCCGAGCCTCGACGCGCTGGCGACCGGCCGCTTCCCGCAATTCCAGGGCAGCGGCGCGGTCGCGGCGATGCTGCGGCGGTGACCCGCTGACCCGCTTCCCCGCTTGCGGGGAAGCGGGGGCGGGGGCATGTCCCGGTGACCCATCCCGGCACAGGACCGCGCCATGCCGATCGACGAATCGAGACAGTTCCTGCCCGTCAACATCGCCGTGCTGACCGTGTCGGACACGCGCGACCTCGCCTCCGACCGCAGCGGCGACACGCTGGCCGAGCGGATCGGCAAGGCCGGCCATCGCCTGGCCGCGCGGGAGATCTGCCGCGACGAGGCGGATGCGATCGAAGGCGTGCTGCGCCGATGGATCGCCGATCCCGCGATCGACTGCGCCATCACCACCGGCGGCACCGGCATCACCGGACGCGACGTGACGCCGGAAGCCTTCGCACGCGTGCTGGAGAAGGAGATCACCGGCTTCGGGGAGCTGTTCCGGATGCTGAGCTACGCGAAGATCGGCACCTCCACCATCCAGTCGCGCGCCATCGGCGGGGTCGCGGGCGGGACCTACCTGTTCGCGCTGCCGGGCAGCACGGGCGCCTGCAAGGATGCCTGGGACGACATCCTGGTCTGGCAGCTCGACAGCCGCCACCGCCCCTGCAACCTGGTGGAGCTGATGCCGCGGCTGCAGGAGCACCTGAAGGCGGCGTAGCAGGCCGCCCCCCGCCCCGCCGCTACAGCGCCCGCAGCGCCGCGCAGACGCGCTCCACCTGCGCGTCCGTCAGCTCGGGGAACATCGGCAGGCTCATCACCTCGCCCGCCGCGCGCGCCGTCTCCGCGCAGCCGGCGGGACCGAGAGGGGTTCGCCCGCGATAGGCCGGCTGGAGATGGACGGGCACCGGGTAGTGGACCGCGGTGGCCACCCCTTCCGCCCGCAGCCGCGCCATCACCGCCGCGCGGTCCGGCACGCGCAGCACGTACTGGTGGAAGACATGGCCCGCGCCTGCCCGCCGCACCGGGGGCGCGAAGGGACCGCCGGCCAGCGCCGCGTCATACGCCGCGGCGATCTGCGCGCGCCGCGCATTGTTGGCGTCCAGCCGCGTCAGCTTCACCCGCAGGATCGCCGCCTGCAGCTCGTCCAGGCGGGAATTCACGCCGACATCGGCGCTGATGTAGCGTTCCTTCCAGCCATATTGCCGGATCGCGCCGATCGCATCGGCCAGCGCCCCGTCATCCGTGGTCAGCACGCCGCCATCGCCCAGCGCGCCGAGATTCTTGGTGGGGTAGAGCGAGTAGCAGGCGATGCGGCCGAGATTGCCGACCTTGGCACCGCCGAGCGTCGCGCCATGCGCCTGCGAACAGTCCTCGATCACCGTTGCGCCGTGCCGCTGCGCCGCGGCCAGCATCGGCGCCAGGTCGCAGGCCTGGCCGTAGAGATGCACGGGGATGACGGCGCGGATCGGCGGCAGGCCCGGGGGCGGGTCCTCCAGCACGGCCGCCAGCTCGTCCGGGTCCATCGTGTAGGTGTCGGGGTCGATGTCGAGCAGCAGCGGCGTCGCGCCCACCATCTCGATCGCGGCGACGGTCGCCACCGCGGTGTGGGACACCGTGACCACCGTGCTGCCCGGCCCGATGCCGAGCCCGCGCATCGCCAGCGTCAGCGCATCCGTCCCGTTGGCGCAGCCGATGGCCCGCGCGGCGCCCTGCCAGGCGGCGTATTCCTTCTCGAAGGCCTCGCCCTCCTTGCCGAGGATGTACCAGCCCGAGGCGAGGGCGCGCGCGACGGCGGCGTCGATCTCGTCCTTCTGCGCGCGGTAGCCTGCGCCGGGATCGGCCTGCGGGACCGTGATGGTGGTGGCATTCATGGCGGTGTTCCCCCCGGGGAGACGGCTTACTGCGCGTAGTCCGCAAGCCGCGGACGATACCATTCGAGCGACCGGCGAAGCCCCTCGTCCACGTCGATGCGCGGCCACCAGCCGGTGGCGGCGCGGAAGGCGCGGTCGTCGGCGGCGAAGCTGCCGATGTCGATCTGCGCGCGGTCGGCCGGGAATTCGCGGATGGCATAGGACCCGGTGCCGCCATTGGCGGCGATCAGCCGGTCCGCCAGTTCGCGCAGCGACAGCGGGGGCGCACCGCCGACATTGAAGACGTGGCCCTTCACCTGCGGCTCGTCCGCGTGCTGCGCCGCGCGCAGGAAGGCGTCCACCACGTCGTCGAGATAGGCGAGGTCGCGCAGCTGCTCGCCGCCCCACACCTCGAAGGGCTCGCCTTCCAGCACGCGGCGGATCCAGATGCCGAGGAAGGTCTGCCGCGCATCCTTGATGCGCAGCCGCGGCCCGTAGCAGTTGGTCAGCCGCAGCGAGACGACGGGCCGGCCATGCACGCGGGATTCCAGCAGCCAGTACTGCTCCCCGGCCCATTTCGACACGCCGTTGGAATCGGGCGGGTTGACGGTGTGCTTCTCGTCCACCGGCAGGTATTGCGGGCGGCCGTAGAACTGCCGGGTGGAGGCATGCACCACCACGGCCTTCGGCGCCGCCTCCCGCATCACGCCGACCAGGCGGACCTGCGCGACCGCGTTGATCGCGATATCCGCGACAGGGTCCTTCTGGCCGCCCATGTGGCTGGTCTGCGCCGCCAGGTTGAACAGCACGTCGATGCCCTGGCAGAGCGAGTGCAGTTCCGCGTCGCGGATGTCGCCGCGCACCAGCATCACGTTGCTGCCTTCGAGGTTCAGCGGGTTGGCCCCGCCATCCGGCACCATCGCATCCAGCGCCACCACGCGCGCGCCCTGCGCCGCCAGCGCGTGACACAGCCCGCTGCCGAGGAAACCGGCGCCGCCGGTCACCAGAACCCTCTTGCCCCGCCAATCGCTCATGTCGGTCGCCAACAATCCCCGCGCCAGATCGTTCCGTGACGTGTGTTCAACCGCCCGTGCCCCCGCGCGCCTCCGGCGAGACGCCGAGCCGCTGGCCGGCATAGCGCCGCGCGCGGATAGGGCCCCACCAGGCCTCGTTCGCCAAGTACCAGCGCAGCGTGTGCTCGAGCCCGCTCTCGAAGTCGAACTTCGCCTTCCAGCCCAGCGCCACCTCGGCCGTGGTTGGGTCCATCGCATAGCGGAAGTCGTGGCCGGGGCGATCCTTCACGAAGGTGATAAGCCGTTCCCGCGGGCCGGCCGGGTCGGGGCGCAGCCGGTCCAGCACGGCGCAGATGGTCTTCACCACCTGCAGGTTGGTGCGTTCCTGCCGCGGCCCGATGCAGTAGGTCTCGCCCGGCTTGCCGGCTTCCAGCGCGGCGAGGCAGAGCGCCTCCGCGTGGTCCTCCACATGGATCCAGTCGCGGATGTTCGACCCGTCGCCGTAGACGGGCAGGGGGCGCCCCTCCAGCGCGTTCAGCGACACCAGCGGGATCAGCTTCTCGGGGAATTGCCAGGGGCCGTAGTTGTTCGTCGTGTTGGAGACGAAGGCAGGGAAGCCGTAGGTGTGCTGCCAGGCCCGCACCAGGTGGTCCGACGCCGCCTTCGACGCCGAATAGGGGCTGCGCGGGTCGTAGGGCGTGTGTTCGTCGAAAGGCTTGTCCCCGGCACTTTCGAGCGAGCCGAACACCTCGTCGGTCGAGATGTGGTGGAAGCGGAAGGCGGCCTTGGCGGCCGGGTCCAGCGCGCTCCAGTAGCCGCGCGCGGCCTCCAGCAGCACCTGTGTGCCCACCACATTTGTCTGGATGAACTCCGCCGGCCCGTCGATGGAGCGGTCGACATGGCTCTCGGCCGCAAGGTGCATCACCACCTCGGGCTTCCATTCCTCGAAGGCGGCGCGCATCGCGGCGGCGTCGCAGATGTCCGCCTTGACGTGGACGTGGCGCGGATGCGCCGCCGCGGTCTCCAGCGCATCGTGGCTGGCGGCGTAGGTCTCCTTGTCGATGTTCACCACGACGTGATCGGTGGTGGAGATCAGGCGGCGGACGACGGCGGAGCCGATGAAGCCAAGACCGCCGGTCAGGAGGATGCGCATGCGGGTCACTCGTTACTCGTATTGGATGAAGCCGGATTGCGGCGGAAGCGCGACCGCGCCCCGGCGGCGCCATGGCCATCGGGGGCCGCCGGGGGCGGAGAATGCCCGTCCGGCGGCGCCGGGTCGAGGTCCTCGTCCTCCTCCCGCCGCGTTCCCACCCGCGCGCGGCGGCTCCGCAGGATTTCCGCCACGCCGAACAGAAGCAGCAGCTGGCCCGCCACCACCTCCAGGCTGGCCAGCACGCGCACCCCGTCATCCTGCGGCTGGATGTCGCCATAACCCACCGTGGAGAGGGTGGCGACCGAGAAATGCAGCGCGTCCGAATAGCTCAGCCGCGTCGGTCCGTCGCGGTCATGGAACAGGGCATGGACCGACAGCGAATCCGCGATGCGGTAGGCCGAGGCGAAGACGATCACCAGCAGCGCGTACATCAGCAGGAAGGCCACCGCGGGCACCGCCACATGCCGCGTCCGCCCGGCGATCTCGTCGATGATGAGCGCGACGTCCACCAGCAGGCGCATCACCTCCCGCGCGGCGCGCGCGACGATGCCGGCGATGCCGCCCATGGCGACCAGCAGCGCCGCGCCCTGCGCACCCGGCGCCAGCCGGTTCACCGGCAGGATGAAGCAGACCAGCCCGACCAGGGACACGAAGACCAGCCAGCGCGCGGTGTGGCCGAGGTGGTCGAGATCCGCGGCCTCCTGCCGCTCGGCCACCTCCGCCAGTTCGACCCGGCGCCACCAGACGGCGCCCAGGAAGGCGATCACCGGCAGCAGGAAGGCCGGCGGGCGCGACCAGTCCGGCGCGTCCGGGAACTGCGCGTGGCCCAGCACCACGAACAGGCTGGCATAGAGCGCGAGCCCGACCGCCGTGCCGAAGGCGAAATGCAGGCCGCGCGGGAACAGGTAGTAGAGAAGGCCGAGGCCGAAGGCCGCGACGCCGATCACGAAGACCGGCAGCAGCTGCCCCTGGTCCCCCACCCCCCAGGCGACCAGCAGCGACAGGCCCAGCGTGAACCCGACCGAGCGCAGCCATCGCCACAGCCTCTTGCGGGTCGCCCGGGTCATCGCGGCGCCAGCGCCACCCCGGTGATCTCGACCTTCCAGCGCGGATCGACCAGTGGGGCTTCGACCGTCATCCGGGCGGGCTTGTGGCCGCGGTCCAGCCAGGCGTCCCAGGCGCGGTTCATCGCCGGCGCGTCGCGGATGTCGGCCAGCACCACGGTGCAGGACAGCAGCGCGCGCCGGTCGGTCCCGGCCTCGGCCAGCAGGGCGTCGATCTGGCGCAGGATGTCGGCGGTCTGGCCTTCGGCATCGGCGGTCGGGTCGTCGGCCACCTGGCCGGCCAGCCAGACGAGGCCCCCCCCGACCACGGCGCCCGACAGGCGCTCCTCCTCGGCGATGCGGCGGATCGTCATGCGTGGTCTCCGTTGCGGACTGGCGGGCGGGCCCGGGATTCGTGTGGCGGTCGCGTGCGCCTGGCGATTCCGCGGCCGGCGCGGGCAGGCTATGCGTCACGCAACCGGGAGACTGACATGCAGACGATCCTGAACAAGGCCATCCTCGCCAGCCGCTACATCCTGGTGGTATTCCTCCTCGGCCTCGTCGCCGCGCTTGCGGTCTATGCGCTGAGCTTCCTGAAGAAGCTCTGGAAATTCGCCCTCAGCCTGAACGAGGCGGAGGAGACGCGGCTGCTGATCGACCTGCTGCACCTGCTCGATTCGGCGCTCGTCGCCTCGCTCGTCGTCATGGTCGCCATCTCCTCCTATGACAGCCTGGTGGCGCGGCTCGACGCGGAGGAGGAGGGCAGCCGGCTGTCCTGGGTGGCTGCCATCGATCCCGGCAACCTCAAGATCAAGCTCGCCTCCGCCCTCATCGCCATTTCCTCGATCCAGTTGCTCCAGCTTTTCATGGAGATCGACCGCTACGACGACCGCACCGTCACCTGGGCGATGGCGCTGCACGGCGTCTTCCTGGCCGGGGCGCTGGTGCTCGGCGCGCTCGACAGGATGACGGCCGGCGACAAGAAGGGGAAGCTATAGGCAGCCGCACCGGTCCGACAGGGCGCGGGGCGTGCCCCGTCCTGCCGACGGTCTTCCTTGCGGCTTCGTGACCATCGGTTGAATCCTGCGCAAGGAATTCCGCCGCCGGCTTGAGTTCGCTCGCCCGCCTTCGATAATCGACGCCTCCAAGGTGTCTGGAAGGGATGTCGGGTTGTTCAGGCAATGGGCGTTCGGCATCGCCGCGGCAGGGCTTCTCGCGCCGCCGGCCGGGGCGGCGATCGACCCGCGGCTGCTGCGGGAGCAATCCTCGCTGCACCTGCAGGTCGAGGTGGTGTCCCCCGCCCGGCCCTCCGCCGACCCGCTGGGTTGCACGGTGGAGGCGGTAGCCCGCCGCGTCTTCCGCGCCGATGCCCGCACCCTCGACGGCCGTGCCGCCATCCCGCCGACACGGCCGGGAGACCGAATGACGATCGGCTTCTTCTGCCGCCAGACCTCCGCCCCGTTGCGCCCGGGCGAGGCGATGCCGATCGGCGGCCCCTATGTCACGCCAGCCGAGGCCCTGGCGCCGGGCCGGTTCTTCGAACTGTTCCTGACCCCCGGCCGCGAGCCGGACGGCCCTTGCGGCCTGGCCCTCGGCGTGAGCGCGGGCAGCTGGAGCACGTCGCTGCCCTTCCATGAGGTGCCGGCCGGCGGAACGCCCCAGCCCGCCATCGAGGCGCGGGTCCAGCGCCAGCCCGTCCAGCCCTCGCCCTTCGTGATCGGCACGCCGCGGCGCGACGGCGCCCCGCCCGTCTTCCCGACGCGCGACGTGGTGACCACCTACACGGTGTCGAACCGGCCGGGCGAGACCTTCCGCGCGCAGTACAGCCATTGCGAGCAGGCGGTCCGCTTCGAATCGCTCGACCGCAACGGCCAGCCGGCCGATGGCGCGCTGATCCAGGCCCGCCACTCCGTCTCGTTCCGGCGTTTCGACCAGGGGCGGCGGATCGTCCATGACCGCCACGACCCGGCCAACCGCTTCGGCCGGCTCGTCACGGACTACGATCGCGCGCGTTTCACGCGGGAAGGGGAGGCCACAATCGCCGGGCTGCCCTGCACGCGCTGGCATGTCGTCGACGAGATCCACCTGCCGGCGGGCGCGGTCCGCCGTGTCGAATCGCACGCCTGCGTCACCGAGGACGGGTTGGTGCTGCGGCGGGAGGCCGACGGCGTGGTGACGGAGATCACCAGCGTCGCCTTCCGCGCGGTCGAGCCGGCGCTGCTCCGCGCGCCGCAGGACTACGCGGTGCAGCGGCCGCAATAGCCGGCGCTGGACCGGCCTTGCCCTGACCCTCGTCAGGCCAATCCCGGTCCAGCCCCTGTCGGCCCGGCGATTCTCGCCCTTCGCAGGCCCGCCTGCGGCGTGCATGCTCAGGCCGATCGCGGGCTACCCCGCCAAATGCGGGCGCCGGCGCCAGCGCGCCAGCAGCCCGTCCACCGGGCCGGCCAGGACGGACACCGCCCAGAGCAGCCCGGCCACCAGCACGATGGCCGGGCCCGAGGGCAGGTCCAGGTGGTAGGAGGCCAGCAGTCCCGCCGCCGCGGACAGCGCCGCGATGCCGACCGCGGCCTGCACCAGCCCCGACAATTCGCGCGACCAGTGGCGGGACGCGACGGCGGGCAGCATCATCAGCCCCACCGCCATCAGCGTGCCCATGGCCTGGAAGGCCGCCAGCACATTCAGCACCACCAGCACCAGGAAGGCCATGTGCCAGGCGCCGCCGCCGACGCGCTCGGCCCGGGCGAAGGCGGGGTCGAAGCATTCCAGCGCCAGCGGCCGCCAGCCGAGCGCGAGCACCGGCAGCGTCACCGTGGCGACCCCGGCCATCAGCAGCAGCGCCGGGTCGTCCACCCCCAGCACCTGGCCGAACAGCAGATGCGTCAGGTCCCCCGCCCCGCCGCGGAGCGACACCAGCGTGACCCCGAGCGCGAGCGCGATGAGGTAGAGCGCGGTCAGCGACGCATCCTCCCGCCCCCCCGTCACGCGCGACAGCGCGCCGGCGCCGAGCGCCACCAGCAGCCCCGCCGCCAGCCCGCCCGCCGACATGGCCGGCACCGACATCCCCGCGATCAGGAAGCCTGCCGCGATCCCGGGCGTGACGCCATGCGCCAGCACCTCCGCCGTCAGGCTGGTCCGGCGCAGCATCAGGAACACGCCGAGCGGCGGCGCCGCCACCGCCAGCGCCAGGCAGCCCACCAGCGCGCGGCGCATGAAGCCGAATTCGACGAAGGGGGAGAGGAGGTCGGTCATGGTCGCACGCTTCCGCCCGGTGACGCGCCACCACCCCGGCCCTCCCCCGCCCGCGGGGGAAGGGGGCTCAGGCCGCGCGGGCCTCGCACGGGGCCGCGCCTTCGTCCCAGGCCTCGGCCATCATGCGGGCCTTCAGGCGGTTCGCGGCGCTCAGCACCTCCGCCGTGGGGCCGAGGGCGATCTTCTGCCGCGCCAGCAGCAGGCAGTCGGGGAATTCGTCGCGCACCAGGTCTAGGTCGTGCAGCACCGCCAGCACCGTCCGCCCCTCGCCATGCCAGCGCCGCACCACCGCCAGCAGGTCGGCCGCCGTGCGCGCATCCACCGCGTTGAAGGGCTCGTCCAGCAGGATCAGGTCGGCATCCTGCACCAGCAGCCGCGCGAAGAGCAGGCGCTGGAACTGCCCGGCCGACATGCTGCCGACGGGCCGTCGGGCGAAGCCGCCCAGGCCCACCGCCTCCAGCGCCGCCTGCGCGCGCCCGCGCTCCTCCGCCCCCGCGCTGCGGAAGGCGCCGAGCCGGCTCCACATGCCCTGCATCACGACATCGAGGCAGAGGATCGGGAAGGCCCGGTCCATCCCCGATTGCTGCGGTAGCAGCGCCACGCGCCCCGCGCCGATCCGCACCCGCCCCTCATCCGCCGCATGCAGCCCCGCGATGGTCCGCAGCAGCGTGGTCTTGCCCGCCCCGTTCGGGCCGACGATGGCCGTCAGGCTTCCCGGCGCGAAGCGCGCGGAGAGGTGATGCACCGCCGGATGGCGCTGGTGGGTCGCCGTCAGGTGCTCGATCGCGAGTTCGGGGCCGCGCGGCGGGGTCATGCGGATATCGCCCAGGCCACCGCCGCCCACAGCGCCGCCAGCACGAACCCGGCCAGCACCAGCCGCGGGGCGGCCCCGGCGGACAGTGCGAGCGGGTGGGAGGGGATGATGGCGCGCATGGTTACCTTATAACGTCACATCCCTATACCGGTGCCGTGGCGGCTGGGCAAATGGCGCGTGGCAGCCTACCTCCCCGCCCCATGCAGGGCAGCCCCGACCGTCCCACCACCCTCCCCGACCCCGAGGCGGAGCTTCGCCGCGCGCTGACGCGGCAGAAGACCGTCGCCACCGGCCTGCTGGTCGGCATGGGGGGGCTGCTGGTCGGCACCTATGCCATGCCGCCGGGCTACTGGACCGAGTTGCTCCAGGCCTCGGCCAAGGCGGGCGTGGTGGGGGGCATCGCCGACTGGTTCGCGGTGACGGCGCTGTTCCGCCACCCCCTGGGCCTGCCCATCCCGCACACCGCCATCATCCCGAACCAGAAGGAGAGGCTGGGCGCGGGGCTCGGCCGCTTCGTCGCCAACCACGTCTTCACCGAGGCGGAGGTGAAGCGCGTGCTGTCCCGCCTCGACCTCGCCGGGATCCTGCGCAACTTCTTCGCCGATCCGGGGGCGGTGAAGCCGGCTGCCGCCGCGCTGTCGGGGATGCTGCCGCGCATCCTGGCCAGCCTGGAGGACGGGCGCGCCCGGCGGCTGATGGCGCGGCTGCTGCCGCGCATCGCCGGCGGCCCGGGTGCCGCGAAGGTGATCGCCCGCGCGCTGACCGCGCTGATCGACGGCGGCCGCCACCAGGAGGTGTTCAACCTCGCCCTCGGCCAGATCAAGGTGCTGCTCGCCGCGAAGGAGGAGCAGCTGCAGGCGGCCATCGCCGCGCGCGTGCGGGCCGAAGGGGGCGCGCTGGTCGGCTGGCTGGCAGGCGCCACCATCGCGCGCCGCGTGCTGGCCGCGATTAACCACGAGCTCGACCGCGTCGAGCCCGGCGATTCCGACCTGCGCCACGCCTTCGATGCCTGGCTGCGCACCGAGATCGCGAAGCTGGAGGAGGACCCGGAACGCGCCGCCGCCGTCGGCCGCGCGGTGCGCGACGCGCTGGCCCATCCCGCGGTCGCCGCCTGGCTCGGCGACATCTGGGTGCGGCTGCGGACGGCGCTGGAGGCGGATGCGCAGAACCCGAACGGGCGCACCGTGCAGGTGCTGGAGAACTCGCTCTCCAACCTCGGCGCCGTCCTGGCCGAGGACGCGGCGGTGCGGGAGAGGCTGAACCGCGCGGCGGAAGGCGTGCTGGTGGCGCTGCTGCCGAACGCGCGCGCGCAGCTTGCGGACTTCATCGCGGGCGTGGTGCGCGGCTGGGACACCGCGACGGTGACGGACAAGATCGAGCTGCGCGTGGGCAAGGACCTGCAATATGTCCGCATCAACGGCACCATCGTCGGCTTCCTGGTCGGCGGCGCGCTGTTCGCGCTGCTGACCGCGGTCTTCGGCCGCATCGCCGTCTAGCGGGGCGGCGTGGACCCCGCCTTCCTCGCCGAGCTGCAGCGCCGCCATGCGGAGCCGCACCGGCGTCACCACGGCTGGTCCCGCGTGGCCGGGATGCTGGCCATGGCGGAGGAGGTCGCGCATGGCATCGCGGACCGCCCTTCCTTCATCCTCGCGCTGCTGTTCCACACCGCCGTCTTCGACCGCGCGCAGGCGGGCAATGCGCGGAAAAGCGCGGCGCTGATGCGGGACCTGCTGGCCGCCACCGTGCCGGAACCGCGGCTTGCGCGCGCCGAGGCGCTGATCCACGCCTTCGCCCGGCAGGAGATGCCGGAAACCGACGACCCCTCGCTGCGGGGCGACGCGGCGCTGCTGCTGGACATGGACAACGCCCCGCTGGGGGCGCCGCCGGCCGAGTACGACGCCTATGAGGCCGCGATCCGCGCCGAATACGCGCATCTGCCGGACGGCGCCTGGGCCGATGGCCGGGCGGGGCAGATCCGCCTGCTGCTGTGGCGGGACCGCATCTACCGCACCGACCGCTTCTTCCTGGCGCATGAGAAGCGCGCCCGGCGCAACCTAGAACGGCGCTTGGCGGAGCTGGAGGCGGGCTGATCCCTTGCCGCCGCAACGTGTATGACCCGCCCCGACCCCGACGGAGCCCCGATGCCCAGCCCCGCCCCGCAGGACGCGATCGTCCCCCCCGGCTATGCCGCCGGCGCGCCGGTGCCCTGGTGGGCGAAGCTCGGCGTGAAGCTGGTGCTCGGCACGCTGCCGGTGCCGGCGCGGGCCTGGCGGGCGCTCGGCCTGCGGCGCCATTCCTTCGGCGCGCTCGACCCCGTGCGGCTGGTCCACCCGCTGCAATGGCGCGCGGCCCGTGCCGCCGCGCTGCTCGGCCGCCCGGCGCGGAGCGTGCTGGAAGTGGGGCCGGGCGCGATGGTGCTGCGCGCCCCGGTGGCCGCGGCGCTCGGCCTCGGCCCGATCTGGTATCTCGACGTGGAGGACGACGCGCCCCGCGACCTCGCGCCCTATCGCGCGGCGGCGGAGGCGGCGCGCGGGGCCGGGCTCGTCCCGCCCGACCTCGCCGGATGCGCCACGCATGGGGACGTGCTGCGCGCCTGCGGCGCCCGGCTGCTGGTCGGCGGCACCGGGCGGCTCGCGGAGATCCCGGCCGGCAGCATCGACCTCACCTTCTCGGAAGTCGCGCTGGAACATGTGCGGCGCGACGCCTTCGCGCCGCTGCTCGCCGCGCTCCGCCGCGTGGCGGCGCCGGGGGGCGTCGGGCTGCACGGGATCGACTTCCACGACCATCTCGGCGGCGGGCTGCGCCACCTGGCCTTCCCGCCCGCCTTCTGGGAAGGCGCGGCGGTGGCGCGGGCGGGGCTCTACTGCAACCGGCTCGGCCTGTCGGAGATGCTGGACGCCTTCCGCGCCGCGGGCTTCGCGGCGGCGGTGACGGAACGCGGCCTGTGGCCGGCGGCGCCGCTGCCGCCGGGGGGCGCGCATCCCGCGCTGCGCCGCCGGGCGGAGGATGACCGCGTCTGCCACGCGACGGTCGAGACGCGGCCGGGCTGAACGCTTCTTCGCTGGACGGCGGCGCGCGGCCCGGTCAGTCTTTCTCCGAACGAATTCGGGGAGACAGGTCCGCATGATCCGCCGCCGCGCCGCGCTCGGCCTCGCCGCCGCGTCCGTCCTGCCCGGCCTCGCCGGCGCGCAGACCGCCTTCCCCGACCGCAACCTGCGCTACATCGTGCCCTTCACCCCCGGCGGCCTGACCGATATCATGGCGCGGCTGGTGGCGCAGAAGCTGGGCGAGATCCTCGGGCGGTCGGTGGTGGTGGACAACCGCGCCGGCGGCAACGCGCTGATCGGCGCCGACATCGCCGCCAAGGCGCCGCCCGACGGCCACACGCTGCTGGCCATCACGCTGACCCATGCCGTGAACGCCACGCTGTTCCCGAACGCGCCCTACGACTTCCGCCGCGACTTCCACGTCGTCTCGATGCTCGGCTCGCTGCCGCTGGTCGTGGTGGTGAACGCGGAGCGGAGCCCGGCGCGGGACCTGGCGGGGCTGCTGCGGATGGTGGCGGAGCAGCCGACCAATGCCGGCAGTTCCGGCAGCGGCTCGCCGCCGCATCTCGGCCTCGAACTCGTCCGCCGCGTCGCGCGGGCGGGGGAACGCGTGACCCATGTGCCCTATCGCGGCGGCGCACCGGGCGTGACGGACCTGGCCGGCGGCAACCTCGACTTCATGGTGTCGAACCTGCCGGAATGCCTCGCGCAGATCCAGGGCGGCCGCCTGCGCCCGCTGGCCATCACCAGCGCCGAGCGGCACCCGCTGGTGCCCGAGGTGCCGACGGTGCGCGAGCTGGGCGTGCCGCAGCTCGAGATCACCAACTGGACGGCGGTCCTGACCCAGGCCGCGGTGCCGCAGCCGGTCCTGGCGCGGCTGGAGCGCGACGTGCTGGCCGCGATCCATGACCCCGAGACGTCGCGCCGCGCACGCGACGGCGGCTTCCAGGTGCTGGGCTGGGACAGCGCGCGTTCCACGCGCTTCGTGCGCGAGGAGACGGATCGCTGGGCGAGCCTGGTGACCGAGGCGCAGATCCGCCCGGACGCCTGATCGCCACCGGGCGGGACGGCCCCGTCCGCCTCCCCCGCTTGCGGGGAAGGGCAGGGTGGGGGCATCGATGCCGCGCCCCAGCGATCGAGACCCCATGCCCCGCCTGACCCTGCCCGAGGCCGAAGCCCTCGCCCGCGCCGCGCTTGCCGCCGCCGGCGCCAACCCCGCCATGGCGGACCTCACCGCGCGCAGCCTGGTGGCGGCGGAAGCGGAGGGGCAGTCGGGCCACGGCCTGTCGCGCGTGCCGCAATACGCGGCCTTCCTGGCCAATGGCCGCGCCGAGGGCGGCGCGGTGCCGGCGGTGGTGGCGGAACGTGGCGGCGCGGTGCTGGTGGATGCGCGGCACGGCCTGGCCTATCCGGCCCTGGCCCGCGCGGTGGAGGAAGCGGCCGCGCGCGCCGCGGCCCATGGCATCGCCTTCGCGGGCATCGCCAACAGCCACCATTCCGGCGCCATGGGCCTGCCCGTCGCGGCGCTGGCGCGGCGTGGTCTGGTGGCGCTCGCCTTCACCAACTCCCCCGCGGCGATGCCGGTGCCGGGCGGGCGGCGGCCGCTGATGGGCACCAACCCCGTCGCCGCCGCCTTCCCGCGCCGCGGCGCCGACCCGCTGGTGATCGACATGGCGCTGAGCGAGGTGGCGCGCGGGAAGATCATGGTTGCGGCGAAGGAGGGCCGGCCCATCCCGGAAGGCTGGGCGCTGGATGCCGAAGGCCGGCCGACCACGGATGCCGGGGCCGCGCTCGGCGGCGCCATGCTCGCCATGGGCGGCACCAAGGGCGCGCTGCTGGCGCTGGTGGTGGAACTGCTCTGTGTCGCGCTCACCGGCAGCGCCTTCGGCTTCGAGGCCGACAGCTTCTTCCAGGACGAGGGCAACCGCCCGCGGCTCGGCCAGGCGATCCTGGCGATCGACCCCGGTGCGCTCGCGGGGCGGGAGGTCCTGCTCGACCGGATCGAGGCGATGGTGGCGGCGATGGCGGCCGATCCGGGCGTGCGCCTGCCCGGCAGCCGCCGCGCCGCGCTCGTCGCCCGCGCCGCCGCGGAGGGGATCGAGGTGCCGGCCCTCCTGCTGGACCGACTGCGGGCGCTGGCGGAGACCCCACGGGCTGGGGCATCCTCCGGCTGAGGGGAGGCCAGTCATGACCATGCCGCACTACACGCCGGGCGAGCCCGTGCCCGCCTTCCATGCCCGGTCCGAGGGCAACCCGCGCTTCGCCTTCGACACGGTGGCGGGGCGCTGGATCATGGTGCTGATCCCCGGCTCGCTCGGTGAGCCGGGGAAGGCCGAGAGGCTGGCCGCGATGGTGGCGCCGCATGCCGCGAAGCTGAATGTCGGGCATGGCTACATGCTGGTGATCGGCACCGACCCGGAGGACGAGGCGCAGGCCCGCCTGAAGGACGGGACCGGCCGCCGCGTGCTGTGGGACGACGACGGCAGCGCCTTGCGCGCCTTCCGCGCCGTGGCCGAGGACGGGTCGCCGCGCACGGGCTGGATCCTGCTCGACCCCGGGCTGCGCGTCTTCGGCGTCTGGCCGCTCGACGCCGGCGCCGAGGCGATGGCGACCCTTGCCGCCGCGCCGCCGCCGGCGCTGCATGCGGGCGTGCCGCTGCACGCGCCGGTGCTGATCGTCCCCCGCGTCTTCGAGCCCGCCTTCTGCCAGCGGCTGATCGCGCTGTACGAGGAGCAGGGCGGGGGAGAGAGCGGCTTCATGCGCGACGTCGGCGGCCGGACGGTCGGCCTCGTCGATCCCGGCCACAAGCGCCGCAAGGACTGCACGATCGAGGATGCGGCGCTGCAGGCGCAGTTCCGCGCCCGGCTGAATGCGCGGCTGGTGCCGGAGATCCGGCGCGCCTTCCAGTTCAGGGTCACGCGCATCGAGCGCTACATCGTCGCCTGCTACGACGCCGCCGAGAAGGGCTTCTTCCGCGCGCATCGCGACAACACCACCCTCGCCACCGCGCATCGCCGCTTCGCGGTGACCATCAACCTCAACACCGGCGAATACGACGGCGGGGAGTTGTGCTTCCCGGAATTCGGGCCGCAGACCTATGTGGCGCCGGCGGGCGGGGCGGTGGTGTTCTCCTGCTCCCTGCTGCACGAGGCACGGCCGGTGACCCGCGGCCGCCGCTACGCGACGCTGCCGTTCCTCTACGACGACGAGGCCGCGCGCATCCGGGAGGAGAACCTGAAGTTCCTCGGCCGGAACGACGCCCTGCCGGCCGCCCGCCAGGCTGCGGCGGGGTGAGCGCCTCCGCCCCCCCGTCCCGCGCGCTGGACCCTGACCGCATCTGCGGCCCGGCCGCGGTGGCCGCGGTCTTCGCCGTGCGGCCCGAGGCGGTGCTGCGGCTGTTCTACCTGCCCGCGCGCCGCCCGCTGGCCGGGCCGCTCTGCAAGGTGATGGCGCAGGCGCGCCGCCCCTACCGGGAGGTTCCGCCCGACGAGTTGATGCGCATCGCCGGCACCGAGCACCATGGCGGCATCGTCGCGGTGACGCTCCCGCGCGAGGTGCCGGAACTCGGTCCGCCCTTCCCGCCGGCGCTGCTGGCCGGGCGCGTGCTGCCGGTGCTGGACGGCATCGGCAACCCGCACAACCTCGGCGCCGTCGCGCGGTCAGCCGCCTTCTTCGGTTGCGCGGGGCTGCTGCTGTCGGGCGACCCACGCGGCGCGGGGCTGTCGGATGCCGCCTACCGCATCGCGGAAGGCGGGCTGGAGAGGCTGGCGCTCCGCCGCGTCACCGACCTGCCGGTGGCGCTGCGGGCGATCGCGCCGCGCTTCACCACGGTCGCCGCCGTGGCGCGCGGCGGCGTGGCGCCGGAGGCGCTGCCCACCGGCAAGCCCTTCGCGCTGGTCATGGGCAACGAGGAGACGGGGCTGTCCCCGGCGACCGTGGCGGCCTGCGCGCAGCGCGTGACGCTGCCGGGCAGCGGCAAGGTCGAAAGCCTCAACGTCTCGGTCGCCGCGGCGGTGCTCATCCACGCGCTGGACAGGCTGGGCGCGCCCGCGCCAGGCTAGCGCCCTGCCAGGAGCAGGGGAGAGCGGGCGATGATCGGACGTCGTGGCCTGATGGCC
Source organism: Falsiroseomonas sp. CW058 (assembly GCF_050563535.1). NCBI lineage: Bacteria > Pseudomonadati > Pseudomonadota > Alphaproteobacteria > Acetobacterales > Roseomonadaceae > Falsiroseomonas > Falsiroseomonas sp. CW058. The sequence continues at coordinate 150,451 of NZ_JBNXUO010000005.1, forward strand.
GGCAGCGGCGCGTTGCTGGCCGCGCCCGCCCTCGCGCAGCCGCTGGGCGGCGGGCGGCCCGTGCGGCTGGTCGTGCCCTTCCCGCCGGGCGGCGCGGTGGACATCCTCGGCCGGCTGATCGCGGAACGCATGCAGTCCGTGCTCGGCCAGACGGTGGTGGTCGAGAACCGCAGCGGCGCGGGCGGCATCATCGGCGCGGATGCGGTGGCCAAGGGCGACCGCGACGGCACGATGCTCGGCCTGCTCGGCGTGACGGTCTTCGTGGCCTTCCCCTACATGACCAGCCGCCTGCCCTTCGACCCCGCGCGGGATTTCTCCCCTGTCAGCCAGGTGACCGACGGCGCGCTGCTCTGCGTGGTGAATGCCGAGACGGCGCGGCGCCGCGGCTGGCGGGACTTCCGCGACCTGGTGGCGTGGTCGCGCGCGCATCCGGAGGAGGTGAAGATGGGCTCCTCCGGCGCCGGCACGTCGAGCCACATCAACATCGAGGCGATCAACAACGCGGCGCAGGCGAAGATCCTGCACGTCCCCTATCGCGGCGGCGGCCCGGCCATCAACGACCTCGTCGCGGGCAACATCGACATGATGTTCGACGTGATGCCGGCCCTGATGCCGCATGTGGAGGCCGGGCGCTTCCTGGCCTTCGCCGTCAGCAGCAGGGCGCGGCTGTCGATCCTGCCCGAGGTGCCGGGCATGGGGGACTTCGCCGATCTCGGCCTCGGCGACCACAACCTGGTGACGTGGAACGCCATCGTGGCGCCGGGCGGCACGCCGGAGGCGATCACCGCGCGCCTGCATGCCGCGCTGGTGCAGGTGGCGCGCCAGCAGGACTTCGTCGACCGCCTGAAGCCGCTTGGCTACGGCACCGTGACCAGCCCGACCCCCGCCGCGCTCTCCGCCCTGATCGAGGAGGAGCGCCCGCGCTGGCGCCGGCTGGTGGAGGTGAGCGGGGCGCGGCTGGACTGACCGGCGCCTTACCCCCCCGCCTCCCTCGCCAGCGCGATCGCCTCGCGCAGCACCTCGGCATCGCCGATGTGGTTGGCCAGCAGCAGCACCAGCCGCGCATCCAGCCGGCGCGACGCCGCCGCATCCAGGTCGCGATGCGCCTCCACCAGCTGCGCGAACAGCGCGTCCGGGTCGGCGATCCTCGGGGTGGTGTCGAGCTTCATGGCGTGGCCTCCCGCCCCAGCGCCCGGTCCAGCGCGGCGGCGATGAGGCCGGAGGTCGGCACGGCGAAGCGCGCCGCCACATGCTGGTCCGGGCGCACCAGCACCGCCGCGCCGCGCCGCGCGCCGAAGCGCGCCGCCGCCAGGCCCGAATGGTCCCACAGCGCGCCGGGCACTTCCTCCGCGCTCACGAAGACCGGCACCACCCCGTGCGGCAGCCGCGCGGCCAGCCCCGCATCGGGTGGGCCGAAGACCAGCAGGCGGAACCCGTCGCCGAGGTGGCGCAGCAGCCAGTCCGGGCGGCCGCCGCGCATCACCGGGGCGTCGGGCGCCGGCGCGCCGGGCGGGGCGCCGCCGTCCCAGATGCCCTTGTCGGGGTTGTTCAGCGGGCTGCCCGCCAGCACGGAAGGCCGCGACAGCCGCCCGGAATTGACCAGCGGCCGCGCGAAGGCGTGCCGCGCCGCAAGGTCCAGCACCGCGTCGCGATAGGCGCGCGCGGCGTCGGTCTTCGGCGTGATGAAGTCGGTGCTGCGGGTGGAATGCAGGATGTTCTCGTCCGTCGCCGGGATGCGTTCCGCGTCGTAGCTGTCGAGCAGGGCGGGCGGCGCGCGCCCGTTCAGCACCAGCGCCAGCTTCCAGGCCAGGTTGTCGGCGTCCTGCACGCCGGAATTGCCGCCGCGGGCGCCGAAGGGGCTGACCTGGTGGGCGGAATCGCCGGCGAAGATCACCCGGCCATGGCGGAACCGCTCCAGCCGGCGGCAGCGGAAGGTGTAGACGCTGACCCATTCCAGGTCGAAGGGCGTGTCGGGGCCGAGCATGGCGCGCACGCGCGCCGCCACCTTCTCCGGCCGCTTCTCCTCCTCCGGGTCGGCGTCCCAGCCGAGCTGGAAGTCGATGCGCCAGACATCGTCGGGCTGCTTGTGCAGCAGCACGGACTGCCCCGGATGGAAGGGCGGGTCGAACCAGAACCAGCGTTCGGTCGGGAAGGCGACATCGCCCCGGATCACCACGTCGGCGATCAGGAAGCGGTCGCGGAAGACCTGGCCGGTGAAGGGGAGTCCCATGGCGTCGCGGATGGGGCTGCGCGCGCCGTCGCAGGCCAGCAGCCAGTCCGCCGTCAGCGTGTAGGCGCCGTCCGGCGCCTCCACCGCCAGCACCGCGCCATCCGCCTGCGGCGTCACGCCGGCGACGCGGTGCTTCCAGCGCAGTTCCACGCCGGCCTCGGCGCAGGCTTCCACCAGCCATTCCTCGGCGTGGTACTGCTGGAGGTTCACGAAGGCCGGGTATTCGTGGCCTTCCTCGGGCAGCAGGTCGAAGGAATAGGCTTCGCGGTCGCGGTGGAAGACGCGGCCGGTCTTCCAGGTGATGCCCTTCCGCAGGAACCGCTCCCCGAGCCCGAGCCGGCCGTAGATCTCGAGCGTGCGCTTGGCGAAGCAGATCGCGCGGCTGCCGGTGGAGACGGTGTCGTCCTCGTCCAGCAGCACCACGGGCACGCCATGGCGGGCAAGGTCGAGGGCAAGGGTCAGCCCCACCAGCCCGGCGCCCGCGACCACCACGGGTCGGCGTTCGTCCGGCGCGTCGGGGCGCGGGGCGGGGGCGTAGCGGGGATTGGTGTAGGTCGCCGGCACGCCGCGCCTACCCGTGCAGCTCGGCCGACTTCATGGGCGCGCCGTGCTCCAGCGCCTTCCACATCTCGACGTCGCGTTCGGCGGTCCAGATGCGGGGGTGGTCGAGGCCCGTCGCCTCGTCGAAGGCGCGCGTCACGTTGAAGGGCATGCAGTGCTCGAAGATCACCCAGTGGCCGTAGCGCGGTCGCATGAAGCCCATGGTGTCGTCGTAGATCGCCTTGAGGTCCCAGCCCTTCGCCACGCCGGCCCGGACGCGGTCGAACAGGTCCGTGGTGAAGGCGCGCGTCCCCTCGATCGCCTCCTCGCATTCGGCCTTCGTCATCAGCGCCCGGCCACGGCCTGGCACCATCCGCTCCGGCCCGAGCTGCCGCAGGAAGGCGAGGGTCGAGGCCCAGTCGTGGAAATGCGCGTCGCCGCAATAGGGGGTCGCGCCGAATTCCACGATGTCGCCCGCGAACAGCACCTTCTCCCTCGGCATCCACACCGCCGTGTCGCCCGCGGTGTGGCTGCGCCCGGCATGGATCACCCGGCATTCGCGCTCGCCGAGCCAGATCGACATGCGGCGGTGGAAGGTATGCGTCGGCCAGGTCAGGCCGGGGATCGTTTCCTTCCCGCGGAACAGGCGCGGGAAGCGGCCGATCTCGCTGTCCATGTCCTGCCGGCCGCGTTCCACGATCAGGTCGCGCGTGACGTCGGAGGCGATGATGGCGGGGGTGCCGTAGCCGCTCGCGCCCAGCACGCGGACCGCGTGGTAATGCGTCAGCACCACCCCCGTCACCGGCCGGTCGGTGACGCCGCGGATGCGCGCGACCACGTCCTGTGCCATGGCGGGGGTGGCCTGGGCGTCCACCACCACCACGCCGTCCGGCCCGACGATCACGCCCGAATTCGGGTCCCCTTCCGCCGTGTAGGCGTAGAGCCCGGGGCCGAGTTCGTCGAAGGAGACGTTCTTGTCGGCCAAGTCGTTGGCGGAGGCGAAGCCGGACATGCGCGCGTGGTCCTCGGCGGTTTGCGCAAGGGTGCCATGCCGCGCGCAGCCTTCCAACTTGTCCGCTTCCGCACGATCTGTCGGGCTGTCCGGTGGACCGTGCCCGCCCGTCCTGGCGGGGTGGCCCCCTCGCCGCCACGTCGGACGGCGGCCGGACCCATGACGGAAAACCCATTTCCCTTGGCCGCCCCGCCCAGCTAGCTTCCCCCATGGGAAGGCCGACCTTTCCATCCGACGTGCCAGCAGACAGGAACGATGAGCCGGAACAATACGCTGACGCCGCTTCCCGGGGCCTGTGCCGCCTGCGCGGTGCGCCCCTTCGCCCTGTTCCGGGTCATCCCCCAGGCCAGGGTGGGCGAGATCGCGCGCATCCGCTCCGGCGTGCGGCTGGCCCGCACGGGTGAGGCGATCCGCGACGGCGTCTTCACGCTCTATGCCGGCTGGGCCTTCTCCTGGACCGCGACGCCGGATGGGCGACGCCAGATCCTCGACTTCCACCTGCCCGGCGACCTGGTCGAGCGGATCGAGGACGGGGCGGAGGTGGAGGCTCTGACCGACGCGTCCTTCTGCGTCCTCTCGCGCGAGAGGCTGTGCGAATTCATGGGCCGCGACCCCGGCCTGGCGCTTTCCTACGCCGAGGGGCTGACGCGCGACCGCGCGCGGATGCGCGAACGCCTCACCAGCCTCGGCCGGCGGGACGCGGTGGGGCGGGTGGCGCATCTGCTGCTGGAACTGCATGCCCGCCTGCTGCGGCGCGGCGGCGGGGACGGGAATGGCGGGCCGGTGCCGCTGAAGCAGGCGCACCTGGCCGATGCGCTCGGCCTGTCGGTGGAACATGCGAACCGCGCGCTGGCGACGCTGCGGAAGGACGGGCTGGCGAGCCTGCAGAAGGGCCGGCTCGACATCCTCGACCGGCAGGGGCTGGAGGCGATCGCCGGCTGGTCCGGCCCGGCCCAGACGGACAGCCTGGCGCCGCGCACCGCCGCGCAATAGGCCGGGCGACGCCCCTCGCGAAGGGCGGAAGGCTGCGTTAGCCTCGCCCCCGGATCATCCCGGGGAAGGGTCGCCGATGCGACTGCGCGCTGTCCTGTTCCTGCTGCTGCCCTGGCTGGCCCTGGCCGCCCCCGCCGTGGCGCAGGGCGACCCCTCCTTCAACCTGGTCAACCGCAGCGGCCAGCCCATCAACGAAATCTATGTCTCCCCGGTGCGGGAGCCGAACTGGGGTCGTGACCTGCTGGGGACGGAGGTGCTGCCCGACGGCCGAGCCTTCCCGGTCCGCATCGCGTCCTCGGCCGGCTGCCGGCAGGATGTGCGGGTGGTCTATGCCGATGGCCGGCCCGAGGAACGCCGCGGCGTCGACACCTGCGCCATCGCGGAGATGGTGTTCGGCGCCGCCGCCGCCCCGGCCCCGCAAGGCGCGGGGGGCAACCCCTCCTTCAACCTGGTGAACCGCGGTGCCACCGCCATCAGGGAGATCTACGTCTCCTCCGCGCGCGAGACGCATTGGGGCGAGGACCGGCTGGGCGCGGAGGTGCTGCCGCCCGGCCGCCATGTCGCGGTGCGGCTGCCGGTGGGCGACTGCCTGAACGATGTCCGCGTCGTCTGGGCGGATGGCCGGCGTGAGGACCGCCGGCAGGTGGACACCTGCCGGCTGGTCAACATGGTCTTCCAATAACTCCGCCCTCAGACGCCGGGCGGGCCGCATCCGCGGCCCTTGGCTTCGCCGCAGATGCGGCGGCCGCCATCCGGCGGCTCGCCCGGCGTGAAGGACGCCGGGCGGTATAGGGGGGGCGGCTGCCCCCGCCCCGGACTCCTGCCTACGCCGCGCGCAGGGCCTTCCAGACCGTCTCCGGCGTCGCCGGCATGTCGATGACCTTCCCGTCCAGCGCATCGACCAGCGCGTTGATCGCGGCGGGCGGCGAGCCCACCGCCCCGGCCTCGCCCGCGCCCTTGACGCCGAGCGGGTTGGTCTCGCAGGTCACCTCGATCAGGTCCACGTCGATGTCCGGCAGGTCGCCCGCCCGCGGCAGCGCGTAATCCATGAAGGAGGCCGAGAGGAGCTGGCCGCTGCCGCTGTCGTAGCTCGTGCGCTCGAACAGCGCCTGGCCGATGCCCTGGGCCACGCCGCCATGCACCTGGCCGCGCACGATCAGCGGGTTCAGCGCGTGGCCGACATCGTCCACCACGATGTAGCGCGGCACGGTGACGTCGCCCGTCTCGGGGTCCACCTCCACCTCGGCGACGTGGCAGCCATTGGGGAAGGTGTGGCTGTCGATCCGCGCCGTCTCCATCGCGTCGAGCAGCGTCGCGGCCTGCCCCGCCGCCACCCGCCGCCGCTGCGCCGCCGCGAGGTCGAGGATGCCCACGCCGCGGTCGGTGCCGGCCACCGCGAAGCGCCCGTCCCCGGCGCTGAACTCGATGTCGGCGGCCGCGGTCTCGAGATGCTCGGCCGCGGCCTGCCGGCCCTTCTCGATCACGCTCGCGGTGGTGACCAGGATGGCCTGACCCTCGGAGTAGAGGCTGCGCGCGCCGCCGGTGCCGCCGCCATCGGGCAGCGATTCGGAATCGCCCTGGCGGATGCGGATCTTCTCCATCGGGATGCCGAGCTCGTGGCTGGTGAGCATGGCATAGGCCGTCTCATGCCCCTGGCCGGTGGATTGCGTGCCGACATAGACATCCACCATCCCGTCCTCGGCGAAGACGACCTTCGCATTCTCGGTCGGGCCGCCGCCGGTGGCTTCCAGGTAGTAGGCGAGGCCGATGCCGCGCTTCCTGCCCCGCCGCGCAGCCTCCGCGCGCCGCGCCTCGAACCCGGCCCAGTCGATCTTCGCCAGGGCGGTGTCGAGCAGCTTGGCGAATTCGCCGCTGTCGTAGCGCTGCCCCATCGCGCTGACATAGGGCATGGCGCCGGGCGGCACCATGTTGCGGCGCCGGATCTCGACCCGGTCGATGCCCAGCTCGCGCGCCGCCGTGTCGATCAGTCGCTCCACCAGGTAGTTGGATTCGGGGCGGCCGGCGCCGCGATAGGCATCGACCGGGACGGTGTTGGTCAGCACGCCGAGCACATTCGCGTGGATCGCCTCGAAGGCGTAGACGCTGGCCAGCACCTTGGTGCCCGCGCCGGTCGGGATGAAGGGCGCGTAGTTGCTGAGATAGGCGCCCATGTTCGCGTGGTTGCGGGTGCGGAGCGCGAGGAAGCGTCCCTCCGCGTCCAGCGCCAGCTCGCCCTGGGTGATGTTGTCCCGCCCATGCGTGTCGGAGAGGAAGGCCTCGGTCCGCTCGCTCGCCCATTTCACCGGGCGGCCGACCTGCTTCGCGGCGAAGGCGACCAGGACGTGCTCGGCGTAGAGGAACAGCTTCATGCCGAAGCCGCCGCCGACATCGGGGGTCAGGACGTGGATGTTCTCGGCCGGGATGCGGAAGATCTGGCTGGCCAGCATGTTGCGCACCTGCCAGGAACCCTGGGTGTTGGTGTGCATCGTCAGCCGGTCGCCGTCCCACGCCGCCACCGCGGCCCGCGCCTCCATCGAGGCGACGACGACGCGGTTGTTCACCACGGTCAGCCGCGTGACATGCGCCGCGCGGGCGAAGGCGGCATCGGTCTTCGCCTTGTCGCCCGCTTCCCAGTCGAAGCAGATGTTGTTCGGCGCGCCCGGCCAGACCTGCGGCTGCCCCGGCTCATGCGCGGTGGCGAGGTCGGTGGCGGCGGGCAGCACCTCGTACTCCGCGGCCACCGCCTCGGCCCCGTCGCGCGCGGCCTGCGGCGTCTCCGCCACCACGAAGGCGACGGGGTCGCCCACATGGCGGACGGTGTCCTCGGCCAGGGCGAGGCGCGGCGTGTCCACGCGCGGCGTGCCGTCGCGGTTCTTCAGCGGGATCATGCAGGGCAGCTCGCCCAGCCCCGCGGCGCGAAGGTCGGCGCCGGTGATGACCGCGAGCACGCCGGGCACGGCCTTCGCCGCGGCGGTGTCGAGCGAGGCGATGCGCGCATGCGCGTGCGGGCTGCGCAGCACCACGCCGAAGGCCTGGCCGGGCAGGCTGATGTCGTCGGTGTAGCTGCCGCGTCCGGTCAGCAGGCGGGGATCCTCGACGCGCCGCACCGACTGGCTCAATCCGAACTTCGCCATGTTCCTGGTCCCCGGTGGTGTGTTCCCGCCCATCATCTGCGCGTTTCCCGCGATTGGGAAAGGGGGCAACCGCGCGGGCGGGGGCGCGTTCGCGCCGGCTGGGACAGGGAGACCCGCCAGATGCGCCTGATCCGTGCCGCGCTTGCCGCCGGGCTGCTGCTGGCAAGCCCCGCGGCCATCGCCCAGTCCGCGTCCGGGGACGATCCCCTGCGTGTCCTGCGCGAGGCCGAGGCGGACCTGCGCGGCCTGCTGCAGCGGCTGGAGGACGGAACCGTCCCCGCCAGCGCCGCCAGTTCGCGCCTGCGCCAGGCGCTGAACGAGGTGGAGCGCGCGATGCTGCGCCTGCCCGCCGAATCGCGGCGCGGCAGCCCGTGGCAGACCGCCGTGAAGGAACTGTCGGAAGCGATGGCCGCGGTGCGCGAGGAGGGAACGGACCCCGCCGCCGCCCGCCAGGCCGCGGGGGAGGCGCTGGCCACCCTGCCGGCGCTGCGCGGGGAGGAGACGGGGTCAGGCGGGTCCTGACCCCGCCGCGTCAGGGATTGGGCGCCTGTCCGGGCGGACGGTGCGCCGCGCTGTCCGTCTCCACCGGCTTGCGGCCGAAGGCGCCCTTCACCTTCTCGCGCATCGTCTGGAAGACGACGTAGAGCATCGGGATCATGAAGATGCCGATGGTGGAGGCCGCGATCATCCCGCCGAAGACCGGCGTGCCGACCGACCGGCGCGACAGCGCCGCGGCGCCTTCCGCGATCACCAGCGGCACAAGCCCCAGCACGAAGGCGATGGAGGTCATCATCACCGCGCGGAAGCGCAGCCGCGCGCCTTCCGTCGCCGCCTGCGCGATGGGCATCCCGCGCTCCCGCGCCTCCTTCGCGAATTCGACGATGAGGATGCCGTTCTTCGCCGCCAGCGCGATCAGCACCACGAGCCCGATCTGCGCATAGACGTCGAGCGCGAGGCCCCCCACCATGATCGCCAGGAGCGACCCGAGCCCGCCGACGACGACGGACAGCAGCACCGGCACCGGGATGACCCAGCTTTCGTAGAGCGCGACCAGGAACAGGTAGGCGAACAGCACCGCCAGCGCGAGGATCACCGCGGTCTGCCCCGCCGCCTGCTTCTCCTGGTAGGCGGTGCCGGTCCATTCGAAGCCGTAGCCGCCGGGCAGCACGCGGGCCGACAGCTCCTCCATCGCCTCCAGCGCGGCGCCCGAGGAGATGCCCGGCCGCGGCGCGCCGTTGATGGCGACGGAGCGGACGTTGTTGTAGCGCGTGATGGTCTGCGGCCCGAGCACGACGCGCACATCCGCCACCGACCGCAGCGGCACCATCTCGCCCCGGCCGTTGCGGACATGGATGCGCCAGATGTCCGGGATCTCGTCCCGGTCTGTCGCCTCGGCCTGGATGTTCACCTGCCAGGTGCGCCCGAACAGGTTGAAGTCGTTCACGTAGAAGCCGCCGAGCGTGGTCTGCAGCGCCTGGAAGATGTCGCTGATGCGGATGCCGAGCGCCTGCGCCTTGTCGCGGTCCACGTCGAGGTAGAGCGACGGCGTGGTGGGGGAGAAGGTGGAGAAGACGGCCGCCAGCCGCGGGTCCTGGTTCGCCGCGACGACCAGGCCGAGCATGGCGGCGCCGAGTTCCTGCGGGTCCCGCCCCTCGAAGTCCTGCAGCTGGTATTCGAAGCCGCCGCCGGTGCCCAGCCCGATGATGGGCGGGATGTTGAAGGCGAAGACATTCGCCGTGCGGATGCCCTGCACCGCGCCGAAGGTGCGGCCGATGGCGGCGAAGACGCTGTCCTGCGCGCCCTGCCGGTCCGCGAAGGGCCGCATCCGCGCCACCATGAAGGCCGAGTTGGACTGCGCGCCGCCGTCGATCAGGCTGAAGCCCACGATCGCCAGGCTGTCCTCGATGGAGGGGATGCCGCGCAGGATCGCCTCCACCTGTTCCACCGCAGCCCGGGTGCGCGACACGCTGGCGCCCTGCGGCAGCTGGATCTGCACGAAGAACGCGCCCTGGTCCTCGGCCGGCAGGAAGCCCTGCGGCGTGCGCCCCGCCACCGTCCAGATCCCGAAGCCGAGGCCGGCGGTGACCAGCAGCGACACCAGCGCGACCCGCACCAGCCGCTTCACGATGGCCGCGTAGCCGTCCCGCACCCTGTCGATGCCGCGCAGCACGTATTTGATCGGGCCGCGCTTCGGCCCCTCATGCCGCAGGATCAGCGCGCAGAGCGCGGGCGAGAGCGTCAGCGCGTTGATGGCGGAGATCAGCATGGCCACGCTGATCGTCACCGCGAACTGCCGGAACAGCTCGCCCGAGACGCCGGGGATGAAGCCCACCGGCACGAAGACCGACAGCAGCACCAGCGTGATGGCGATGATCGGGCCGGTGATCTCCCGCATCGCCTTCAGCGTCGCCTCGGCCGGCGAAAGCTCCGGGTGTTCCTCCAGGTTGCGCTCGACGTTCTCGACCACGACGATCGCGTCGTCCACCACGATGCCGATGGCCAGCACCAGCGCCAGCAGGCTGATCGTGTTGGCGGTGTAGCCGAGCGCGAGCAGCACCGCGAAGGTGCCGATCAGGCTGACCGGCACGGCGATGGTCGGGATCACCGTGGCGCGCAGGCTGCCGAGGAACAGGTAGACGACGATGACGACGAGGACGAAGGCCTCGAGCAGCGTCTTCACGACCTCGTGGATCGTGTCGACCACGAAGGTCGAGGTGTCGTAGACGATGCGGTAGCCGACGCCCGAGGGGAAGCGCGTCCGCAGCTCCTCGAGCGCGCGCTTCATGTCGTTCGACACCTGCACCGCATTGGCGCCGGGCGCGAGGTAGACGCCCATCGCCACCGCCGGCTGCCCGGCCAGCCGCGCCTCCACGTCCATGTTGGCGGCGCCGAGTTCCACCCGCGCCACGTCGCGCACCCGCAGCGTGGAGCCGTCGGGGTTGGCGCGGATGACGATCTCGCCGAACTGCTCGGGCGTCGACAGGCGGCCGAGCGTCTGGATGTTCAGCTGGAACTGCTGGTCGTCGGTGACCGGACGCGCGCCGATGCGGCCCACCGGCGCCTGCACGTTCTGCGCCTGGATCGCCCCGATCACGTCCGCCGGCGTCAGGTTCAGGCTGATCAGGCGGTCCACCTCGAACCAGATCCGCATCGAGTAGTCGAGCGCGCCGAACAGGCTGACCTGGCCCACCCCCGGCACGCGCGCCAGGCGGTCCACCATGTTGATGGTGGCGTAGTTCGACAGGAACAGCGGGTCGCGCGACCCGTCGGGCGAGGTGATGAACAGGAACTGCAGCACCGCCGAGGACTGCTTGCGCACCGTCACGCCGCCGCGCTGCACCTCCTGCGGCAGCCGCGCCAGCGCCGCCTGCACGCGGTTGTTGACGTTGACGGTCGCGAGGTCCGGGTTGGTGCCGAGCGAGAAGGAGACGTTCAGCGTGTAGCTGCCGTCGTTGCCGGAGTTGGAGCGCATGTAGATCATGCGGTCCACGCCGTTCACCGCGCTCTCGATCGGCTGGCCGACGGTGGCTTCCACCACCGCGGCGGAAGCGCCGGGGTAGCGCGCCGTGACCGAGACCTGCGGCGGCACGATGTCGGGGAACTGGCTGACGGGGATGCGGAGCATCGCGAGCAGCCCCGCGATGGTCATCAGGATGGACAGGACGATGGCCAGCCGCGGGCGGGCCACGAAGACGCCGGAGAGCATGTCGCGCGTTCCGTCCCGGCCTCAGCGCGTCGCGCCGGGCGCGCCCGCGGCGCGGGCGGGCGCGGCGCCGGCGGGCGCGGCGTTCACCGGCTGCCCCGGGCGCACGCGCTGCAGGCCTTCGGTGATGACGTTCTCGCCCGGCTGCAGCCCGTCCTCCACCACCGCAAGCTCCGCGCTGCCGCGCCCGAGGCGGATGTTGCGCCGCTGGGCATTGCCCTGGGCATCCACCACGAAGACGAAGGACCCGCCCTGGTCCTGCGCCACCGCGGCGCGGGGCACGACGGTGACCTGCACCGGCTCCGCCCCCTCGACCACGGCGGTCACGAACATGCCGTCGATCAGCCGCCGGTCGGTGCTGCCGTCGCCGATCAGCGGGTTGGGGATGGAGGCGCGGACCAGGATCGTGTCGGTGTTGCGGTCCACCTGCGGGTCGATGAAGTCGATGCGCCCCACCTCGGGGTAGGGCTGGCCGTTCGGCAGCACGATGCGCACCCGCACCGCTTCCGTCCCGCCGCGCGTGGCATAACGCTGCCGCAGCTCGCCCCCGGTCCGGAGGCTGACGGGGAAGGACACGCGCATCGGGTCCTGGCTGACGATGGTGGCCAGCGGCTGCGCGGTGGGGGAGACGGTGTTGCCCACCGTGTAGGTCACGCGCCCGATCTTGCCGTCGATCGGCGCCGTGATCTCGGTGTATCCGAGGTTGATCTGCGCCACCCGCAGCTGCGCCTGCGCGCCGAGGAGCTGCGCATTGGCGTTGCGTTCCGCCGCCAGCGCGTCATCCACCCGCACCTGCGTCCCCGCGGCGCTGCGCACCAGTTCGCGGGCGCGGTTCAGCGCGATGCGGGCATTGGTCAGCTCCGCCTCGGCCGCCGCGACCTGCGCCTGGGCGCGGGCGACCTCCGCCTCGAAGGGGGGGCGCTCGATGCGGAACAGCACCTCGCCGCGCCGCACCTCCTGCCCTTCCTGGAACAGCTGTTCCTGGAGGAAGCCGGTGACGCGCGCGCGCAGTTCCACCCGCCCGATCGCCTCGATCCGGCCGACGAACTCGTTGGTCTCCGTCACGGCCCGGCGTTCGGCCGGGGTGACGCCGACGGCGGGCGGCCCCTGCGGCCCGAACTGCGCGGCGGCGGGCGTCGCGGAGAGCAGGGCCGCGAGGATCGCGGCAAGCGTGGCGTGCGGGATTCGGATCATGGGGCGTCCAGGGTTGCGGCCATGGCAACCCTGGGGCCGCGGCAAGGTCAAGTTACGCTTGCAACGGGGGCCGTGGCGGGTTGCCGCGCTCTCGCGCGGCCTCGAAGGCTTCGATCTCGGGCAGCAAGGTGAATGTGAGGCCGATTTCGTCAAGGCCGCGCAACAGGCAATCGCGCGCGAAGGGCGGAATCGAGAAGTCGTGACCTTCGCCGGCCGGGGTTTCCAGCCGTTCCCGCGCCAGGTCAACCGTCAGCGCCATGCCGGGCGCCGCGGCCACCTGCGCGCGCAGCGCATCCACCGTCGCCCCCGGCAGCCGCACGGGCAGCAGCCCGTTCTTCAGCGAATTGCCGAAGAAGATGTCGCCGAATCCCTCCGCGACGACGCAGCGGATGCCGAGGGCGAGCAGCGCATAGACCGCCGCCTCCCTTGAGGAGCCGACGCCGAAGTTGCGCCCGGCGACGAGGATGCCGGCGCGGTCGAAGGGGGGGCGGTTCAGCACGAAGTCCGGCCGGGGCGTGCCGTCCGGGGCGAAGCGCAGGTCGTGGAAGCCGTAGCTGGCGTAGCGTTCGTCGCGCGGCCGGCGCATGAAGCGCGCCGGCATGATCTGGTCCGTGTCGACGTTGTGCAGGTCGAGCGGCGCGGCGATGGCGGTCAGGGTGGTGAAGGGTTCCGCCATGTCAGCCTCCCGCCGCCACCAGCCGCCCGGCCAGGGCCGAGGCCGCCGCGGAGGCCGGGGAGACCAGGTGCGTCCGCGCCCCGCGCCCCTGCCGGCCCACGAAGTTGCGGTTGGAGGTGGAGGCGCAGCGTTCGCCTTCCGCCACGCTCTCCCCGTTCATGCTGACGCAGAGCGAGCAGCCGCTCTCCTCCCACCGCGCCCCGGCCTCGGTGAAGATGCGGTCCAGCCCCTCGGCCTCGGCCGCGCGCTTCACCAGGGTCGAGCCCGGGGAGACCAGCATCGGCACGGCGACGCGCCGGCCCTTCAGCACCGCGGCCGCGGCGCGCAGGTCCTCGATGCGCGAATTGGTGCAGGAACCGAGGAAGACGCGGTCCAGCTTCACGTCGGCCAGCGCCTCCCCGCCTGCCAGGCCCATGTACTCCAGGCTGCGTTGCCAGGCCTTCCGGCGCGCCTCGTCCGGCGCCTCCTCCGGTCGCGGCACGCGGCCGGAGAGGGGGGCGGCCTCCTCCGGGCTGGTGCCCCAGGTGGCCATGGGCGCGATGGTGGCGGCGTCCAGCGCCACCTCCTCGTCGAAGGCGGCGTCGGCGTCGCTCGCCAGCGCCGCCCAGGCGGGGTCGGGCCGCGCCGGGGCATGCGGGCGGCCGGCGAGCCAGGCGGCCGTCGTGGCATCCGGCGCCACCATCCCGGTGCGCGCCCCGGCCTCGATCGCCATGTTGCAGAGCGTGAGCCGCGCCTCGACCGACAGCGCGCGCACGGCGGGGCCCGCGAATTCGATGGCGCAGCCCTGCGCGCCGCCGGTGCCGATCCGCGCGATCAGCGCCAGCGCCATGTCCTTGGAGGTGGAGCCCGCCGGCAGCGCGCCGTCGAAGCGGGCGCGGAACTGGCGCGGCGCGGACTGCCAGATGGTCTGGGTGGCCAGCACATGCGCCACCTCGCTCGCCCCGATGCCGAAGGCCAGCGCGCCGAGCGCGCCATGGGTGGAGGTGTGGCTGTCGCCGCAGACCACCGTCATCCCCGGCAGGGTCAGCCCCTGTTCGGGCCCCGCCACATGGACGATGCCCTGTTCGGGGTCGGCCAGGTCGAAGGCGCGGATGCGGTGGGCGCGCGAATTGCTCTCGAAGGTCTCGATGATGCCGCGGATCTCGGGGTCGGCGATGGCGGCGGTGCTGCGGGCCGTGGTCGGCGCGTAGTGGTCGCCGAAGCCGAAGGTCAGGTCGGGCCGCCGCACCCCCAGCCCGCGCGCCTTCAGCATGTTGAAGGCGTGGAAGCTGCCCTCGTGGAAATAGTGCCGGTCCACATAGAGCAGGCAGAGCCCGTCGTCCCGACGGTGCACCACATGCGCGTCCCAGATCTTGCGGAAAAGCGTCCGTCCCATGCCCGGGACCATGGTGCGGCCACGGCCCGACCGCAAGGGGAGGGGCGCCGGCCGCTTGACGCGCGGCCCCATCCGCGGGGAGATCGCGCCGGCGGCGTCCCCCTTCCCACCCGACGCCCGGCAGGAGAGCGCCGTTGGACATGCTGCGCGACGTCACCGTCAGCGAGGTCGGCCCGCGCGACGGGTTGCAGATGGTGCGGAAGGTGGTGCCCACCGCGGACAAGCGGCGCCTGATCTCCGCCCTGCACGCGGCCGGCCTGCCGGAAATTGAGGTGGCGTCCTTCGTGCCGCCGAAGCTGGTCCCCCAGATGGCCGATGCGGCGGAGGTGACGCGCTTCGCCGCCGCGCTGCCGGGGCTGCATGTCGCGGTGCTGGTGCCGAATCTCCGCGGGGCGGAGGCGGCGGTCGCGGCCGGCGCCCACAAGATCACCCTGACCCTGTCAGTGAGCGAGGCGCACAGCCAGGCCAACCTGCGCCGCAGCCGGACGGAGCAGATGGAGGAGGCGCGCGCCGTCACAACCTGGCTCCGCTCCCTCCCCCCCGATGCGCGGCCGCGGCTGGAAGCGGGGCTCAGCACCGCCTTCGGCTGCTCCCTCCAGGGCGAGGTGCCGGAGGCGGAGGTGGTGGGAATGGCGGTCGAACTGGCGCGCATGGGTTGCGATTCGGTGGGCCTGTCCGACACCGCGGGCTATGCCAACCCCGCGCAGCTGCGCCGCCTGCTGCGCCTGGTGCGTGCCGAGATCGGGCAGGCCTGCGACAGCCTGCACCTGCATGACACGATGGGCCTCGGCATGGCGAATGTGACGGTCGGCGTGGAGGAGGGGATCCGCATCTTCGACGGCGCGCTCGGCGGGCTCGGCGGCTGCCCCTTCGCGCCGGGCGCCTCGGGCAACATCGTGACGGAGGACCTGGTCTTCCTGCTGGAATCGCTCGGCCTGCGGACGGGCATCGACCTCGACGCGCTGCTCGCCGCGCGCGCCATCCTCGCCGAGGCGCTGCCCGGGGAGCCGCTGCACGGCGCCTATGCCCGCGCCGGGCGCCCGACCGGCTGGCGGGCCGCGGCATGACCTCGCCAACGCCGCTCGCGGGCATCCGCGTCGTCGAGTTCACCCACATGATCATGGGCCCCTCGGTCGCCATGGTGCTGGCCGACCTGGGGGCGGAGGTGGTGAAGGTGGAACCGGCGCCGGCGGGCGATTCGACGCGCCGCCTCACCGGCTCCGGCACCGGCTTCCACGCCGCCTTCGGCCGCAGCCGCCGCAGCCTCTGCGTGGACATGAAGACGCCGGAAGGGCTGGCGCTGGTCCGCCGGCTGGTCGCGCGGGCCGATGTGCTGGTGGAGAATTTCCGCCCCGGCGCGATGGCGAAGCTCGGCCTCGGCTACGCGCAGCTCGCGCAGGACCATCCGCGCCTGGTCTACTGTTCCTGCAAGGGCTTCCTGCCCGGCCCCTACGAACACCGCACCGCGCTGGACGAGGTGGTGCAGATGATGGGCGGCCTCGCCTACATGACCGGGCCGGTGGGGCGGCCGCTGCGGGCGGGCAGCAGCGTGGTGGACATCATGGGCGGCCTGTCCGCCGCCGTCGCCATCCTCGCCGCCCTGCGCGAGCGCGAGGAGACGGGCCGCGGCGGCGAGGTGCAGTCCGGCCTGTTCGAGACGGTGGCCCTGCTGATGGCGCAGCACATGGCGCAGACCGCCATCACGGGCAGGGAACCGGCGCCGATGTCGGTCCGCACGCCGGCCTGGCCGGTCTACGACGTGTTCGACACCGCCGATGGCGGGCAGGTCTTCGTGGGGGTGGTGACCGACACGCAATGGCCGGCCTTCTGCGAGGCCTTCGGGCTGGACGACCTGGCACACGACCCGGCGCTGGCGACCAAGAACCAGCGGGTGGAGGCGCGGGAACGCACCATCCCCCGCATCGCCGCGGCGCTTGCCTCCTACACCAAGGCCGAGCTGATGGCGAAGGTGGAGGCCATCGGCATGCCCTTCGCGCCGATCGGCCGGCCGGCCGACCTGTTCGAGGACCCCCACCTGAAGGGCTCCGGCGGGCTGGTGCCGCTGACCCTGCCGGATGGCCGGCCCGTGGCGCTGCCCGCGCTGCCCGTCACGCTCGACGGCGTGCGGCCCGGCGGCACTGGCGACCTGCGTCCGCCCGGCGCCGACGGCGCGGCGATCGCGGCCGAACTCGGCTATTCCGCTGCGGAGATCGCGGCCCTGCGGGAGCAGGGCGTGCTGACCGGCTGAGCCTGCCCCGCCGGCGCGGCGTCACCGCTGGACGAAGACCGGCACGCCCGCGTCCCGCAGCAGCGTGTGGGTGGTGCTGCCGACCACCATGCGCAGCAGCGGGTTGCCGCCGAAGGCGCCCATCACCAGCAGCCGCGCGCCGAGCGCGGCCACCTCCGCCAGGACCAGCCGCGCCGCATCGTCGCCGACCACGGGGCGCGGCGCCGCCGGGCCGCCCGGCTCCAGGCAGGCCGCGCCCTCGGCCGCGAGGCGCTCCGCCTCCGCCCGGGTCCCGGCCACCGCGACCACATGCACTGGCGATCCGCCGCCGAGCTTGAGCCGGGCGAAACCGCGCAGCGCCTGCCGCGAGGGGGCGGAGCCGTCATGGGCCGCCACCACCGGCCCCGCGATCTCCGGCGGCGCGCCGGGCGGCACCACGAGCAGGGGCCGCGTGCCGTCCTTCAGCAGGTCCTCGATGACCGGGGCGACGCCGTCCTCCGGCAATTCGCGGCCGAGCGAACTGTCGAGCCCGATCACCACCAGGTCCTGCGCGGCGCTCGCGGCCAGCAGCGCGGGCTCCGGCGCATCCTCGAGCCGCAGCGCCGCGAAGGGCACGTCGCCCGCGGCCGCGGCGAGGGCGGCCAGCGCGTCCTGCGCCTCCTGCTCGGCCCTTGCGGTCAGCGCGGCGTCGCGCCACGCCTTGAAGGCGCCGCCGCCGGCGGGGACGAATTCATGCGCGCTGCTGGTGTGCGGGCGGTCCAGCACGACCGCGGCGGTCAGGCCCGCGCCCGTGCGGCGCGCCAGCGCCACCGCCAGGTCGCGCGCGGCCTGCGCGCCGGGCGTGTCGTCCAGGGCGACGAGGATGCGGATGGGCATGGTCAACCTCCTTCCTTGGTCAAGGCAGGCTTCGGATGGCCGCCGCGCCCGGCACCCATTACCGGCGCGGATGCAGCAGCAGGAAGCCGATCGGGCAGATCACCAGCGCGGCGGCAAAGGTCAGCAGCGCCGCGCCGACGCCGCCCCACCCCGCCATCAGCCCCGACAGCGCCTGCAGCACGGCGGCGCCCAGGAAGAAGCTGAGATTGGCGGCCGACAAGGCGCGGCCCGTCTGTTCCGGCGGCACCGCCCCCCGCACCAGGGCGAAGCCGTTCACCTGGAAGGAGATGATGATGCCGAAGGCGACCAGCAGCGCCAGGTCCCAGCCCACCGGCATCACCGCAACGCCGAACAGGCGGGCCGCCGCGCCGCCCGGCCCGCCCGCCACGATCAGCAGGATCAGCGCCGCGCAGATCAGGTGGCTGCCCGCCAGCAGCAGCGGCGCGCGCCCGACGCGCCGCAGCACCGCCCCCGCGATGGCCGGACCGAGGGTCAGCGCCACCGCGCAGGCCAGCAGGACATTGCCTGCCGCCACGCGGTCCAGCCCCTTCATCTCCATCAGCCACGGCCCGCCCCAGAGCCCGCGCAGGCCGAGCACCGCCGCGAAGGAGCAGAAGACGAGCACCAGCACCCCCCGCAGCCGCGGCGAGGCGGCGAGCGCCACCACCTCCTTCACGTCGGGCCACAACCCGCGCGACGGCTTCTGTTCCGGCACCTCGTCCGGCACCAGCAGCCAGACCGCGAGCAGGGCGAGCGCCGCGAGCCCCGCGCAGGCGAGGTAGCCCGCCCGCCAGTCAGCCGCCTCGATCAGCAGCGCAAGCGGGCTGGCCGAGAGCAGCATCCCGGTGTTCCCCACCGCCTGCACGATCCCGGACCACAGGGCGAATCGCTGGGTGGAGAGCGCCTTGGCCGCGAAGGTGATCGGGCACATCAGCATGCCCGAACAACCGGTGCCCAGCACGACCTGCGCCAGCGCCATGCTCCACGGCCCGGTCGCCATCGCCGCCATCGCCGCGCCGCCGCCCGCCACCGTCAGCAGCATCAGCGACACGCGCCGCACGCCGAGCCGGTCGAGCGCGATGCCGACCGGGATCATCACCGCCGCGAAGGCAAGCGGGAAGATGCCCGTGACCTGCGCCAGCACCTCCGCGCTGATGCCGAGGTCGCGCGTCAGCACATCCACCGCGACGGCCGGGATGGTGCGGACCGCGTTGGAGAAGACGTGGCCGAGGCAGAGGACCAGGATGGGCAGGGTGACGGAGGCGGCCGTCATCGGCACGGGCCATGGGCGGGCCCGGGCGGCCGCGGGCCGCGCCCGGCATGCGGGGGCATCAGTTCCTGAACATCTTGCCCGGATTGAGGATGCCCTTCGGGTCCAGCGTCTGCTTCAGCCCGCGCATCACCGCCAGCGCCTCCGCCCCATGCTCCCGCTCCAGGAATTCCCGCTTGCCGAGGCCGATGCCATGCTCGCCCGAGCAGGTGCCGCCAAGCGCCAGGCCGCGTTCCACGATGCGTCGATCCATGTCCCATGCGCGTTCCAGCCCCTGCGGGTCGGCCGGGTCGTACAGCACCATCTGGTGGAAGTTGCCGTCGCCGACATGGCCGACGATGCAGGTGAAGTGGCCGAGCGCCTTCGCCTCCTCCTTCGCGCCGACCAGGGCTTCCGCCAGGCGGGAGATCGGCACGCAGACATCGGTGGTCAGCGCCTTGTGGCCGGGCTTGGCCGCACAGCCCGCCCAGTAGCTGTCGTGGCGCGCCTTCCACAGCCGGTTGCGCTCCGCCGCGTCGGTGGCCCAGCGGAAGCCCGTGCCGCCATGCTCGGCGGTGATCGCCTCCACCATCGCGGCCTGTTCGGCCACGCCCGCCTCGCTGCCGTGGAATTTCAGGAACAGCGTGGTCGCGGGCGCGTAGCCCTCCAGCTTCGAATAGGCGATGGACGCCGCCATCATGTCGTCGTCCAGCAATTCGATGCGGGCGACGGGGATGCCCATCTGCATCACCTGGATCACGCTTTCCACCGCGCCCTGCAGCGTCGCGAACTGCACCACCGCGCTGCTCATCGCCTCCGGGATGCCGTGCAGGCGGAGCCGCACCTTGGTGACGATGCCGAGCGTGCCTTCGCTGCCGATGAACAGCCGCGTCAGGTCGTAGCCGTTGGCCGCCTTGCGCGTGCGCCCGCCGGTGGCGATCACCCGGCCATCGGCCAGCACCACCTCCAGCCCCAGCGTGTTCTCCCGGATGGTGCCGTAGCGCACGGCATTGGTGCCGGAGGCGCGCGTCGCCACCATGCCGCCGATCGTGCAGTGGCTGCCGGGATCGACGGGGAAGAACATGCCCTTGTCGCGCAGGTGCTCGTTCAGCTGCTGGCGCGTCACCCCGGGCTCGATCAGGCAGTCCATGTCCTGCTCGTTCACCTCGAGGATCGCCGTCATCCGGCTGAGGTCGAGGCTGATGCCGCCGCGCACCGGGTTCACATGCCCCTCCAGCGAGGTGCCTGCACCGAAGGCGACCACCGGCACCTCGTGCTGGTGGCAGAGCGCGACGAGGCGGCTCGCCTCCTCCGTCGTCTCCACGAAGGCGACCGCGTCGGGCAGGGTGGGGGTGGAGCTGTCCTCGCCCTTCGCATGCTGTTCGCGCATGGCGGCGTTGGTGGTGAGGCGGTCGCCGAGGAAGCCGCGGGCCGCGGCGATCACCGCATCGACCGGACGGGGAGCCATGGAGTTCATCTTTGTTCCTCCCGCAGGAGCGGGCATGTGAGGCAGTGCGGCCCGCCGCCGCCGGCGGCGAAAAGCGAGAGGTCGGGGTCGAGCACGGCCAGCCCCTCCGCCCGCAACGCGGCATTCAGCGCCGCGCTGCCGCGCGAGGACACGACCCTGCCATCGCCGAGCGCCAGGATGTTGCAGCCGAGCCGCATGGCGTCCCGGTACGGCACCGGGATCACCCGGATCCGCCTTTCGCGCAGCCAGGCGAGGAATCCCTCGTCCAGCACGTCGGTGCAGGCGACGGCGAGCCCCGGCGCGGCCATGCAGAACAGCACGTCGAGATGCAGGAAATGCTCGTCGAAGGGCTCGATCCGGCATTCCCAGCCCTGCTCGCGCAGCCAGGCGGCGAACTGGGCCGCGCCCGCCTGGTCCGTGCGGCCGCCGCTCGCGCCCACCACGGCGAGGCCGGGGCGGATCAGGTGGATGTCCCCGCCTTCCAACGTGCCGGCGCTCGACTTGCGCCAGACGGCGCTGGCCTGGGCGGCATGCCAGTCCAGCACGCCCGCATATTCGCCCCGGCGCTGCGGCCGTTCCAACTGGCACAGCACCGGGCCCCAGGGGGTCACCACCGCCTGGTCGCGGGTATAGGCCATGTAGGGCAGGTGGGGCTCCGGCGGCAGCGCATGCACGGTGACCCCCGCGCCGCGCATCGCATCCACCAGTTCCGCATGCGCGGCGGCCAGCGCGGCGGGGGCGGGTTGCGCGGCGGTGGCCAGCGTGCGGCGGGCCACCGCATTGGTGGGCAGCCAGCGGTAATGGGTGGGCGGGCAGACCAGCACCTCGCGCAGCGGGGCGGTCTCGCTCGCCACGGCGAAGCGGGGCATGGGGGCAACCTGCCATGCGCGGGGCGGCGCGCAAAGCGCCCCGGCGCCGCGTTGACGCCCCCCGGCCGCCGGCCTAGCGTCCGGTCATACGACATCCGACGAGGGGAAGCGGCAGAGATGGCAAATGGCGTGAAGGCGGCCTGGGCGGCCGGCAAGCCGGTGGTGAACGGGTGGCTCGCCATCCCCACGGGCTTCAGCGCGGAGGTCATGGCGCAGGCCGGCTTCGACAGCCTGACGGTGGACATCCAGCACGGCGTCCAGGACTACATGTCGATGATCGCCTGCTTCCAGGGCATGCAGCCGCATGGCGTGACGCCGATGGTGCGCGTCCCCTGGAACGAGCCCGGGATCATCGGCAAGGTGCTGGACGGCGGCGCCAAGGGCGTGATCTGCCCGATGGTGAACACCGAGGCCGAGGCCCGCGCCCTGGTGTCCGCCTGCCGCTACCCGCCGAAGGGCACGCGCAGCTTCGGTCCGATCCGGTCCGGCATCTACGGCGCCGCAGCCGACACCAATGCGGCCAATGACGACGTGCTGGTCATCCCGATGATCGAGACCAAGACCGCGCTCGACAACCTCGAGGCGATCGTCAGCGTCCCCGGCGTGGACGCGGTCTATATCGGGCCGTCCGACCTGTCGCTGTCGCTGGGGATGGAGCCGAAGCAGGACCGGCAGGAGCCGGAGTTCCTGAAGATCATCAACCAGATCCGCACCACCGCCGCGAAGCATGGCGTGAAGACGGGCATCCACACCATGTCCGGCGCCTATTCGAAGCAGATGTTCGAAGCCGGGTTCAACCTGGCGACGATCATGAACGACAGCGGCCTGATGCTGACGGCCGCGCGCGCGCAGACGGCGATCGCGAAGGGCTGACCGGCCAGGGCGGGCAGCCGCCCGCCCTGGCCGGACCCGGCGGGGGCGCATCCGCACGCGCCCCTGCGGGGGGCACCGCCGGCTGGCCGCCGGGCGCCGGGCCTGATAGGAGGCCAGCGAGGCCCTTCCTGCCCCTCGCCGTGCGGACGGGCGAGGTCGCCGCCGCAGGTCCCGCTGCCCGCCACGCGGACGAGATGACGAAGGACACCGGGTTCGAGATCTTCCTCGCCGCCGCGCCGGGCCTCGAAGCCGCGCTGTACGCCGAGGTGCGGGGAAAGGGCTTCCGCCAGCCAAGGGCCGTGCCCGGTGGCGTCGTCATCCGCGGCGGCTGGCCGGAGGTGTGGCGCGCGAATCTCTGGGTCCGCGGGGCGGGACGCGTCCTCGCGCGCGTCGATGCGTTCCGCGTCACGCATCTCGCGCAGCTCGATCAGCGCGCGCGGCGCGTGCCCTGGGGCGCCGTGCTGCGGCCGGACGTGCCGTTCCGGGTCGAGGCCACCTGCGCGGGGTCGCGCATCTACCACAGCGGCGCGGCGGAGGAGCGCATCGGCACGGCCATCCGGGAGACCCTCGGCGCGCTCGCCTCTCCCGAGGCGGAGGTCGTCGTGCGGGCGCGGATCGAGCGCGACATCTGCACCCTCAGCATCGACACGACCGGCGGGCTGCTGCACCGGCGGGGGCACAAGGAAGCCGTCAACCGCGCGCCGCTGCGGGAGACGATGGCGTCCCTGTTCCTGCTGCAATGCGGCTTCGACGGGACGGAACCCGTGCTGGACCCGATGTGCGGGTCGGGCACCTTCGTCATCGAGGCGGCGGAGATCGCCGCGCGGCTCAACCCCGGGCGCTCGCGCCGCTTCGCCTTCGAACACCTCGCCACATTCGATGCCGCCGCCTGGCAGCGGATGCGGGAAGTGCGGAGCATGCGCGAGCCTTCCGCCCGCTTCCACGGCAGCGACCGCGACGCCGGGGCGGTCGCGATGAGCCGCGCCAATGCCGAGCGCGCGGGCGTCGCCGCCTTCACCGAATTCCGCCAGGCCCCGATCAGCGATGCGGCGCCGCCCCCCGGCCCGCCGGGGCTGGTGATCCTCAACCCGCCCTACGGCACCCGCCTTGGCGACCGTGCAGGGCTGGTGCCGCTGTACCGCGCGCTCGGCCAGGTGCTGCGGAGCCGCTTCGCGGGCTGGCGCGTCGGCCTGGTGGCGAGCGAGCCCGCGCTGGCCCGGGAGACAAGGCTTCCCTTCCTCGTCCCCGGGCCGCCGGTGCCGCATGGGGGGCTGCGCGTCACGCTGTTCCGGACCGGCCCACTGGCCTGATGCCTGCACTGCGGGGCGCCGGGCGCGCTGCCCGGGAGGAGGCGGGCACGGGGCCCATGCCCAGTACTATATCCGGCTCGTCAAGTACTCACCTGCGGCGGGCGGAGCCCGCCGAGCCGCCGGATGGCGGCCGCGGCAGGTGCCGCGAAGCCGAGGCCGGCGTCTGAGGATGAAGTGCGTCAGCACTTCATGAGCCAAGTATCAGAACCCCACGCAGCCCGGCCGCGTCGCGACCATCACGCTTTCCTGCCCGAAGCGCGCGCGGTAGGCGGCGGTGACGGGGGCGAGGCGCGCGGCCGCCCCATCCGGCGTGGCGGAGGGAAGGGCGACGAGCAGCAGCTTGCTCCGCTCCCGCGCCACCCGCCCGTCGCGCCCGCGCCACTGGCCGGCGCCGTCCAGCACGGTCAGCCCGTCGGGGAAGGCGGGGGTCAGCACCTCGTCCACGAAGCGGGCCCAGGCGGCGTCGTCCACCACCTCCCGCCCGGCGGCGCTGCGGCCGAAGAACGCCTCGGCGAAGGTCGCGGGCCCCGTCCCGGCGGGGCAGGCGGCGGGCGGGGCGGCGGCGCAGCCGGCCAGCAGCGCCGGCAGCAGCGCAGCGATCGCCGGCAGCGCGGCCCGGCGCGCCACCCTCACGCGGTCGTCGCCAGCAGCACCACGCCGGCGCAGATCAGCCCGATCGCGGCGATCTTCTGTGGACCCAGGCTCTCCCCGAACATCGACCAGCCGACCAGCGCGATCACCACGTAGCTCGCCGCCGTGCAGGGCAGCGCGATGCTCATCGGGATGCGGCGCAGCGCGATGATGTAGAGCAGCGCCGCCCCGCCATAGGCACCGAGCCCGATGATGGTCTGCCAGCGGAAGAGCTGGTCCAGCAGGCTGCCCGATGCCGCGACGGACCCCGCCGCCCCCGACTTCAGCAGCACCTGCCCGACCAGCGAGGTGACGATCGCGGCCGCCAGCGTGATCCAGGCGAGGGTCATCGGCGTCGCGTCACGACAGCGCGGGCACGCGCGCGGCGCCGGGCAGGGCCGGGGCCCCGGCCTCCGGCTCGGCGGGGCGTTCCTCGGCGGGCGGAAGCACCTCCCGCACCACGCCCTGCGGCTTGCCGTTGGCCGAGAGGAAGGCGCGGCCGACATACTCGCCGAGCACGCCGAGGATGAGGAACTGCACCCCCGCCACCAGCAGCGTCACCGTCATCATCGACGCCCAGCCCGACGGCGTCTGGCCCGTCAGCCCTTCCCAGATCACGATCCCCGCGGCGAGCAGGCCGAGCACGCCCATCGCGACGCCCGCCAGGATCGCCATGCGCAGCGGCAGGACGGAGAAGTTGGTCGCCAGGTTCAGCCACAGCAGCACCAGGCGCTTCAGCGTGTAGTTGCTGCGCCCCTCGGCCCGCGGCAGGTGCTTCACCTCGATGCTGTCGAGCCGCTGGGTCACCTGCATCAGCAGCCCGTCCACATAGGGATAGGGGCCGCGGTACTTCGCGACCTCCCGCACCGCCAGCGCGCTCATGCAGCGGAAGGAGGAGAGGTAGAGGCCCTTCGGCTTGTCCAGCAGCAGGTCAGCCACCCCGTTGGCGAAGCGGCTGCCGAGGTTGCGCCACCCCTCGTGCTCCTTCTTGGCGTAGCGCGTGTAGACCACGTCCCAGCCGCCGAGCCTGGCGTGGTCGTAAAGGCGGACCACCTCCTCCGGCGGGTTCTGCAGGTCGTCGTCCATGGTGATGACATAGGCGCCGCGGGCGTGGCGCAGCCCGGTCATGACCGCGTTGTGCTCGCCGAAGTTGCGCGCGTGCTCGACATAGGTCAGCGGCACGGTCGCGGTTCGGGCCAGCGCGCGGCAGACCTCGCCGGAATTGTCCGGGCTGCCGTCGTTCACCAGCACGATCTCGAGCCCGCCGGCGGGCTTCAGCGCCGACAGCGCCTCGACCAGCGCGCCGACGGTGGCGGCGCCGCGATAGACCGGCACGACGATGGACAGGCCGACGGGGCGGCCGGGATTCTCGGTCACGTCATCTTCTCCATCACCGCCGCGTAGCCACGACCAGCACCGAACCGCCGAAGGGCAGCGGCAGGCCATGCGCGCCCATCCAGCGGTCCACCATCGAAACGCCCAGCAGTGTGCGATCGATCCAGGGGGGGAAATGTGTCACGTCGCTTGGCGAATCAGGGCGCCGTTGCAGCACTTTTCGTTGAACCGCCATCAGCGGCAGCAGCAGCCCGTTCCAGTAGCGGGCGGAAACGCCGTCGAACCCCGCGTCCCGCAGCAGCGCCGCGGCCACCCCGCGCGTGAAGCGGCGGGTGGTGTGGACGCGGATGTCATGCGCGCTCTTCATCCAATCGTAGGCGGGCAGGTTCAGCACCACCGTGCCGCCCGGCCGCAGCACGCGCCGGAACTCCGCCAGCGCCGCGGCGGGGTCCACCGCGCCGTGGCACAGCACGTCGATGCTGACGATGGCGCCGAAGCTCGCCCCGGCGAAGGGCAGGGTGTTGGCGTCCCCCACCGCCACCGGGCGGCCGGACTTGGCGGCGGCGCGGGCGGCCGCCTGCGGCATGTATTCGAGGCCCATCGCCTCCCGCTCCGGCGTGGCATCGGCCATGCGCCGCAGGAAGCCGCCCGTGCCGCAGCCGGCATCGAGCACCGGGCCCGGCGCCCCTGGGCGTGCGCGCAGCGCGTCGAGCACGCGGGCATGGGCGGCGCGGTACCACCACATCCGGTCCTCGGTCGCGTCCATCAGGGCGTATTCGGCAGGCTCCAAGGCAGCATCCTCCACGGCCGGTTGTGACGGCAGAGGGAGGCGAGGGCAAGGCGGGACGGCGGCCGGCGCGGGGCAGCCCTGCCGCACCGGCGCCGCAATGCGGTTGCATGCTTTCCCGTGCCGCAACAGGATGCGGCCCGTCCAGCGAAGCCGATGACCCTACCTTCCGCCCAGCCCCCCCAGACGGCCGACCTTTCCGCCGAGCCCGCCGCGCGGCCCCTGTCGCTCGCCGCGGCACGGCCGCGCCTGCTGCGGGCGCTGGCCTTCGGCCCGGCGCTGGCCTTCCTCGCCCTGGCGCTGTCGCCGCCGCTGAACCATGACGTCGCCGCGATCCTGAACTTCGCCGAGCGCTGGGTCGGGGGGGAGCGGCTGTACCGCGACCTCATCGACGTGAACCCTCCGCTGATCTTCGTCCTGACCGCCATCCCGGCCGCCATCGCCCGCTGGTCGCCGCTGGATGGCGTGCAGGCGCAGCTGATCTGCATGGTGGCCTGCTGCCTGCTGGCCTGGCGCTTGGCGACGCGGCTGCGGGAAGGGCGGGCGGAAGGCCCGGTGGAAGCTGCGGTGCTCGATGCGCTGGTGCCCTTCGCCTGCGTGCTCGCGGCCTATGACGCGGGGCAGCGGGAACACCTGATGGTGCTGTTCGCCATCCCCTACGCCTTCCTCGCGGCCCGGCGCGCGGACGGGCAGGCCACGCCCCCCGGCCTCGCCATCCCCGCCACCGTCGCGGCCGCCCTTGCCTTCGCGCTGAAGCCGCATTTCCTGGCGGTGCCGGCGCTGGTGGAGGTGCTGGTGCTGCTGCGGCGCGGCCCGGCCGCTGCGCTGCGCGACCGCCTGCCCTGGATCATGGCCGGCATCTGGCTGCTGTACCTGGCCAGCATCCCGGTGCTGTTCCCGGACTACTTCGACTTCGTCGTGCCGCTGGTGATCGACTTCTACCTCGACAATGGCGGGCTCAGCCTGCTGGACGTGCTGCTGACCGACAAGTTCGGCTCTGCCATGTTCGCGCTGGCCCTGCTGCTGCCGGCGCTCGCCTGGCGCGGCACGGGGACGGCGGCGCGGATGCTCGGCGCGGTCGCGCTGGGTGGCGCGCTGTCCGCCTGGGTGCAGCACAAGGGATGGAGCTACCACGTCGTCCCCATCGCCACCGCCACGATGCTGGCGGCCGGCATCGTCGCGGCGCGCTGGCTGGACCGCAACCTCGGCCCGAGCCGCGCGGCGGAGAAGGCGCCGATGCTCGCCCTCGCCGCCGCGCTGGCGGTGATGGCGGTCCATATCCGCGGGGAGAGCCCCTGGCGGCAGATCTGGTTCGACGGCGTCGACGGCGGCGGCCTCGCGCCCGTGCTGCGGCGCGAGGTCTCGGATGAGCGGCTGCTGGTCCTCACCCACGACATCTACCCAGTCTATCCCGCGCTGAACTATGCCCGCGCGCGGTCCACGCTGCGGACCATGAATCTCTGGATGCTGGCCGGCGCCTATCGCGAATGCCAGGACGGCGCCCCTCGCTACCGCGCCACATGGGAGATGAGCCGCCCCGAATTCCTCGTCTACCGCACGGTCGCGGAGGATTTCGCCCGCGCGCCCCCGGCCGGCGTGCTGGTTGCGAAGAATGTCGGCATCCCGCGCTGCGGCGCGGAGGAATTCGACCCGGTCGCCTATTTCAGCCGCCATCCGGCCTTCGAGGAGACCTGGCGGCGCTACACGCGGGTGGTCCACCTGGACAGGTACCTGCTCTACCTCCGAGAGGATTGATGTCCTATTCCGATTGGGTTGGCCGCGTCGAGACGCGCGAGGACCGGCTGGATGCACGCCTGCTCACCGGCATGGCCGCGACGCTCGGCCTGCCGCGGCCCGAGGCGCTGCCGCCGCTCTGGCACTGGCTGCTGTTCCAGGACTGGGTGATGCCGGACCGCATCGGCGCGGATGGCCACCCGAAGCGCGGCGGCTACCTGCCCCCGGTCCACGACCTGCCCCGCCGCATGTGGGCCGGCGGCCGCGTGGCCTGGACCGGCGCCCCGATCCGCGAAGGCGACGCGGTGCGGCGCACCAGCACCATCCTGTCGGTCGAGGAGAAGGCCGGCGGCTCCGGCCGGCTGGTCTTCGTCACCGTCCGCCACGTCACCGAGGGCGCGGCCGGCGTGTCGGTGGAGGAGGAGCAGGACATCGTCTATCGCGGCGCGGACGGCGCGGCGGTGAAGCCGGGCGACCCGGCCGCGCCCTGGCCCGGGGCGGCGGAACGCGTCGTGACCCCGGACCCGGTCATGCTGTTCCGCTACTCCGCCCTGACCGGCAATGGCCACCGCATCCATTACGACCACCCCTATGCGACGGGGGTGGAGGGCTACCCGGGCCTGGTGGTGCACGGGCCCCTGCAGGCCACGCTGATGGCCCACCACATCCAGGACCAGGCGCCGGGCCGGCGCCTCGTGCGGTTCAGCTACCGCGGCCGCCGCCCCTGCTTCGACAGCCGCCCGCTGCGCATGCTGGCCCGCGGCGAGGGCGATGCCTGGAAGGCCGAGACGCGCGACGACCAGGGCGCGACCTGCATGCAGGCCGAGGCGGTGCTCGGGCACGCCCTTGCCTGACCGAACAGCCGGCGCGGCGGGCCGGCGCCTGCCGCTGCGGCAGGACACCATCCGCGGCATCGCCATCATCTGCATCGGCTTCGCCATCATCGCGGTGGCCGATGCCGCGGTGAAATGGGCGCTGCCGGAAGTCGGCGTCGCGGTCGCGATGGTGTGGCGCGGCGTCTTCGGGATGCTGGCCATTGCGCTGCTGTCGCGCGGGCGGGGGCTGGCGCCGCGGCGGCGGCCGCTGCTGGCGCTGCGCTCGATGCTGCATTGCGCGGTGACGGTCGCCTTCTACCTGGCCTGGATCAACGGTCTGCCGCTGGCCGATTCCTATGCGGTGAACGCGGCGTCGCCGCTGCTGATGACGGTGCTGGCCATCCCGCTGCTGGGCGAACGGGTGGGCTGGCGGCGCATGACCAGCACCGCTGTGGGCTTCGCGGGCGTGCTGGTCATGCTGCAGCCGGGTGGCGAGTTGTGGCGATGGGAAGCGGGGATGCTGCTGGCCGGCGTCTCCCTGCTGGCGGTGACGCGCATCTGGACCCGCGTGCTGGCGGCCACCGACACGCCGCAGGCCATCGCCTTCTGGCTGCTCTTCGCGCATGTGCCGATGGGCCTGGCGCTGCTGCCGGTCTTCCCGCCGCTCGGCCCGCTGCTGCCGTCCTGGCAGGTGACGGTCGCGCTGGCCTGCCTGGGGCTGGCGAATGGCAGCGCGCATTTCCTGTTCGCACGCGCCTTCGCCATCGCCCCCGTTTCGGCGCTGGCGCCCTATGAATACACCACGCTGGTCTGGGGCGGCATCCTGGGCTTCCTGATCTGGACCGAGGTTCCGGCCTGGAACACGCTGGCCGGGGCGGCGGTTGTGATCGCCGCCGGTCTCTACAACCTCCACCGCGAGCAGATCCGCAAGCGCGAGGCGGAGGCGGCCACCGCCCGGCCCCGGCAGGGCATGCCGGGGAGCGGAACCTGATGGCGCTGCGCCACGACATGCGCCGCGGCGTGCTGTTCATGCTGGCGGCCTGCGCGCTGTTCACCGCCATGGGCGTGGTGGTGAAGGACCTCAGCGCCCGCATCCCCTTCCCGGAACTGATGTTCTTCCGCAGCGCCTTCGCCATGCCGGTGGTGCTGGCGATCGTCGCGCACCGCACCGCGGTGAAGAACTGGCCTTCCGTGCTGCGCACGCGCCGCCTGGGCGGCCACGTCACCCGCGCCTGCACCGGCGTGATGGCGATGAGCTGCGGCTTCTACTCGCTCAGCGTGCTGCCGCTGGCCGAGCAGACGGCGCTGACCAACACGACCCCGCTGTTCACCACGCTGCTGTCGATCCCGCTGCTGGGGGAGAAGGTCGGCATCCACCGCATCTCCGCCGTGCTGCTCGGCTTCCTCGGCATCCTGGTGATCGCGGTGGGGCAGGGGGCGTTCCAGGGCGGGCTGTCCGCCACCGCGCAATGGGGATTGCTGGTCGCGGTGATGCACGGCGTCTTCTCGGCGGGAACGACGATGCTGGTGCGCAGCCTGTCGGGCACCGAGGCGAGCACGACCATCGTGCTGTGGCAGTCGCTGCTGATGACGGGCTTCACCGCCCTCGCGCTGCCCTTCATCTGGGTGACGCCCGGCTGGGGGGACCTGGCGCTGCTGATCCTGGTCGGGTTGATCGGCGGCGCGGCGCAGGTGCTGCTGACGGAAGCCTGGGCCAGCGCGCAGGTCTCCGCCCTGTCGCCCTTCACCTATTCCTCGCTGCTCTGGGCCATCCTGTTCGGCTGGGTCGCCTTCGGCGACGTGCCGAGCCTCTGGACCATCCTCGGCGCCGCGCTGATCGTCGCGGCCAGCCTCTACATCATGCACCGCGAACTCGTGCGCGGAGGGGGAAGGACGCGATGAGCCTGCGATTCCTGCGCGACGACGCCCTGCCGCACGGCGTGGCGGAGCCGGCGGCGCCGCTGGTCCGGCGGCTGGTCTGCCCCAATCCCGGCCCCTTCACCTTCCGCGGCACCAACACCTACCTCATCGGCCGGGGCGAGGTGGCCGTGCTCGACCCCGGCCCCGCCGATCCCGCGCATCTGGACGCCCTGCTGCGCGCGACGGAGGGGGAGCGGATCACCCGCATCCTCGTCAGCCACACGCATCGCGACCACTCGCCCGGCGCCGCCGCGCTGCAGGCCAGGACCGGCGCGCCGATCTTCGGTTTCGGCCCGCACCTGACCCCGCCGGGCGAGGGCGGGGAGGGCGGCGACCACGATTTCCGCCCCGATGCCGCCCTGCCCGACGGCGCGGTGGTGGAGACCGCCGACTGGCGCGCGACGGCGATCCACACGCCCGGCCATTGCGCCAACCACCTGTGCTTCGCGCTGGAGACGGGGCACGGCGCCGGCGTGCTGTTCAGCGCCGACCATGTGATGAGCTGGTCCACCAGCGTCGTCAGCCCGCCGGATGGCGACATGGCCGCCTACATGGCCTCGCTCGCGAAGCTCGCGCCGCGCGACGACCGGCTGTACCTGCCCGGCCACGGCCCGCCGCTGCCGGACCCCGCGCCCTTCGTGGCGGCCCTCGCCGCGCATCGGCGGGAGAGGGAGGCGAGGGTGCTGGACGCGTTACGCGCCGCCCGCCGCGCCACGGCGGCGGCGCTGGTGCCGGCCGTCTATGGCCCGGACCTGGACGCGAAGTTGGCGCCGGCGGCGGCGCGCAGCCTGCTGGCGCACCTCATCAAGCTCGCGGACGAAGGCGCGGCCTTTCGCGAGGGCGACAGCTTCGAGCCACGCTGACCCGCACGGCCCGCCTTTCCCTTCCAGCCCGCCGGCCGCCCGGCGGGAACCCAGCACCGCAGGACCACCGATGCGCTACGTCCCCAGCGCCGCCGAAGCGCGACGCTCCAACCTCGTCACCGCCGCCATCGTCGGCGTCGCGACGCCGGCGCTCGGCTGGCTCGACGGCTTCACGGACCTGGCCTGGCTCGCGCTGTTCGGGCTCGGCATGGCGGCGCTGGCCTACGGCTTCCACAGCTGGATCGGCCGGTCGGCCGGGCCCGCGGTGATCGAGGTCGCGGAAGGCGCGCTGGTGGTCGAACGGCGGGGCACGCGGACCGAGCTTCCCTGGGGCGGGATCGGCTCCGTCGCCTTCGGCAGCCATGGCGGGCAGCACCTGGTCGTCAAGGCGCTCGCCGGCGGATCGCCCCTCCGCGTCAGCCTCGACGGGCACCGCGCGGAGGACGTGGCGGAGATGCGGGCGCGGATCGCGGAGCGGCTGCCCGCCGCCCGTCGCTGAGGCCGCGCCGCCCTACTCGTCGCTCAGGCGGTTGTCGTTGCCGCGATAGACGATCTTCGGGCGCGATTGCCGCCCCGCCGCCGGCATGGCCAGCCATTCGGCGAATTCGCCCAGGATCTTGCGCGTGATGTCGGCGAGCTTCGCGCCGCGCGCCTGCGACAGCGGATACCAGCCGAGCTGCTCCAGCTCCCCCGACCCCGCGATCTCGCCGCGCACGGCATCGGCCGGCGCCAGCAGGAAGCGCGCGTTGAAGCGCATGGAGCGCGTCGGCGGCGTCACCGCGCGGCACAGGTAGTCCAGCGCGGCGAGGTCCGCGAGCAGGCGTCCGCCGGTCTTCTCGCCGAGCAGAAGCCCGGTCTCCTCGTGCAACTCCCGGCAGGCGGCGACGCCGAGCGCGCGGGCGAGGGAGGGCTTGGCACGGTGGCGCAGCAGCGCCTCCGTCTCGGGGCGAAGCTCGCTCGCGGCCTTCACCCCGTGGTCGGCGCGGTCCACGCGGCCGCCGGGGAAGACCAGCACATCGGGCATGAAGCGGTGCTTGGAATGGCGGATGCCCATCAGGATCTCGGGCTCGCCCGCGCGGGCCTGGCGCCAGACGATCAGGCTCGCGGCATGGCGCGGCACCACCGCCTTCTTCTTCGGGTCCTTGGCGGGCACCAGCTTCAGGTCATCGGCGCCGGGATTGTCGCGCGTGCTGTCAGCCAAGGTTGATGTCCTTCGTGGCGAGCCAGGCGCGGAAGCCCGCGCGCTCCGGCACGGAAAGCTGACGGGCGGCGTTCTCGCTCCAGCGGCAGCCCTCGGGCCGCGGGCCATGCACCTCCGGGTAGCGCGGCCTGCCCGGCGGGCGCAGCGCGTCATAGGCGGGCAGCACCGTCGTAAGGTCGGGATCCGCATAGGTCTCGCGATGGATCACCACCGCGGGCGGCAGCCGGGGCGAGGGCTCGTTGCGCGCGGCTGGGAAGCCCAGCGTCAGCCCCGCCACGGGAAAGACGCCGGCCGGCAGGCCGAACAGCGCCTCCACCAGCGGCAGGTGGTTGCGGACATAGCTGACCGGACAGGTGCCGAGCCCCGCCGCATCCGCCGCCATGATGCAGAAGCCGAGGGCGAGCGCGGCATCGGCGCTGGCGTTCAGGAAGGTGTCGGCGCTGTCATTGGCATGGGCCAGGCCATGCGACGCGCAGACCAGGCGGCCGCGCCGGATATCGCCGCAGAACAGCAGCAGCACCGGCGCGTCCTTGATCCAGGGCATCGTGCCTATGGCGTCGGCGACCCGCGCGATCTTCGCCCGGTCGCGCGTGACGACCACCGAATACTGCTGCAGGTCCGACTTGGAAGGCGCCGATTGCGCGCCGGCCAACACCGCGTCGAGCAGCCGTTCCGGCACCTCCTCCGCCGCGTAGCGCCGCGTCACGCGGCGGTCGAGCAGGGCGGCCAGCCCGGGCGGCAGGTGGGGCGGCGCGAAGGGCAGGGTGCCGTACCGCGCGCGAATCAGCGTCTCGGCTTCGTCGGACATCGCGGCAGCCTGCCACCGCCGCGCGGGTCCGGGAAGCGTCACGCCCGGACCACCCAGGCATCGGCCAGCGTCACGCCCTCGCCCTCCCTCCCCACGATCAGCGGGTTCGCCTCGGCTTCCCGAACCGCCTCCACCCCGGCCAGGCGGGAGACGGCGACGACGGCGCGGGCCAGCGCGTCGAGGTCGCCGCGCGGCAGGTTGCGCCAGCCGGCCAGCGGCTTCATCGCGCGGACCTCCGCGATCATCGCCCGGGCCTCCTCCATGTCCACCGGCGCGAGCCGCAGCGCCACGTCGCGGTGCAGTTCCGACATGACGCCACCGGCGCCGAGCAGCACCACGGGGCCCACTTCCGGGTCGCGGCGGAAGCCGAGGATGGCTTCCGCCAGCCCCTTCGCCATCGGCTGCACGAGGATGCCGGTGATGCGCGCGGCCGGCGCCGCGGCGGCGACGCGGGCGCGCATCGCCGCCGCGGCCTCGCGCAGCGCAGCCTCGTCGGCGATGTGCAGCACGACGCCGCCGACCTCGGTCTTGTGGGCGATGTCGGGCGACAGGATCTTGGCCGCCACCGGATAGCGCAGGCCGGGCGGCGGCGCGTCCCGCATCACCACGGCATCTGAGGCGAGGCCGAGCGCCGCGAACAGGGCACGGGCATCGGCCTCGTCCGGCGCGTCCGGCAGCGCGATGGCGGGCGGCGCTTCCGCGGCGATGACGCGCGGGGCGCGCCAGTCGCAGAAGGCGCGGATCGCGTCGGCTGCGCCTTCCGGCGTGCGGAAGGCGGCGATCCCGGCTTCCGCCAGCAGCCGCAGCGACGCCTCGGCCTGCGGGGCGAGGAAGGCGGCCACCGGCTTGCCAGGCGCCCTCGCCCCTTCGACGATGCCGGCCACCGCATCATGCGGCCGGAACTGCGCCGAGGACCCGACGACGGCGAGCGCGAGGTCGGTATCCGCCGCGGCGCGCAGCCCGGCGAGTCCGGCCATCACGCGGTCCGGCCGGGTGCCGGCCAGGGTCATGTCCAGCAGGCGGCCGTGATGCGGCAGCTTCGCCGCCTCCAGCACCGCCGACGCCGCGGCATCGGGCGCCCGCGCCTCGATCCCGAGCACGCCGAGCGCGTCGATCGCCAGCGCGCCGCCGCCGCCGGTGGTGGTCATCACCCCGACCGCGCGGTGCGACGCCGCCGGAGCGCGGCGATGCGCGATCAGCGGCGGCAGTTCCAGCAGCGCCTCCAGCATCGTCACGCGCAGGATGCCATGGGCGCGGAAGAAGGCGTCCGCCGCCGCATCGCTGCCGGCCAGCGCGCCGGTGTGGCTGGTGGCGAGTTCCGCCCCGAAGGGGCTGCGGCCGAGCTTCAGGGCGACGATCGGCTTGCCGAGCGCATGTGCCTTGCGCGCGGCGGCCGCCAGTTCCCCCGGCGCGCGGATCGCTTCCAGGAACAGGACGACGACGTCCACATCCGGCTCGTCGAGCAGCAGGCCCGCGATCTCGCCCGCCGTCAGGTCGGCCTCGTTGCCCGTGCCGACGAGGTGGGAGAAGCCAAGGCCCCGCGCCGCGCCGCGTGACAGCAGCGCCCCCATCATGGAGCCGGATTGCGAGACCAGCGCGACGCGGCCGGCAGGCAGGCTCTCGGCTTCCAGCGCGGCATTGGTGGTCAGCGCGATGCGGCGGTGCAGGTTGACCACGCCCATGGAATTCGGGCCGAGCAGCCGCACCCCGCCCGCCCTGGCCGCGGCCAGCACGCGGGCCTGCCGCGCCACGCCTTCCGGCCCCGCTTCCGCGAAGCCGTCGGCCAGCACGCAGGCCACTGGGATGCCGCGCGCGGCGCAGGCCGCGACCTGCGCCTCCACCCCGTCCGTCCCGAGCAGGACATAGGCGAAGTCGATCTCGCCGGGGATGTCGGCGAGGCTCGGATACGCGCCTTCGCCGAGCACCGTGGCGGCCCGCGGGTTCACCGGGAACAGGTCGCCCGCGAAGCCGTGGCGCCGCAGGTAACGCTGCGGCCGCGCCGTCAGCCGCCCCTCATCGGCCGAGGCGCCGATCAGCGCGATGCGGCGCGGCGCGAGAAGCGCCCGGGCAAGCCGGCCCGGCACGGGTTGCGTGCTCAAGGCTTCGCGCGCTCCGCCCGCTGGGGGAAGCTGCGGCCGAACACGCCTTCCGCGATGCGGTTCTTCATCATCTCCAGGCTGCCGCCGGCGATCATCCAGCCGCGCGTCTTGCGCACGCAGTACTCGATCAGCAGGTCCTGGCTGTAGCCGGTGCCGCCCATGATCTGCATGGATTCGTTCGCCGCCATCCAGCCCGCCTGGTTGCAGGCATACTTCGCGATGGCGATCTGCTGCGCGTCCGGCAGCCCGTCCTTGGCGCCGACCGCCGCGCGGTACAGCAGAAGCTGCGCGGCATCGAGCGCGACGCGCATCTCCGCGAATTTCCACTGCAAACCCTGGAATTCCGCCAGCGGCCTGCCGAACTGCCTGCGCGTCTCGGCATGCGCCTTCGCCTGCCGGAAGCAGTATTCGCCGAGCGCCAGCGCGCGGGTGGTGTTGCCGCAGCGTTCCACGTTGAAGCCGGCGATCTGCTTGCGGAACCCGCCCTCGCCCAAAAGCAGGTTCTCCGCCGGGATGAAGACGTTGTCGAAATAGAGCGCGCACCAGGTCTCGCCGTTCATGTAGCGGCTCGGGGCGCCGAGGCGGAAGCCCTCCATCCCGCGCTCCACCAGGACGCTGCCGATGCCGCCCACGCCAGGCCCGAAGCGGCAGTAGACGACGAAGACGTTCGCGTCCTCGGTGTTCGACGTGAACACCTTGCCGCCGTTCAGCCGCCAGCCATTGCCGTCCCTCGTGCAGGTGGTCTTGAGATCGGTCAGCGCGCTGCCCGCATCGGGTTCCGTCATGCCGACGGCGGCGATGGTCTCGCCGCGCAGCAGCGGGCCGAAGAAGCGTTCCTTCTGCTC
This sequence comes from Falsiroseomonas sp. CW058, assembly GCF_050563535.1. NCBI lineage: Bacteria > Pseudomonadati > Pseudomonadota > Alphaproteobacteria > Acetobacterales > Roseomonadaceae > Falsiroseomonas > Falsiroseomonas sp. CW058. Next base: position 187,217 of record NZ_JBNXUO010000005.1, read on the forward strand.
GGGCGTCGCGTATTCGGCGAGGGTGCGGAAGGCGCCGAAATTGCCGGCCTGCAGCACATCGGCGCTGCGGGGGCAGACCAGGGCGATCTGCTCCATCGCCAGCACCGCGTCGAACAGCGTGCCGCCCTGGCCGCCATCCTCCTCCGGCAGCATGATGCCGAACAGGCCGCTCTCCGCCATCAGCTTCGCGACGTCCCACGGGAAGCGCTCGTCATGGGCGCGTTCCAGCGCGCCCTTGGCAAGGTGCGTCTCCGCGAAGCGGCGGACCGAATCCTGGAAGGCGACCTGCTCTTCCGACAGCGTGAAATCCATCAGACGGGATCCCAGGAGAAGACGTCGCCGCTGCGCTCCAGCGGCAGGAAGGCCGGGCGCAGGGCCGGCAGCGCAACCTCGGCGATCGCCTCGGGCGTCCAGCCATCGCCGCGATGCGTGCTGCGCACGGGGCGCGGCTGGCTGAAGACGAACAGCTCGTTGTGGCGGGCGGCGAAGATCTGCCCGCTCACCTCCCGCGCGGCGTCGGAGGCGAGGAAGACCGCGAGCGGCGCGTTCTTGTCCGGCGTCATCTGCTGCAGCCGAGCGACGCGCGCGCGCTCGGCCTCCGTCGCGGCGGGGATGGAGCTGGTCATGCGCGACCAGGCGAAGGGCGCGATGCAGTTCGACCGCACCCCGAAGCGCTGCATGTCGAGCGCGATGGACTTCGACATGGCGGCGATGCCGAGCTTCGCGGCGGAGTAGTTCGCCTGTCCGAAATTGCCGATCAGGCCGGAGGTCGAGGTCATGTGGACATAGGCCCCGCTGCCCTGCTTCCGGAAATGCTCGGCCGCCGCGCGGGAGACGAAGAAGCTGCCGTTGAGATGGACGCCGATGACGGCCAGCCATTCCTCGGGCGACATCTTGTGGAAGATCTGGTCGCGCAGGATGCCCGCGTTGTTGACCACGATGTCGATCCGCCCGAAGGCGTCCATCGCGGCCTGCACGATGCGCTGCGCGCCTGCCCATTCGGCGACGCTGTCGGTGTTCGCCACCGCCCGGCCGCCGCGCTGCTGGATGATGGCGACCGTCTGCTGGCCGGGCGTCCCGCTCGTCGGGCCCTCGCCGGTCAGGCTGGCGCCGATGTCGTTCACCACCACGCTGGCGCCGGCCAGCGCCATGGCCACCGCGATTTCCCGCCCGATGCCGCCGCCGGCGCCGGTGACGATGGCGACCTTGCCTTCCAGCATCATGTCCGCTGCCCCCTTCGCATTCACCGCGCTTCTAGTCCCGCACCGAAACCCCGTGAAGCCGGGTTGCCGCATGGCGCGCGGGCCCTAAACTCATGGCGGGAGAATGTTCGGGGGGCAGCTTGGCGATCGTCGCGCTTGAGGGGGTCGGCAAGACCTTCCGTGGCCGGACCGGGTCCTGGGAAGCCGTGCGCGACTTCAGCCTCGCGCTGGAGGAGGGAGAGTTCTTCTGCCTCCTCGGCACCTCCGGCTGCGGCAAGACCACCGTGCTCAACATGCTGGCGGGGTTCGAGGCGCCGACGGCCGGGCGCATCCTGCTGGACGGCGTGCCGGTGCGCGGCCCGGGCGCCGACCGCGGCGTGGTCTTCCAGGGGCATGACAGCCTGTACGACTGGCTGACGGCGCGCGACAACATCGGCTTCGGCCTGCGCCTGCGCGGCATGCCGCGCGCCGCGCGGCGCGAGGCGGCGGAGCGCTTCCTGCGAATGGTCGGGCTGACCGGGCAGGGCGCCAAGCACCCGTCGGAACTGTCGGGGGGCATGAAGCAGCGTATCCAGATCGCCCGCGCCCTGGCGAACGACCCGCGCATCCTGCTGATGGACGAGCCCTTCGGCGCGCTGGACGCGATGACGCGCGCGGTGCTGCAGGGGGAGCTCAGCCGCATCTGGGCGGAGACGCGCAAGACGGTGCTGTTCATCACCCACGACATCGAGGAGGCGGTCGCGCTGGCCACCCGCGTCGGCGTGATGAAGCGCGGGCCGGGCGGCACGCTGAAGGCGGTGGTGCCGGTGGACCTGCCCTTTCCGCGCGACCGCACCTCGGACGGCTTCATGGCGGCCTTCCGGGAGGTGCATGCGCTGATCCACGGGGAAATCCACGGCCATGACTAGCCGCGCCGCCACCATCGCCGGCTATGTCGCCGGCTTCGCCCTGCTGTTCCTCATCTGGCACATGGCGGCGGTGCTGCTGGTGCGTTCCGTCCTGTTCCCGCCGCCCTGGCCCGTGCTGGAACGCGCGGTGGCGCTGGTGGAGGACGGGCTGCTGCAGGAACAGGTGCTGGCCAGCATGCGACGCATCCTGCAGGGCTTCCTGCTCGGCAGCGCCATCGGCATCCCCGTCGGGCTCGCCATCGGCAGCTTCCGCCCGGTGCGGCTGCTGCTGGAACCCTGGACGGAGTTCTTCCGCTTCATCCCCGCGGTCGCGATGATCACCGTCGCGGTGATCTGGTTCGGCATCGGGGAGGAGAGCAAGGTCTTCCTCATCGCCTACACGACCGTCTTCGTGGTGGTGATCGCGACCGCGGCCGGCGTCGGCGCGGTGGGGCGGGACAAGATCCGCGCGGCGCAGTGCCTGGGCGCAAGCCGCCTTCAGGTCTTCGCGCTGGTCGCGCTGCCGGCGACCGTGCCCTACATCCTGACCGGGATGCGGCTGGCCATGGCCAATGCCTTCGTCACCATCGTGGCGGCCGAGCTCGTCGCCTCCAACGACGGCCTGGGCAAGATGCTGTGGGACGCGCGGCTGTTCATGCAGGTGGAGGACATCTTCGTGGCCCTCATCTCGCTCGGCCTGCTCGGCTTCGCGACCGACCGCGTCTTCCGCCTGCTGATCCGCGCCTTCGCCGGACGTTTCAACCCGACGATGTGACCTACAGGGAGAACAGGACCATGATGCGACGCCGCCACCTCCTCGCCGCCGGGGCCGCAGCCGCGCTGCCGCTGCCGGCCTTCGCGCAGAACGCGCCGATCCGCATGACCATCGCGACCGGCGTCGATCCGTCCTTCGCGCCCTTCTACGTGGCGCGCGAGGGCGGGTTCTTCCAGCGCAACGGGCTCGACGTGACGGTGAACACCGGCCCCTCCGGCTCCGCCATGATCGCCTTCCTGGTGGGCAACCAGGTCAACAGCGCCTATGGCGCGGAACAGGCCGGCGTCTCCGCCCACCTGGTTGACCCGAACGTCGTCGCGGTGTGCGAGGGCACGGCGCTGCTGCGCTGGATCAGCGTGCTGGGGCGCAACGTGGCCTCCATGGAGGACCTGAAGGGCAAGCGCGTCGGCGTGGCGCGCGGGACGGGCAGCGAGACCTTCTGGCTCTCGGTCGTCTCCCGGCTGAACCTGAACCCGGCCGACTACACCATCGTCAATGTCGAGGCGCCGGAGATGGTGGCCGCGCTGGAACGCGGCAACATCGACGCCTTCGCGGTGTGGGAACCCTGGCCGACCCGCGCGCTGCGCGCCATCTCCAACACGCGCATCCTGCTGTCGAACGAGCAGATCCAGGTGGTGCGCAACTTCGTCTACATGAACAAGGGCTGGGCGGAGCAGAACGCCGAGGCGACGCAGCGCTTCATGCGCAGCATGGTGCAGGCGCAGGAATTCTGCACGAACAACCAGGCGGAGGCCGCTCAGCAGGTCAGCCGCTTCCTCCGCCTCGACCGCGCGCTGGTGGCGGAGCTGATGACCAAGGTCGAATACAAGATGAACCTGACCCCGGACAGCGTCGCCAACATCCAGCTCGCGATCGACCAGCTGCGGGGCATGAACCGCCTTGCGCGGGAGGTGACGCCGGCGCAGGTGATCTGGCCGGGCGCGCTGGCCGCGGTGGCGCCGGACCGGGTCAGGATCTGAACCGGCCCGCCCCCCTTCCTCCGCGGGCGTGGGGAGGAAGGGGGAACGGCGCTACTTCTCCGCGGCCGCGATGATCCCGCCGGAGAGGCTGGCGGGTATGCGGTTGCGCCAGGTGCCGCCATCCACCTGCGTCACGAAGTCCAGCACCGCGCGGTTGAAGGCGTCCGGATCCTCGAGGTTCATGGTGTGGCCGCATTTCGGCATCACCAGAAGGGCGGAACTCGGGATGGTGCGCTTCAGGTAGATGCTCGCCTCCAGCGTCGGGTCGTCCTCGTCCCCGGCGATGACCAGGGTCGGCACCGTCATCGCTGCGAAGCCGTCCTTCAGGTCGAAAAGGTTCGGGCGGCGCCGCTGCACGCCGTTCATCGTCAGGGCGGAACCTTCCGTCGAATGCTCGCAGAGCTGCCGCTGGAACTCGGCATAGCCGCGGGGGTCCTTCTCCTCGAACACCAGGCGCGTCGGGCCGCGGCTGTAGGTCAGGCCGAAGGTCGCCATGGTCTCCGACCGGATGCGGGCGATGGCGGCATCCGTCTCGGCGTGGAACTGCGCCATCTTGCCCGGAGCCGCGCCGTAGCCGACGCCGGCGGCGGTCAGGCTGCGCGCCAGGCCGGGATGGCGCAGGCCGAGATGCAGCGTGGCGAAGCCGCCCATGGACAGGCCCACCACATGCGCCCGGCCGAGGCCGAGGCCGGTGATGACCGCCGCGATGTCGTCGGTGGCGCGGTCCTGGCTGTATTTCCCGGGGTCGGACGGCACCTCGGACGGCGGATAGCCGCGGGCGGCGAAGGCGATGCAGCGGTAGCGGCGGGCGAAGAAGCGCAGCTGCGGCTCCCAGCTGCGGTGGTCGCCCGCATATTCGTGGACGAAGACCATCGGCGCGCCGGAGCCCGCCTCCTCGTAATGCAGGCTCACCCCGTCATCGGTCCGTATCGTCGGCATGCTGTCCCCCAGGCGGTGCCGCCGCACGATGGCCGGGGCGGAACGAGGGGGCAAGAAGGGGGGGCCACCCCTTGACTCCGTGGGGGGGAGGGCGCATCTCCCAATCCGGACCTCAGAGGTCCGGTATGCGCCGATCGGAGGAACCGCGTGCTGCGGGTCTCGAAACTCACCGACTACGCGGTGGTGGTGCTCAGCCGTTTGGAGGCGGAGGGTGGGGTGCAGACCGCGCCCGGCCTCGCCGCCGGCACCGGCATCGCCGAGCCCACCGTCTCCAAGGTCCTGAAGATGCTCGCGGGGGCCGGCCTTGTCGAGGGGCTGCGCGGCGCCCGCGGCGGCTACCGTCTGCTGCGGCCGTTGACCGAACTGCCCCTGTCCGACGTGATCGTCGCCATCGACGGCCCGATCGCGCTGACTGCCTGCGTCGATGGCGGCTTCGGCTTCTGCGATGCCGAGCATGTCTGCCCCGTCCGCGGCCGCTGGGACCCCGTGAACGCCGCCATCCGCGACGCGCTCTCGGCCATCACCGTCGCCCGCATCGCCACGCCCGCTGCCCCCGTTCCCGTCCTCGCCGCCGAGTAGGACCCCCACATGCCCGCCGTCACCGAGACGCTCGAGACCGTCCAGTCCGTCACCGAATCCGGCTACAAGTGGGGGTTCGAGACGGATATCGAGATGGAGTTCGCCCCGAAGGGGCTGAACGAGGACATCGTCCGCTTCATCAGCGCGAAGAAGAACGAGCCCGCCTGGCTGCTGGAATGGCGGCTGAAGGCCTTCGCGATGTGGAAGAAGATGGAGGAGCCGCGCTGGGCCGCGGTGAAGTTCCCGCCCATCGACTACCAGGATTCCCATTACTACGCGGCGCCAACGCAGAAGGTGAAGCCGAAGTCGCTCGACGAGGTGGACCCCGAGCTGCTGCGGACCTATGCGAAGCTCGGCATCCCGCTGAAGGAACAGGCGATCCTGGCCGGGGTGGAGGGCGCGGGGGACAGCCCGTCCGATGCGCGTTCCATGCCGATCGCGGTCGATGCGGTGTTCGACAGCGTCTCGGTCGCGACCTCCTACAAGGAGCGCCTGGCGAAGGACGGCATCATCTTCTGCTCGATCAGCGAGGCGGTGCAGGAGCACCCCGAGCTGGTGCGCCAGTATCTCGGCACCGTCGTGCCGCAGGCGGACAACTTCTACGCGGCGCTGAACAGCGCGGTCTTCACGGATGGCAGCTTCGTCTACATCCCGAAGGGCGTGCGCTGCCCGATGGAGCTGTCCACCTATTTCCGCATCAATGCGAAGAGCACCGGCCAGTTCGAGCGCACGTTGATCATCGCCGACGCGGGCAGCCATGTCAGCTACCTGGAAGGCTGCACGGCGCCGCAGCGGGACGAGAACCAGCTGCACGCCGCGGTGGTGGAGCTGGTCGCGCTGGACGCCGCGACGATCAAGTACAGCACCGTGCAGAACTGGTACCCGGGCGACGCGGAAGGCCGCGGCGGCATCTACAACTTCGTCACCAAGCGCGGCGCCTGCCGCGGCGCGCGGTCGAAGATCAGCTGGACGCAAGTGGAGACCGGCAGCGCCATCACCTGGAAATACCCCTCCTGCATCCTGCAGGGCGACGACAGCGTGGGCGAGTTCTATTCGGTGGCCATCACCAACAACCACCAGCAGGCCGACACGGGCACGAAGATGTTCCACATCGGCCGGAACACGCGCAGCACCATCGTCTCCAAGGGCATCAGCGCGGGGCAGGGGCAGAACACCTATCGCGGCCTGGTGCGGATCAGCCCGAAGGCGTCGGGCGCGCGCAACTTCACGCAGTGCGACAGCCTGCTGATCGGCGACCGCTGCGGCGCGCATACCGTGCCCTACATCGAGAACCGCTGCATGAGCGCGAAGGTGGAGCACGAGGCGACCACCAGCCGCATCGCGGAGGACCAGCTCTTCTACTGCCGCCAGCGCGGCCTGTCGGAGGAGGATGCGGTGGGCCTCATCGTCAACGGCTTCTGCCGGGAAGTGCTGAAGGAGCTCCCGATGGAGTTCGCGGTGGAAGCGCAGAAGCTGCTGCAGATCAGCCTCGAAGGCTCGGTGGGTTAAGGACAGCCACGCATCATGCTCAAGATCGAGAACCTGCACGCCACCATCGACGGCAAGCAGATCCTGAACGGCCTCACCCTCGAGATCCCGCAGGGCGAGGTGCACGCCATCATGGGACCGAACGGGTCCGGCAAGTCCACGCTCAGCTACGTGCTGGCCGGGCGCGAGGGCTACGAGATCACCGGCGGCAGCGTCACCTTCCACGGCCAGGACCTGCTGGCGATGGAGCCGGAGGAGCGCGCGGTGGCCGGCGTCTTCCTCGCCTTCCAGGCACCGGTGGAGCTGCCGGGCGTGGGCAATGCCAACTTCCTCCGCACCGCGCTCAACGCCATCCGCCGCGCGCGGGGCGAGGGCGACCTGGATGCGATGCAGTTCCTCAAGCTGGCGCGCGCCCGCATGAAGGTGCTGAACATGCCGGAGGAGATGCTGAAGCGGAACGTCAATGTCGGCTTCTCGGGCGGCGAGCGGAAGCGCAACGAGATGCTGCAGATGGCGATGCTGTCGCCGCGCTTCGCGGTGCTGGACGAGACGGACAGCGGGCTCGACATCGACGCGCTGAAGATGGTGGCGGATACGGTGAACAGCCTGCGCGGGCCGGACTTCTCCGCACTCGTCATCACCCACTACCAGCGCCTGCTGAACCACATCGTGCCGGACCGCGTGCATGTGCTGTCCGCCGGCCGCATCGTGAAGAGCGGCGGGCCCGAACTCGCGCAGGAGCTGGAGGCGTCCGGCTACGCCGGCGTCCAGGCCGCGGCATGACGGCGATGGGCACCACCGGCGCGGCCGCCTTCCGCGGCCGCTTCGACGGGCTGCGCACGCGCCTGCCCGGCGCGCGCGTGGGCTGGGTGGACGCGCTGCGCGAAGCCTCGGCGCGGGCCTTCGAGGCGCAGGGCTTCCCGACGCGGCGCGCCGAGGCGTGGAAATACACCGACCTCGCCCCCGTCACCTCCGCCGCCTTCGGCGAGCCGCTGACCAGCGTGGACGACGCGCCCGCGCTGCCGGCCGCTGCCGCGCCGCGCGCGGTCTTCGTCGATGGCCGCTTCCGCCCCGACCTCTCCACCCTCGGCGCGCTTTCCTTCGCGGCGCGGAGCCTCGGCGAGGCGCTGCCGGCGCTGGAAGGGCGCCTCGGCGCGCTGGCGCGGCCGGAGGAGCAGCCGATGGCCGCGCTGAACGGCATGCTGTTCGAGGACGGGCTCGTGCTCGACATCCCCGCCGGCACGGATGCCGGCGTGGTGGAACTGCTGTCGCTGGCGACGGAAAGCGAGCGCGCGCCCGCCTTCCACCCGCGGCACCTCGTGCGGCTCGGCGCCGGCGCCACGCTGACGCTGATCGAGACCGCGATCGGCCCCGCCGGCCGCTACCTGCACAACCCGGTCTTCGAGATCGAGGTGGCGGAGGGCGCGCGGATGAACCACGGCCGCCTGCAGCAGGAGGGGCGCGAGGCCTTCTTCCTCTCGACCGTCTATGCCCGCGTCGGCGCGGGCGGCGCCTATGACAACTTCACGCTGAACGCCGGCGCGCGGATCGCGCGGAACGAGATCCATGTCGCCCTGACCGGCCCCAAGGCGGAAGCGCACATGAACGGCGTGCAGCTGGCCGGCGACGGGCAGCACGCGGACACCACCACCGCGCTCGACCACGCGGCGCCTGACTGCGCCAGCCGCCAGACCTACAAGACCGTGCTGTCCGGCCGGTCGCGCGGCGTGTTCCAGGGCAAGATCCACGTCCATCAGGTCGCCCAGAAGACCGACGGCTACCAGATGAACCAGGCGCTGCTGCTGAGCCCGGAGGCGGAGATCGACAGCAAGCCGCAGCTCGAGATCTACGCCGACGACGTGAAGTGCAGCCACGGCGCGACGGTGGGGGAGCTGGATGCGGAGCAGCTGTTCTTCCTCCGCTCCCGCGGGATCCCGGAAGCCCAGGCCAAGGCCATCCTGGTGGAGGCCTTCCTGACCGAGGCGGTGGAGGCGGTGGCGGACGAGGCCATCCGGGGCGCGCTGTCCGGCGCCGTCGCCGGCTGGTGGCAGCGGCAGGGCGTGGCCGGCGGGATCGAGGTGGCGTGATGGACGGGCATGTGGCGCCCCCGCTCGACCTGAAGGCGATCCGCGCCGACTTCCCGATCCTGTCGGAGACGGTGCGTGGCAAGCCCTTCACCTTCCTCGACAGCGGCGCCTCCGCCCAGAAGCCGCGGCAGGTGATCGGCGCGATGGTGCGAATGATGGAGACGGCCTACGCCAACGTCCATCGCGGCGCCTACCACATGAGCGAGCGCGCGACCGAGGCATACGAGGCCGCGCGCGGCGCTGTCGCACGCTTCCTGAACGCGGAGGACGAGCGCGGGATCGTCTTCACCAAATCCAGCACGGAAGCCATCAACCTCGTCGCCCACGGCTACGGCCGCGGGGTGATGCGGCCCGGGCAGGCGGTCGTGATCAGCGAGATGGAGCACCACGCCAACCTGGTGCCCTGGCAGATGCTGCGCGACGCCCATGGGATCGGGCTGCGGGTCGTGCGCGTCACCGATGCGGGCGAGCTGGACCTTGATGACCTCGCGGCGAAGCTGGCGGATGGCCGGGTCGGGCTGGTGGCGGTGACGCACATGTCGAACGTGCTGGGCACCGTCACGCCCGCCGCGCGCATCGCGTCCATGGCGCATGGCGCCGGCGCGAAGGTGCTGTTCGACGGCAGCCAGGCGGCGGTGCACCGCCGGGTGGACGTGCAGGCCATCGATGCCGATTTCTACGTCTTCACCGGACACAAGCTCTACGGCCCGACCGGCATCGGCGTGCTCTGCGCCCGCCCCGCGCTGCTCGATGCGATGCCGCCTTTCCTCGGCGGCGGCGACATGATCTCGGAAGTGAGTTTCGAGCGCAGCGTCTGGGCGCCGATCCCCGCGAAGTTCGAGGCCGGCACGCCGCCCATCGTGGAAGCCGTCGGCCTGCATGCCGCGATCGACTACGTGACCGCCATCGGCATGGCTGCGATCGAGGCGCATGAGCGTGCGCTGGTGGACCGCGCCATGGCGCGGCTGCCGCATGTGGAGGGGCTGACGCTGCTCGGCCGCGCGCAGGACCGCGGCGGGGTCTTCGCCTTCGCGCTCGACACCGCCCATGCGCATGACGTCTCCACCCTGCTCGACCGCGCCGGCATCGCCGTGCGGTCGGGGCGCCACTGCGCCGAGCCGCTGCACGCCCGCTTCGGGGTGGAGAGCACCTGCCGCGCCTCCTTCGGGCTCTACACCACGCCGGAGGAGGTGGACCTGCTGGCCGATGCGCTGCGGCAGGCGCGGGAGTTCTTCCGATGAGCGGGCTGTTCGACGACCTGCGCGACCTCTACCAGGAAGTCATCCTGGACCACGGCCGCAAACCCAGGAACTACCGCCGGCTGGACGATGCGAACCTGACGGCGCGGGGCGACAACCCGATGTGCGGCGACCGGATGGAGCTGTTCGTGAAGACGGCGCCGGACGGCACCATCCAGCAGGCCGCCTTCCAGGGCCGCGGCTGCGCCATCTCCATGGCCAGCGCGTCGCTGATGACGGAGACGGTGCAGGGCAAGTCGCCCGATCAGGCGCGGGAGATGGCGGAGAAGTTCCGCACCCTCGCGATGACCGGCACCTGCCCCGACTGCGGCGAGCCGATCGCCGAGGACATGGAACGCCTGGCGCCGCTGTCGGGCGTGCACGAATTCCCCAGCCGGGTGAAGTGCGCGACGCTCGCCTGGCACACGCTGAATGCCGCGCTGGACGGCGCGAAGGAGGCGAGCAGTGAATGACATGCCGACGGCACCGGCGGCCGAGCCGGTGCACGGCGCCTGGACGCCGGATGGCGCGACGGAGCCGCCCGCCCGCGTCAGCGAGGACGGCGTGATCGCCGTGCTGAAGACGGTCTTCGACCCGGAGATCCCGATCGACATCTACGAGCTCGGCCTGATCTACGCGGTCGAGATCGCGGATGACGGCAAGGTCAAGGTCGAGATGACGCTGACCACCCCCTCCTGCCCCTCGGCCCAGGAATTGCCGGCGCAGGTCGAGGAGGCGGTGCGCGCCGTCCCCAACGTCACCGACGTGACGGTGGAGGTGGTCTGGGACCCGCCCTGGGACCAGAGCCGGATGAGCGAGGATGCGCGCCTCGCGCTGAACATGTTCTGACCGGGGACGTTGAGGCACCGATGAGCACGACGACCGACACCCCCGCCCGCCCGCGCCGGGCCCTGCCGCCGCTGATGACGCTGTCCGACACGGCGGCGGAGCGGCTGCGCGCGCTCTACGCGAAGGCCGAGCAGGGACGGACGCTGCGGATCGCGGTGAAGACGAAGGGCTGTTCCGGCCTGTCCTACGACCTGTCCTGGGTGGACGGCCCGGGGCCGGGCGACGAGGTGGTGACCGACAAGGGCATCACCGTGCTGGTGGACCGCAAGGCGACGCTGTTCCTGACCGGCACGGTGATGGACTACGAGGTGAAAGCCATGTCGGCCGGCTTCACCTTCGTGAACCCGAACGAGAAGGGCCGCTGCGGCTGCGGCGAGAGCTTCCACGTCTGATCCACAGTGGCCGCCCGGGCGCCTTCACCGCGACCCGGGCCGCAGCGTCCGCTCCAGGTGCTGCGAATAGCGGCTCATCGCGAAGCACAGCACGAAGTAGACCCCGGCCGCGAACAGGTAGGCCTCGGTCGGGAAGCCCAGCCAGTTCGGGTCGCCGAGTGCGGCGCGGAGCGTGGTGAAGAAGTCGAACACGCCGATCACCACCACCAGCGTCGTGTCCTTGAACAGGCCGATGAAGGTGTTGACCTGCGCGGGGATGGTGAGGGTCAGCGCCTGCGGCAGGATCACCAGCCGCATCTTGCGCCAGTAGGGCAGGCCGAGCGCGTCGGCCGCCTCGTACTGGCCGCGCGGCATCGCCTGCAGCCCGCCGCGCACCACCTCCGCCATGTAGGCCGCGGTGAACAGGGTGTAGGCCACCAGCACGCGCACCAGGCGGTCCACCGTGACGCCCGCGGGCATGAACAGCGGCAGCATGATCGCCGCCATGAACAGCAGGCTGATCAGCGGCACGCCGCGCACGCATTCGATCACCGCGGTGCAGAACCAGCGCAGCAGCGGCAATTCGCTCCGCCGGCCGAGCGCGAGCAGGATCGCCAGCGGATAGCCCAGCGCCAGCCCGTAGACCGCGATGATCCCGGTGATGGCGAGCCCGCCCCACTGGCGCGTCTGCACGAAGGGCAGGCCGAGGATCCCGCCCTGCATCAGGATCCACATGGCCGGCGCGGCGACGGCCCAGGCCAGCACCAGCCCCCGCCCGTGCAGGCGTCGCTGCGTGGAGGCGAGGACCATCGCCGCCAGGATCGCCAGCATCGTCGCCGGCCGCCAGCGTTCCTCGTAGGGGTAGAGCCCGAAGACCGAGAACCAGAACTTCTCCCGCACGAAGGCCCAGCACGCGCCGCCGGCCTCGCGGCAGGCATTGGCGCTGCCGGTCCAGGTCGCGCGCGTCACCGCCCAGTCCCAGAAGGGCGGCAGGGCGAGCCACAGCAGGACCAAGCAGGCGACGCTGATGGCGGCGTTGAGCGGCCCGGCGAAGCAGGCGCGCGCGAAGGCGGCGGCGCGCGCGGCAAGGCCCGGGCCGGCCGGCGCGGCGGGGGCGAGGGTGGTCGCGCTCATCTCAGCGCTCCTTCAGCGCGACGCGGGCGTTGTACCAGTTCATCAGGCCGGAGGTCGCGAGACTGATCGCCAGGTACACCGTCATGAAGATGGTGATGACCTCGATCGCCTGGCCGGTCTGGTTGATGGAGGTGTTGGCGACCGAGACGAGGTCCGGATAGCCGATCACCACGGCGAGCGAGGAGTTCTTCGTCAGGTTCAGGTATTGCGAGGTCATCGGCGGGATGATGACGCGCAGCGCCTGCGGCAGGATCACCAGCCGCATGATGCGCCCGCCATCGAGGCCGAGCGCGCGCGCCGCCTCCCACTGGCCGCGATGCACGCTCTGTATGCCCGCGCGCACGATCTCCGCCACGAAGGCCGAGGTGTAGACGACGAGCCCGACCAGCAGCGCGAAGAATTCGGGCGAGAGCGTGAGCCCGCCTTCGAAGTTGAAGCCGGCCAGTTCCGGCCAGCTCACCGCCGGCGCGAAGCCCACCGCGAGCGTCAGCGCGGGCAGGCCGGCCAGCAGCGCGAGGCCGCGCAGCAGCGTGGACTTCCGCTCACCGGTGCCGGCCTGGCGCGCGCGCTCCCGCCGCAGCAGCAGCAGCCAGCCCGCGGCGCCCGCCGCCAGCGCGGCCAGGAAGACCCACAGCGCGGGCTCGGCCAGCGGTGCCGGCAGCTTCAGCCCGCGCTGGCTGAGGAAGACGCCCGGCAGCGGGTTCAGCGCCTGCCGGACGGAGGGCAGCTGCAGGATCACCGCGTGCCAGAACACCAGTTGCAGCACCAGCGGCGTGTTGCGGATCACCTCGATGTAGCCGCCCACCAGCGCCCGCAGCAGCGGGTTCGACGACAGCCGCGCGAGGCCGAGCAGGATGCCGAACAGGGTGCAGAGCGCGATGCCCGCCATAGCGACGCGCAGCGTGTTCAGCAGGCCGACGGTCAGCGCCTGGCGATAGGTGTCGGCGGGGGTGTAGGGGATCGGGCTCTCGCCGATCGGGATGCCGGCGGACCGGTCGAGGAAGCCGAAGCCGAACTGGAGGCCGCGCGCCGCCATGTTGGCCTGCGCGTTGGACCAGAACCACCAGCCCGCGGCGACGACCGCGGCCAGCAGCGCCGCCTGGACCAGCAGGCCGCGCGCGGTGGTGCCCGACGGCAGCGGGATCAGCCCGCGCGCGGGCGGCAGGACGGCGGAGGTCGTGGTGCTCATGCGGTCCGTCCGGAGGAAGGGCCTGGTGCCGGCCCCATGGGTGCCGGGGCGGGGAAGGGGGCGGGCCTTGCCCGGCGTGGCGCCCGCCCCCTTCGGGGGCCGCGCGCGGTGGCGCGCGGCCGTCCCGGGTCAGCGCGCCGGCGGGGCGTAGAGCAGGCCGCCGCGGGTCCAGAGGTTGTTCTGCCCCCGCTCCAGCCGCAGCGGCGTGTCGGCGCCGAGGTGGCGTTCGAAGATCTCGCCGTAGTTGCCGAAGGTGCGGATGATCTGGCGCATGTAGTCCGGGCGCGCCGCGCCCAGGCTCTCGCCCATGTTGCCCTCGACGCCGAGCAGGCGGCGCACGCGCGGGTCCGTCGCGCTGGCCGCGACCTGCTCGACATTCGCCATGCCGATGCCGAACTCCTCGGCGTCGATCAGGCCGAACACCGTCCAGGCGACGATGTTCGTCAGCTCCTCGTCGCCCTGGCGCACCACCGGGCTCAGCGGCTCCTTCGAGATGCGCTCGGGCAGGATCACATGCTCGGCGGGGCGGGAGAGCAGCGTGCGCTGCGCGGCGAGGGCGGCGAAGTCGTTGGTGAAGACGTCGCAGCGGCCGCTGTCGTAGGCGCGGCGCAGCTCGTCGAGGTCGGCGATCACCACCGGGGTGAATCGAAGGTTGTTCTGGCGGAAATAGTCGGCCAGGTTCAGCTCCGTCGTCGTGCCGGGCTGCACGCAGACCGTCGCGCCGTTCAGCTGCCGCGCGCTGGTCACGTTCAGCCGGCGCGGCACCATGATGGCCTGGCCGTCATAGAAGACCACGGCGGGGAAGTTGAAGCGGTTGACGTTGGAATCGCGCGTCAGCGTCCAGGTGGAGTTGTTGGACAGCACGTCCACCTCGCCCGCCGCCAGCGCCGGGAAGCGCGACTGGGTGGTGACGGGGACGAATTCCACCCGGTTCGGGTCGCCGAAGATGGTGATGGAGACCGCGCGGCAGATCTCCACGTTGAAGCCGCCCCAGCGGCCCTGGCTGTCGGGCACGCCGAAGCCCGGGTTGGACGGCCCCTGCACGCCGCAGCGCAGGCTGCCGCGGGCCTTGATCTGGTCGAGGTCGCGGCCGGCCATGGCCTCGCCCACGCCGAAGGTCACGAAGGCCGCCGCGGCGGCCGCCAGCATCTTCCACGTCATCGCTTTGGTTCCCTGTCTCCCGGCGGCGTTCTGATCGGGCCGCATCTGACGCGGCACATCGCGTGTCCGAGCAAAAATTGCAAGTCTGCAATGCGTGGAACACATTTGGGCAACATGGCCGGGCGCTGCCCGTGCCCTGGGCAGGGGAATGGAACATGGCGGGACGGGTGAGCTGCGGCGTCATCGTCACCGATGACGGCACGCGCCTGCTGCTGGGCCGCTTCACCGGCCTGGCATTGTGGGATGTCCCGAAGGGCCTGGCGGAATCGGGGGAATCCCACCGTGCCGCCGCCGTCCGCGAACTGGCGGAGGAGACCGGGCTGGCGGCGCCCGAGGCGGCGCTGCGCCCGCTCGGCCTGCACCGCTACCGGCCGGGCAAGGACCTTGCGCTGTTCCTCTGGGCGGTGGAGGCGATGCCCGATCCGGCGGCACTGGTCTGCCGTTCGAGGTTCCGCGACCGCGCCGGGCGCTGGCAGCCGGAACTCGATGCCTTCGCGGTGGTGGACTGGGCCGAGGCGAAGCGCCGGATCGGGCGCAACCTGGCCCGCGTGCTGGCGGAGGTACGGGACGGGCCGGGCTGGCCCTACTCTTCACCTTCCGCATAGGGGTTGTCGGTCCCGCGCAGGTTCAGGCGGATCGGCACGCCCGGCATGGCGAAGGCCTCACGGAACGAATTCACCAGGTAGCGGCGGTAGTCCTCGGGCAGCATCTCGGCGCGGGTGCCGAAGACGACGATGGTGGGCGGGCGGGCCTTCGGCATGGTGGCGTAGCGCAGCTTGATGCGCTTGCCCTCCACCAGCGGCGGCTGGTGGCGTTCCTTCATGGCCTCGAACCAGCGGTTCAGCTCGCCGGTCGGCACCCGGCGGTTCCACAGCGCCTCGGCCTCCCGCACGGCGGGCATCAGCCGGTCGACCCCGCGGCCATTGGCGGCCGACATCGGCACCACCGGCACGCCGCGCAGCTGCGCCAGGCTCGCCGTCAGCACGTCCTCCAGCCGGCGGCGCGCCGCCGCGCGGTCCTCCACCGCGTCCCACTTGTTCAGCGCGATCACCACCGCCCGGCCTTCCCGTTCCGCCAGCCGGGCGATGCGGAGGTCCTGCTCGTCCATGCCCAGCAGCGCGTCGAGCACGAGGACGACGATCTCCGCCTCCTTCAGCGCCGCGATGGTGGCGGCGGTCGACATCTTCTCGAGCGCCTGCTCGACCCGCGCCTTCTTCCGCAGCCCCGCCGTGTCCACCAGCCGCACCGGGCCGACGGCATCGCGGAACTGCACCGCCACCGCGTCGCGCGTCAGCCCCGGCTCGGGCCCGGTGATCATCCTCTCCTCGCCCAGCAAGGCGTTCAGCAGGGTGGACTTGCCGGCATTGGGCCGGCCGACGATGGCCAGCCGCAACGGCCGCTCCCGCTCGCCCTTCGGCGGGCGCGCGCCGCCGCCCAGCCGCTCACGCACCTCGTCATGCAGGTCGCCGAAGCCGTCCCCGTGCTCGGCGCTGACCGGGATGGGGTCGCCGAGGCCGAGCTCATAGGCCTCCAGCGCCATCTGCCCGCCCAGCCGCCCCTCCGCCTTGTTGGCGATCAGGATGACCGGCACCTCCGCCTTGCGGAGCCAGTTGGCGAAGGCGCGGTCGGAGGGGGTCAGCCCGGCGCGGGCGTCGATGACGAACAGCACCAGGTCGGCGGCGCGCAGGGCGGCTTCCGAACTCGCGCGCATGCGGCCGGGGATGGTGTCGGGCGCGGATTCCTCGAGCCCGGCGGTGTCCACCAGGCGGATCGGCACGCCGCCGATCTCGCATTCCGCATCCTTGCGGTCGCGGGTGACGCCGGGCGTGTCGTCCACGATGGCGATCCGTCGGCCGACGAGGCGGTTGAACAGCGTGGACTTGCCGACATTGGGGCGGCCGAGGATGGCGACGGTGTAGGACATGCGGCCGCTATATCGGCCCGGCGCCCGGTTTTGCCAAATGCGGACCGCGCCGGGCGCCGCGCCTTCAGCGCAGCGCCATCAGCGTCCCGTCGTCGCCGAGCAGCACCAGCGTGTCCTGCGCGACCGCGCCCGGCAGCGTGACGCCGGCGGAAAGCGGCACGCGCCCCGCCACCGCGCCCCCGGCGGGGTCGAGCATCAGCAGCTCCGCCCGGCTCGACGGCACCAGGATGCGCCCGCCCGCCACCAGCGGCGGGCCGAACTGCGCCGGCTCGCCGCGCCGCCCGCCTTCCGGCGCGGCGTCCAGCTCCCGCACCCAGCGGATGCGCCCGTCCTCACGCCCCAGAGCCACGGCATCGCCCGCGCGGGTGACGGCGAAGACCCAGTCGCCCGCCGCCGCCGCGCCGTTGCCGCCGCCGAACGGCCTCTCCCACAGGCGCCGCCCGCTGCGGAGGTCGACGGCGATGGTGACGTTGCCCAGCCCCACCGCCACCACCCGCCCGCGGTCGATCACCGGATAGCCGGTGATGCCGACGATGTCGGCCAGGCTGGTATTGGCGACGCCGCCCAGCGTCTCGCCCCACAGCACGCGGCCATCCGCGGCACGCAGCGCCGTCAGCTCGCCCGTGCCGAAGCCGGCCACCACCGTCTCCCCCTCCACCGCCGGGGTCGGCAGGCCGAGCGGCAGCGTGACCAGCGGCTGCGCCCGGTGCGTCCAGAGCCGCCGCCCGTCCTCGGTGGAAAGCGCGAGGAGCTGGTTCTCGACCGTGGGGACGAAGATGCGGCCATTGGCCACCGCCGGCGCGCCGCGCGCGGGGGCGGGGATGCGGACGCGCCACATCACGGCGCCCGTCTCCGCGTTCAGGGCCAGCACGTCGGCGAGGCCGGTCGCCACATAGGCGACATTGCCCTCCACCGCGACGCCACCGCCCATCGCGCCCGCGCTCTCATCCTCGCGCGAGGTGTCGGTGCGCCAGACGCGCCCGCCATTCTCCAGCGCGAAGGCCGAGACCTCGCCGAAGGCATCCACCGCATAGACGCGGCCGCCCGCGATGACCGGCCCGGCGGTGATCCGCTGCCGGTAGCCCGACCCGTAGCCGATCGAGGCGCGCCAGGCCTGGCGCGGGGCCTCGGCCAGCGCGGCGTGGCCGGGGGCGTGGCTCGGCGGCCCGCCCACCTGCGGCCATTCGGCGATGCGCCCGGCCGGCGGCAGCGCCACCGCGCCGCCATCGACGCCCGCATCCGGCGCCAGGGTGGGATCGGCGCGCAGCACGCTGCGGCGTTCGCCGGGCAGCGGCGTCTTGCGGGTGCCGAGGATGCCGTCGAGCGATCCGCAGCCGGAAAGCAGCGCCGCGGCGCCGAGCAGCGCCGCGCGGCGCGGGAAGACCCGGCCGGCCATCAGCCGCGGAGCCCCGCGGCGACGCGCTGCGCCCTTTCGCGCACGCCGGGCGGCGCGGCGGGATCGGCGACCAGGGCTTCCAGCATGCGGCGGGCCTCCTCCTGCGCGCCGCGGCGCAGCGCGATCAGCGCCTGCGCCTCGCGCGCCGAGGCGCGCCAGGGATTCCCCTCCGCCGTCAGCGGCGCGATGCGCGCGGCAAGTTGCGCCGGGTCCCCGGCATCGAGCGCGTGGCTGACCGAGAGCAGCGTCGCGAGGTCGCGGTACAGGCGGTCGGCATCGCCATCCGCCGCCACCGCGTCCCACAGCGCCGTGGCGCCCGCGGCATCGCCGACCGAGGCCTTCAGCGCGGCGGCGCGCAGCCGCGCCAGGGTCGCATATCCCTCCGGCGCCTCACGCGCGAGGGCGGCGAAGCCGTTGCCTGCGGCGGCAAGGTCCGCGCCCTCGCGCTCGGCGGCGCGGTGCAGCGTCATGTACGTCTCGGCCGCCGTGGTGGCCTGCCGCGCCTGGTGCCAGCGCCAGCCCTGCCAGCCCCCGGTGGCGGCCACCACGACCAGCGCGATGCCGAAGGCGACGCCGCCCCAGCGCCGGGCCAGGCGGCGCGCGCGTTCGGCGCGAAGGTCTTCTTCGACCTCGTCGAAGATGTCGGGCAAGGGCGGTCCTCTGCGTCTGGGGCGTCCCCGCGCGCGGCGGGGAAGGGGGTTCGGGCCGGACCATAGCCGCCCGTTCAAAGCGCGTTAAGCCCGGCCGGCGAGGCTGGCGCATGGCCCGCCCCCGCCGCCCCGCCCTGCTGCTGCCGCTCTGCGCCCTGGCGGCCTGCGGGCTGGAGCCGGCGCTCGGCCCCGTGGCGGCGGTCGGCGGGGCATCCGTCGTGCTCACCGGGCGGACGCCGGTCGACCATGTCGCGAGCTGGGCGACCGGAGGGGACTGTTCGATCGTGCGGCTGGAACGGCGCGAGAGCTGGTGCGCGCCGCCGCCGGCGCCACCGGCCGCGCCGCCCTTCTGCACGCGCTCCCTCGGCGCGGTGGATTGCTGGGTCACGCCGCCGCTCGGCTCCGGCCCTCAGCGCGGCGTGGCGGACCCGCCGCGCTGACGGTATCCTCGGCCGGCGCAGGAAAGGGGAGCGACCGATGCAGGGCGACGTGATCCAGACCATCGAACGCTCGCTCGAGAACGCGTTCTTCCGCGCCCAGGACGAGGCGCTGCTGGAGGGCCTGCGCGAGGCCGAGCGCACGCGGACGCTGAAGCAGGCGATCCGCGACGCCTCCGGCATCGCGGACGAGGCGGTGCTCGACCATTTCGTGGCGCTCCGGCTCGGCCCGCAGGGCGTGGCCGCGCTGGCGGTGGTGCCGCTGGTGCTGGTGGCCTGGGCGGATGGCGCGCTCGACGCGAAGGAAAAGGCGGCGCTGCGCGACGCGGCGCGCGATTCGGGGCTGGACGCGCAGCCGGAAGCCCGCGCCCTGCTCGAAGGCTGGCTCGCCGCGCCGCCGGGGCGCGACATGGAGGAGGCCTGGCGGGACTACGTGAAGGCCGTCGCCGCCGGCCTCGCGCCCGAGGCGCGCGCGGCACTGCGCGACGAGACGATCGGCCGCGCCCGCCGCGTGGCGGAGGCAGCGGGCGGCTTCCTCGGGCTCGGCCGCAAGGTGTCGGAGGCGGAGGCGCGGGTGCTGGCCCGGCTCGGCCAGGCCTTCGGCTGACGGCGCATCGCCCCCGCGGCGGCAGCCGCGGGGGCGCAGGCCCTGGACCGGCGATTCACGCCCTGCGTATGCCCGCCTGCGGCGTGCACACTGGGGACGATCGCGGGCTAATCCAGCGTCGCCCCCGACGCCTCGACGATCGCCTGCCACACGCGCTCCTGCTCGCGCAGGTAGGCGCCATAGGCGGCGGGCGTCTCGTCCCAGATCGGCTTGAAGCCGAGCGGTTCGAGCCGCGAGCGGAAGTCGTCGGTGCGGACCACTTGCACGATGGCGCGGTGCAGCGTGGCGATCCGGTCCTCCGGCACGCCGGCAGGGGCGTTCACCGCGTACCAGCTCTGCGAATCGATGCCCGACTGCGGCAGCAATTCCCGCATGCCCGGCACGTTCTCGAGGCCGGGGACATAGTCCACGCGGTCCGCGCTGCCGACGGCGAGGGCGCGGAACCGCCCCTCCCGCACATGCGGCATCAGCGCGGGCATCACGTCGAACATCATGTCGATGGTGCCGCCGAGCAGGTCGGAGATGGCGGGCCCGCCGCCGCGATAGGGCACATGGGTGATGTCCACGCCCGCCGCGCGCGCCACCGCGCTGATCGTCAGGTGGCTGACCGTGCCGGTGCCGGAGGACCCCATGGTGACCGCGCCGGGGTTGCGGCGCGCATGCTCGATCAGGTCGTTGAAATGCCGCCAGGGGCGGCTGCTGTTCACCACCAGCAGCACCGTCCCGGTGGAGACCCGCGTCACCGGCGCAAGGTCGCGCACCGGGTCGAAGGGCATGGAGCGGCGGTAGAGGAACTTGTTCGCCGCCATGATGGTGGCGGTGGTGACGGCGATGGTGTGGCCGTCCTTCTCCGCCTTGGCGACCACATCGGCGCCGAGGTTGCCCCCCGCGCCGCCGCGGTTCTCGATGATGGCGGTCTGGCCGAGGATCGGCTGCAGCCTTTCGCCGAGAAGGCGGGCGGTGATGTCCACCGCCCCGCCCGGCGCGAAGGGCACCACGACGCGGATCGGACGGGAAGGGAAGGCCTGGGCGCGGGCCCCGCCGGGCGCAAGGGCCAGGGCGGGGGCGGCCAGCAGCAGGTTGCGGCGGCGCATGGGGGAACTCCGGGTTGTGGAGGCGCAGAAAGCCGGGAAAGGCCGGCCTGACAAGGGGGCGGCGGCGGGCGCGACGGATGCAACGCGGCGGCGCGGGGCCGGTTGGCCCGCGGCCGATGGCGTATTGACCCGCACGCGCCGGCATCGGACATGCGGGGCATGGCCCACCACATCCTCGTCACCGCACCGCGCCTCGAACAGGCGGGCATGGACCTGCTGGAGGCGGCGGGCTGCCGCGTCTCCTTCGTCTCCGCCGAGGGCGGACGCGCGGAGATGGAGCGCCGCCTGGCGGAACAGGGCTTCGACGGCGTGATCTCCCGCTTCATCCCGATCTCGGCCGCGGCCATCGCCTCGGCCCCGGCGCTGCGCGTCATCTCCCGCGCGGCGGCGGGGCATGACGTGATCGACGTGGCGGCGGCAACCGCACGGGGCATCGCGGTGATGGCGGCGGCGGGCGCCAATGCGCAGTCGGTCGCGGAATTCACCATCGGCCTGATGCTGGCGCTGGCCCGCGACATCCCGCGCCACGACCGCGCGACGCAGGCGGGGCGGTGGGACCGCGCGCAGCTCGGCATCGAGCTGCATGGGCGGGCGCTGGCGCTCGTCGGCTATGGCGGCATCGCGCGCGGGGTCGCGCGCATCGCGCTGGCGATGGGGATGCGCGTCTCCGCCTGGAGCCCGCGCCTGGCCGATGCGGGCGACATCGCGCCGGTGCGCCGCGCGGCATCGCTGCGGGACCTGCTGGCGGGGGCCGATGTCGTCTCGCTGCATGCGCCGCTGACACCGGCCTCGCGCCGCATGATCGGGGCGGCGGAGCTGGACCTGCTGGCCCCCGGGGCGATGCTGGTGAACACCGGCCGCGGCGGCCTGGTGGACGAGGCGGCGCTGGCCGCGGCGCTGCGCGCGGGACGGCTGCGCGGCGCCGCCCTCGACGTGCGGGAGAGCGAGCCGCCGCCGCCCGCGACGCCGCTGGACGGCGTGCCGAACCTGATCCTGACGCCGCATATGGGCGCGGGAACCACGGTGGCGCGGGGCGCCACGGCGCGGGTGGCGGCGGCCAACCTGCTCGACATCCTGTCGGGCCGGCCGCCCGCGCCGGGCGCCTGCGTCAACCCCGAGGTGCTGCGGGGCTGACGCGGAACGCGACTGCCCTACGCGCCCGACGGCACCAGGCGATAGCCGCTGCCGGCGCGTTCCACACGGCCGGTCGCGGGCATGTCGAAATGGTAGCCCACCACCGGGATGCGGTCCGTCGCGGCACGGTCCAGCAGGCGCTTGCGAGTCTCCACCGCCATCGGCGGGTCCATGTCGAAGAAGGGATACCACTCCGGATTCGCCATGAAGAAGGCCGGGGTGGTGATGGCGTCGCCGATCACCAGCAGCTGCTGCGACCCGTCCGCCACCAGGAAGGACGAATGGCCGGGCGAATGGCCGGGCGACGCCACCGCGGTGATGCCGGGCGCGACCTGCGTGCCAGGGGCGAAGCGCGTCACCTTCGCCTGGTAGGGGGCGAAGCGGTTGCGCACATTGGCGAAGTTCGGCCGCCGGTTCTCCGCGGCACGGCTCTCCTCCCCGGCATCGGTCCAGAAGCTCCATTCGCGTTCCGGCACTGCGATCTCGGCATTCGGGAAGACCGGCGCGCCGGCGGCATCGACCAGCCCGCCGATGTGGTCGCCGTGGAAATGCGTGTGCGCCACCAGCACCACCTGCGCGGGGTCGAGCCCGATGGCCCGCATGTTGGCGACCACGCCGCCCGCCTGCTGCCCGCCCACGGCGCCGCGCCCGGCATCGAGCGCCACCAGCCCGCGCGGGGTGCGGACGATGGTGATGTTGAACGGGTTGGGCATGGCGGTGCCCTGGATGCCCGCCGCGGCCAGCGCCCCGCGCACCTGTTCGGCGGTGGCGTTCGCCACCACGCCCTGCGTCACGTCGGCGCGGGCCACCTGCCCGTCGGTCACGACGAAGGCTTCCAGCCCGCCCACCGCGATGCGGTGGCTGGCCGGGTTGCCCCCCTGGGTGCTTCCCTGGGCTGCGGCGACCCGCGGCGCCGCCATGGCGGCCGCACCGGCGGCGAGAATCGTCCTGCGGTCCATCATCATCCCGTCCCTCCTCATGCCGAAGCCGCCCAGTCCGTCGGGACGAAGCGGTAGCCATCGCCCTCCTTCGCCATGTGGCCGATGGCGGGGAAGGGGAAGTGGAAGCCGGCGACGCGCATCCGCTCCGCCGCGATGCGGTCGAAGACGCGCCGGCGCGTCGCCTCGGCAGCGGCGCCGTCCATGTCGAACATGATATGGAAATCCGGGCGGCGGGCGGCGAGTTCCGGGCGGTTGGTCACGTCCGCCACATACATCAGCTGCTCCGCGCCATCCGCGACGTGGATGACGGAATGGCCCGGCGTGTGGCCGAAGGCGCTGGACAGGCGGATGCCCGGCACCGCCTCCGCCCCGTCGCCGAGCTGGCGCACCCGGCCCTGGTAGGGGCGGAAGCGGGCGGCGGCATTGGCGAAGGCGGGGCGCATCGCCTCCGGCGCGCGGCTCGCCGCCGCCTCGTCGGTCCAGAAGCGCCATTCGGCCTCGGGCACCAGGATCTCGGCGTTCGGATAGGCCGCAGTGCCGTCGGCCAGCGTCAGGCCGTTGATGTGGTCGCCATGGAAATGGCTGATCACCACATGGGTGATGCGGGCTGGGTCGAGGCCCGCCGCACGCAGGTTCTCCGCCACCCGCCCGACCGGGGACCCGGCGGGCTGCGCGCCGTTGCCGGTGTCGAGCAGGACGAGGTGCCGCCCCGTCTCCACCAGCGGCGCGGTGAAGGTGATGCGGAGCGCGTCGGTCGGCAGGAAGCTTTCCGCCAGGGTGCGCTGCACCTCCTCGATCGGGGCGTTGCGGACGAAGCCCTGCAGGGGCACGGTGCGGCTGCCGTCATGCAGCTGGGTGATGGTGAAGCCGCCCAGGCGGGTGCGGAAGAAGCCCGGCGGCTGCGCGAGCGGCGCGGGGGCCTGTGCCTGCGACGCGGGAGCCTGGGCCCCGGCGGGTGCGGCGCGGAGCAGCGCGGGCGCGGCGAGGGCGGCAGCCGCCCCCATCATCAGGCGACGACGTTCCATGCTGCGCTTCCCTCCCTGGCGGTGCGGCCGCGCTGAGGTTGTGCGCCGCGGCACGGATGCAAGCCCGACTTGTCCGGCGGCGTAAGAAAACATCCGTGCGCGCCGCCCCCGGCCGGCGTCGCAGGCGGGTCAGCGCGCGAAGGCGATGACGGATTCGAGATGCGCCGACCAGCGGAACTGGTCCACCGGCACCGCGGCCAGCGCCGCGAAGCCCGCCCCGCGCAGCGCCGCCGC
Source organism: Falsiroseomonas sp. CW058 (assembly GCF_050563535.1). NCBI lineage: Bacteria > Pseudomonadati > Pseudomonadota > Alphaproteobacteria > Acetobacterales > Roseomonadaceae > Falsiroseomonas > Falsiroseomonas sp. CW058. Next base: position 211,538 of record NZ_JBNXUO010000005.1, read on the forward strand.
ATCCCGCGCCAGCGCGACCGGGTTGCAGGAGACATAGACCACCCGCGCCACCGCGCTGCGCGCGATCTGCGCCACCTGTTCCGCCGCGCCGGCATAGGGCGGGTCGAGCACGACGGCGGCGAAGGGCTTCAGCTCCGCCGGCAGGAAGGGCTGCCGCGCCAGGTCGCGCTTCAGCGCGGTGACGCGCCCGCCCGCCCCTCGCGCCGCGGCGTCCAGCGCCGCGAAGGCGCCGGCATCGCCTTCCGCCGCCGTCACGCGGCCGCGGGCGGCGAGCGGGAAGCTCAGCGTCCCGAGCCCGGCATAGAGATCGAGCAGCCGCGCCCGCGCCGGCAGCTTCGCGGGCAGGCCGGCCAGCACGGCGCCGACGATCGCGGCCTCCCCCTCCCGGCTGGCCTGGAGGAAGGCGCCCGGCTGCGGCGTCACCGCCACCCCGCCGAGGGAGAGCCGCACCGGCCCGGACTGCACCGCGTTCTCCGCGAGGCCCTCGCCCCGCGCCCAGGCAATGCGGGGGATGGAGAGCGAGGCCGCGAAGGTCGCGAGCAGGCGGCGGCCCGACGCGTCCAGGTCCCGGTCGGTGCGCAGCAGCAGGTCGGGCCCGGTCTCCAGCAGGTTCACCACTGCCGAACCCTCCCGTCCCAGCGCGGGCAGGCGGCGCAGCAGGGCGCGGAGCGGCGCGAGAAGGGCGAAGATCTCCGGCCGCAGCACATGGCATTCCCGAAGGTCCAGCAGGTCGGCGCTGCCGCGGCGGTGGAAGCCCACGGCGACGCTGCCATCCGGCCGGCGCCGCAGCGCCAGGTCGGCGCGCCGGCGCGCCCGGGGCGGCGTCTCGGCGGCTTCGGCGACCGGCGTGTCCGGGAAGCCGGCGCGCACCAGCGCCTCGGCCAGGCGGGCGCGCTTCCAGGCGGATTGCGCGGGCATCGCCCAGTGCTGCAGGGCGCAGCCGCCGCAGCCTTCGACGAAATGGGGGCAGGGTGGCGCGACGCGGTCGGGCGAGGCGGCCTCCACCGCGTCCAGCACCGCCTGGCCGCGACCGGCGGGGGTGGCCAGCACGACCTCGCCCGGCAGGGCGCGGGGGATGTGGAGCGGGCCGTCGGGCGTCGCCGCCACGCCGTCGCCGCCGCTGCCCATGCGGTCGATGGTCAGGCGCATCTCAACGGGGATCCCCTGGTGGCAGGTCGGTGCGGGCCAGCAGCGCCTCGGCGAAGAAGCAGCCGAGCCCGGCGGCCAGCATCACCATCGCGCCAAGCATCAATGCGATGACCGCGCTGCGCAGCGGCAGGTCGTAGAGCAGGCCGAGGAAGGTCGCCGCCACCAGCGCGCAGACCAGGATGGCGGACAGGATGCAGCCCAGCATGGCGCCGAGCGCGATGCCCGCGCGCAGGCGCAGGCGGGCGATGTCGATCTCGGATTCCCGCCCGCCACGGGCCGCGTGGACGCGGTCCACCAGGCGGTTGCGCCGTTCCGACAGCACGCGCAGCGCGGTCATCACGCCGGCCAGCAGGAAGGCAGGGGTGAGCGCGCCGGCGATGGCTGTGCCGACCGGGACGACGGAGCCCGCTTCCATGCGGGTTCAGCGCGGCCCCGGCCCTTCCCCGCGGTGGGGAAGGGTCGGGGGAGCCTGCGTTACCCTACCCGCCAAACGCGTTCAGGCCGGTCTGCGCGCGGCCGAGGATCAGCGCGTGCACGTCATGCGTGCCCTCGTAGGTGTTCACCGTCTCGAGGTTCATGACGTGGCGGATGACATGGTACTCGTCGACGATGCCGTTGCCACCATGCATGTCGCGCGCGACACGGGCGATGTCGAGCGCCTTGCCGCAGTTGTTGCGCTTCACCAGGGAAATCATCTCCGGCGCGGCCTTGTGCTCGTCGAACAGGCGGCCAACGCGGAGGACGGCGTGCAGGCCGAGCGTGATCTCGGTCTGCATGTCGGCCAGCTTCTTCTGCACCAGCTGCGTCTGCGCCAGCGGGCGGCCGAACATCTTGCGGCCCAGCGTGTACTCGCGCGCTGCGTGCCAGCAGAATTCCGCCGCCCCCATCGCGCCCCAGGCGATGCCGTAGCGGGCGCGGTTGAGGCACGAGAAGGGGCCGGCGAGGGACTTGACGCCGGGCAGGCGGTTCGCCTCCGGCACGAAGACGTCGTCCATCATGATCATGCCGGTGACGGAGGCGCGGAGGCTGAACTTGCCCTCGATCTTCGGGAAGGTCAGGCCCTTCATGCCGCGCTCCAGCAGGAAGCCGCGCAGCACGCCCTCATCGTCCTTCGCCCAGATCACGGCGACATCGGCGATCGGGGAATTGGTGATCCAGGTCTTGGAGCCGGAGACGAGGTAGCCGCCATCCACCTTCCGCGCGCGGGTGCGCATCGACGAAGGGTCGGACCCGGCATCGGGCTCGGTCAGGCCGAAGCAGCCCACCCATTCGCCCGTCCGCAGCTTCGGCAGGAACTTCTGCTTCTGCTCCTCGGACCCGAAGGCGTGGATCGGGAACATGACGAGCGAGGACTGCACGGAGAAGGCGCTGCGGTAGCCGCTGTCCACGCGCTCCACCTCGCGCGCCATCAGCCCGTAGGCGACGTAGGAGACTCCGGCGCAGCCATAGCCGTCGAGGGTCGCGCCGAGGAAGCCCATCTCCCCGAACTCGTTCATGATCTCCCGGTCGAAGGACTCGTTCCGGTTGGCCATGAGGACGCGCGGCATCAGCTTTTCCTGGCAGAACTGCCGGGCCGCGTCGCGGATCATGCGCTCGTCTTCCGTGAGCGCCTCGTCCAGCAGCAGGGGGTCGTCCCACTTGAACGGCGCCGTGGAGGACTTCTTGGGCGCCTCGGCGGCGACCGGGCTGACGACGTTCATGGTGCGCTCCTGGCTATCTCTTGGCGCGCGGCGCGAAGGATGGCCGCGGCGGGCAATCTAGGCGGCTGCCGGCAACGGGCAACCGCCCCGGGCGGTTTCAGGCCGCTTCGGGCTCGGCCTCGCCGGAAGGCCCCTCGGCCGCGGCGTCGCGGCGCGGGCGCGGGATGGCCACCAGCATGAAGGCCGGCACGGCATCGCCGAAGCCGCGCGGCGTCGGCCCGGCCTCGCGGTCCTCACGGCGCTCGCGGCGGAATTCCTCGCGCCGCGCCTCGTAGCTCTGCGGGCGCCGGTCCTCGCGCGCGGGGCGCTCCTCGCGCGGGGCGTGCTCCTCGCGGGTGGGGCGATCCTCGCGCGCGGGGCGGTCGCCGC
>NZ_JBNXUO010000050.1:0-25666 GCF_050563535.1 Falsiroseomonas sp. CW058
CACGGGCTGCGGCCGCACCAGCGGGTCGCCATGTTCCGCGAAGGGATCGGGCAGGTCGGGGACCGCCGGCAGGGGCGCCGCCCAGGGTGCGGCGGAGGGGCCGGGCGTGGCGGATGGCGGCGCGAAGGGATCGGGCGATGCCGCGAAGGCGGGCCCGCCGGCCGCGGGCGGCGCCTGCGGGGGCAGCGGCGCCAGGCGCGGCGCGGGTTGCGGGGCGGGCGCAGACGCCGGGTTCAGGTCCAGGTCCCAGTCGTCCGGGATCACCGCCTTGCCGGCCGGCAGCGATGGCGGGACCATGAAGGCCTCGGCGGTCGAGGGCGCGTGGTCCGGCATCGGGGCGGCGTCGTCGCCGAAGGGGTCGAAGTCGTCCGGCAGAAGCCCGCCGCCCGCGCCCGGCGGCGTGCCCATCCCCGGCAGGGCGCCACCGAAGCCCGGCTGCGCACCGAAGCCCTGCGGCGTACCGAAGCCCTGGGGCGCGGAGGCGCCGAAGGGGTCCGCGGCCGGCGCGGCGGGGCCGCCGCCCCACCCGGCGCCGGGGGCCGTGGCCTCGGCGATCCGCACCTCGATCTCGTAGGCGCCGAGGCGCAGGCGGTCGCCGTCCAGCAGCGGGCGCACCTGGTCGCGCCCCACCGGCGCCGCGCCGTGGTTGACGAAGGTGCCGTTGGTGGAGGTGTCGCGCAGCTGCCAGCCGCCGCCGAAGAACTCCACCACGCAATGCCGCTTCGACAGCACCCGGTCCGGATCGGCGAGCTGCCAGTCGCATTCCGCCCCGCGGCCGAGGCTGATCTCCCCGCCCGTCGCGCGCCTCTCCTCCGGCACCACGTTGTCCGGGCAGCGCAGGACGGAAAGCGTGATCTCCCCCATCCCCGTCACCCGCCGATCAGCACGGTGGGGAAGCCCATGACGATCGTGCCGCCATGGCCGCATGTGTCGCCGATGCGGGCGGCCGGCAGCTTGCCGACCAGCACGGTGGCGCTGCCCTTCGCGATGACGTCGGGCGGCCCGACGCAGACGCACATGTCGCTGATGCGCGCCTGCGGCAGCTTGCCGGTCAGCACCGTCGGCATGCCGCTGATGATCGGCCCGCCGACATGCGGGATGGGCGGCAGCCCGGGCGTCACCATCGGGCAGACATGCATGTCGGTGATGCGTGAGGCGGGAGGGCCTGCCATCTCACGCCGCCTCCGGCGTGATCCGACCGGCGCCGCCCTGCGCGATCTCCCGCGCCGAGGCGAGGAAGCGCGAGAGGCGGTCCTGCGCGCGTTCCGGCTGGAAGCGCACGGCCGCCAGCACCACGCCGCCGCTGATCGCGACGCCGGTCAGGTGTTCGGGCGGCGGCACGGCGGGCTGGCCGGCGGGCGCCATGCTGCCGCCGCTCCAGAAGGCGCCGACCGCGGCCCAGGCCTCGGGCGTGCGGAAGCCGGTGCGCTGCGCGCATTCCATCGCGGCGCGGCGCAGCGCGTCGTCGCCCGGGCGGCGCACCCAGGCCTCGGCGGCCAGCAGCGCCTCGGCGTCGGCGGGCGCCAGCGACGGGTCGGGCACGGCGCGGGCACACATGCAGCCCCACCACACGGCCTCGCGCTTCGGCAGCGCATGCGCGGCCAGGCGAGCGGCCTCGTTGCGCAGCCCCGCGGCTTCCAGCCGCGCGATGCCGTCGGCCGCCGTCTCCGCCCCCGCCACCGCCGCGGCGGCGGGCGGCTCGAGCTCGAGCCGCGGCAGCAGCGGCGCGAGCGGGATGACGAGTTTCTGCAACGCCGTGCTCATCTCAGTTGATCATCACCAGGCCGCCCTTGATGATCACCATGCCGTCGCCGCTGTGCTGGGCCAGCGGCGCCTTGGTCTCGATCATCGCCTGGCCCTCGGCCTTCACCATGATGCCCTTGATGGTCACGCCGGTCTGGTCGATGACGACGCTGTTGCCCCCGACCTTCAGCGTGATGCTCTGCATCGCCTCGATCGTGACGGCGCCGAGGTCGCATTTCAGGCCGAAGTTGCCCATGCCGAGCTTCAGGTCGTCATTGCCCATCTTCAGCTTGGTCGCGCGGTTGCCCATGTCGATCGACAGGGTCTCGTCGCCTATCTTGATGGTCTCGGTGCGGCTGCCCTTCTCGAGCGTGTAGGTGTCGTCCGCATCCTTGATGGTGGTGGTGCGGGAATTCTTGATCGTCTCGACCTGGTCGTGGCCGACATTGCGCGTCTCGTCGTTCTCGACCTCGACCGTCAGGTCCTTCTGGGCGTGGACCAGCACCTCCTCGCTGCCCTTCTTGTCCTCGAAGCGCAGGATGTTGGCGTCGGCCTTGCTGTCGGACTTGTAGCTGCGCGTCCGGTAGCCGGTCTGTGTCTTGTTGGCGCCCGGGTCGAAGGGCGGCGGCGCGTCCTTGCCGTAGACCGAGCCGACGACCAGCGGGCGGTCCGGGTCGCCTTCCAGGAAGGCGACCAGCACCTCGTCGCCGACGCGCGGCAGGAACCAGGCGCCGCCCCAGGCGCCGGCCGCGGGCTGCATCACGCGCACCCAGATCGAGGAGGTGTCGTCGTCCTTCCCGAAGCGGTCCCAGCGGAACTTCACCTTGATCCGGCCGAACTTGTCGACATGGATCTTCTCCCCCGCCGGACCGGTCACGGTGGCGGATTGCAGCCCGGGCATCACCGGCCGCGGATGGCGCTGCGGCAGCGCCCAGGTGCGGCCGTTCATGGCCAGCCGCAGCGTCGCGCCGTAGCTTTCCGTCCCGCCCGCGCCGGCCACCAGGCCCGAATGGTCGAAGGCTTCGTGGCGGACGGCGGTGACGTGGTACTGCCGCTTGGTGACGCTCGCATCCTCGTTCTTCACGGCGACATGGAAACGCACGCCCGGCCGCAGGCGCGGGTCGCGGGCCTGGGCCTGGAACTCCTCCGACGCGCTCTCGGCGGCCGACATCTCGATGACGGCGGTGCCGGCATGGCCCTGCGTGCTCATCCCGCCCGGCCAGTGGAACACCTCGCCGAAGCCGTCCATCGCCGGCTCCTCGGCGAAGTTGCGGGTGTTGGCGTTCGATTCGAGCGTGACGGAAGGCTGGCTGCGCTCCTCGTCCATGTCGTGCAGCAGCGTCCGCCGGCTGCGTACGCGGTTCACCCGCCGCCAGCCCGACAGCATGTCGAGCTGGGTCGCCCCGTGCTCGGCCATCATCTCCGCCAGGTCGGCATAGGGAAAGTCGCCCGGCCCGCCGGCCACCTTCATCTTCGGCCCGGCGGCCGCATGCTCGAAATGGTAGGTGAGGCCCGCTTCCTCGAGCAGGCGGGAGACGAAGTGCAGGTCCGTCTCGTTGAACTGCGTGCAGTAGGGAAGCGGCGCCCCCGCGCCGGAGACGTTGAATTCCGGCGCCTGCAGGCCGTTGTCCTCCAGCACCTTGGTGACGATGTCGGTCACCGTCAGGTCCTGGAAGACGCGGCAATTCCGCCGGAGCGCGAGCAGCGCGAGCCGCGGCACCGCCACCAGCCGGTAGGTCATGCGCCCCGCCGCGCCCGCGCCCACCCGCTGGAACTCCGCCACCACCCCGCCGAAATGCCGCACCAGCGGCGACGGCCCGCGCTGCGTGACCGTGACGGTCACGTCCTTGCCGAGCAGGTCCTTGGCCTGGACGTTCGGGCTCTTGCCGAGCGCCTCCACCTCGATGGTGTAGGGAACGCCCAGTTCCTCGACGACGCTGAGCTTGACGGCGGTCAGCGCGTCATCGCCGAGGGGCGTCCTGATCCCGATCAATCGGGGAGGTTGCATGCCGAATGGGACCTCCGCTCGGCGTCCCGCGCAGAAGCGAGGGACCGCACGATCACGCTACCTACGATAGACATGCTTGCGCCCGGACGGAAGCAAGCCATTGCGGGCCGGCACCACCGCAGGACGAAATTCGCGGTGGTGGTGCGCGCGGGGCACTGTTACGCTGTCCTCTCTGCCGTCTTCGAACCCGCACCGGTGCCAGCGCATGTCGTCCCTTTCGTTCCCCGTCCCGCCCCGGCCGGCCCCAGGCCAGACGACCGGGCGGCTCCGACGCGGCATGGCGGTGCTGACGGCGGCGGCGATGCTGGCGGGCTGCGTCACCACGCGGGAAGGCCGGATCGGCGCCGATGACGGGTCCGACCCCTGCCGGGCGCAGCTCGTCGCGCTCGACAGCACCGGCAACTTCTTCGCCGAGGACATCCTGCGCGGCGCCGCCATCGGCGCGGTGGGCGGCGCCGCGCTCGGCGCCCTCGTCGCGGCGGCGGCAGGCGGGCGCGGGCGCAACGTCGCCGCGGGGGCGGCGATCGGCGCCGTCGGCGGCGGCCTCGTCGGGGGCGGCGCGGGCTACCTCTCCGCACGGCAGCAGCAGGCGACCGACCAGGCCGCTCTCGGCCAGGCGGTCGCGGGCGACCTGGCGGCGGAGAATGCGCAGCTCGACCGCACCCAGATCGCCTTCAACCAGCTGATGGACTGCCGCTTCGGCACCGCCCAGCGCATCCGCGAGGATGTCCGCGCCGGCCGCCTGGCCCGCCCTCAGGCCGAGGCGCGGCTGGCCAATATCCGCGCGGCCACCCAGCGCGACCTGCAGCTGGCGCAGACCATCAACCAGCAGATCGGCCGCCGCGGCGCCGAATTCGACACTGCGATCGACACCGTGGCCCCCGGGGTGAAGCAGCAGGTGCAGGCCGGGGCGGCGGTGGGCCGCACCGTGCCGGTGCAGACCCGCGCGGCGGTGCCGCTGAAGCTCCGCCCCGACGCCGCCTCGCCCGAGGTCGCCCAGCTTCCCCCGCGGGAGAGGGTGACGATCCGCCCCGCCGCCGCCGGCAACGTGCTGGTCGAGACCGCATCGGGCCTGCGCGGCTATGCCCCCGCCAGCGCCTTCCCCGAGGCGCGCGCCCTGCCCTCCCCCCCCGACCCCGCCGCCGCGTCCGACGGCGATGTCCGCTCCCTCGCCGCCAGCAACATCGCGCGGCGCGACAACTTCTCGGAGTCGGTGAGCAATGCGCAGCAGCTCGCCGAAGGCCGGGGATTCGAGCTGGCGAGCTGAGATGGGCGGGGGCCGGCGCCTCCTCGCCGCCATCGCGGTCCTCCTCGCGCTCCTGCCGCTCGGCGGCGCGGCGCAGGACCCCCCGCAGCAGCCCTTCCTGCGGGTGGAGGCGCTGGCCCACACCGCCCCGGTCGCGCGGCTCGCCACCGATGCCGCGGGGCGGATCCTCGCCAGCGTGTCGGACGACAAGACGCTGCGGCTGTGGGACCTGCCCGAAGGCACCGCCCGCGCGGTGATCCGCCCGCCCATCGGCACCGAGCAGGAGGGCGAGCTCTACGCCGTCGCGCTCACGCCCGATGGCGCGCGCGCCTTCGTCGCGGGCTGGACCGGCCAGGCCTGGGACCGCGCCTTCGCCATCTACCTGTTCGACACGTCGACAGGGCGGCTGCTGGCGCGGCTGCCCGGGCTGCCCGCGCCGGTGCAGCACCTGGCCGTGTCGCCCGATGGCACGCGGCTGGCCGCCGCCTTCGGCGGCCGCGCCGGCATCCGCGTGTGGGACGCGCGCAGCGGCGCGCCGCAATGGGAGGATGCGGGCTTCGCCGCTCCCGCCCGCATGGTGGCCTTCGATCCCGCCGGCACGCGGCTGGCGGCAACCGGCGCCGATGGGCGCGTGCGCGTCTACGAGGCAGGCGGCCGCAAGCTGGTCGAGCGCGCGCCGGTCCCGGGCGGGCGGCCCTTCGGGCTCGCCTGGTCACCGGATGGCGCCTTGCTGGCGGTGGGCTTCGACGACCGGCTGCGGGTCGAGATCCTGGCGGCGGCCGACCTGCGGGGCGTCTTCGTCCCCGATACCTCCGGCCTGCTCGGCGAGGGGTTGCCGGCCGTGGCCTGGGCGTCGGACGGGCGCGGCGGGGTGCAGCTGCATGCCGCCGGCTACGCCCGCCGCGCGCCCCTCGCTCCGGCGCGCGGCACCGCGGCGCCCGGCGCCGATGCGCGGCGGGACTTCGTCATCCGCCGCTGGGCCGATTTCGGGCTCGGCCCCGCCACCGACATTCCCGCCGCGCGCGATGCCATCGCGCATCTGCTGGCCATGCCCGGCGGCGGCATCGCCTATGCCGCCGCCGATCCGGGCTGGGGGCGGCTTGCGCCGGACGGGGTGCTGGCGGTGGCGCCGCGCCCGCCTGGGGCGGATTTCCGCAACACCGGCGCCGCGCTCGCCATCTCGTCCGACGGCACGCGGCTGCAGGTGCCGCTGCGTCCGGGCGAAGCCCCGGTCACCTTCGACTCGCTCGCCGGGACGCTGGCGCGCGGCGCCGGGCCGGGCTTCGCGCCGGCGCGCACCGCCGCGGGCCGGCTGGCGCCGGTGGATTGGCGCAACTCCAACCGACCGCGGCTCGGCCAGGCGCCGCTGCGGCTGGGGGAGGGGGAATTCTCCCGCAGCCTGGCGATCCTGCCGGACGAGTCCGGCCTGCTGCTCGGCACCGACACGCATCTGCGCCTGTTCGATGCGGCGGCGCGCCCGCTGGCCGCCCTTCCCGTCCCCGGCGCCGTCTGGGGACTGGCGGTGGCGGGGGAGATCGCGGTGGGCGCGCTGGGCGACGGGACGCTGCGCTGGTGGCGCATAGCGGGCGGGACCATCAGCGAACAGGCGGCGCTGTTCATCCATGCCGAATCGCTGCGCTGGGTGCTGTGGACGCCGGAAGGGCTGTTCGACCATGCGCCGAATGGCGGGCAGGAACTGGTGGGGCTGCACCTCAATGCCGGGCGCGCGCAGACGCCGGAATGGGCCAGCTTCCAGCAGGCCTATCGCGCGCTCTACGCGCCCGCGGCGGTGCGCGGCCGCATCGCAGGGGATGCCGCCCCGGCGCGCGACCGGCTCGCGCAGCTCGGCGAGATCAGGGCCCGCGTCGGGCGGCTGCCGCAACTCGCGCCGCGCGCGGCCTGTGCGGTGGTGGGGGCGGAGTGCGCGCCGGTGGCCTGGGACGCGCGCGCCCTGCCGGACGGCGCGACGGCGCTGCGGCTGAGCTTCGCCGCGACCGACCGCGGCCTCGGCCTCGGCCCGCTCGACCTGCTGGTGAATGACCGCATCGCCGCGCGGCTGGAACCCGCGGCCGGCGACCTGGTGGCGGAACTGCCGCTCGACCCCGGGCCGAACCGCATCGCGACGCGGCTCTATGCCGGCGACCGGACCCTGTTCGCCGAGGGTCCCGCGCTCGACCTTCGCCGCGCGGGCGGGTCGCAGCCGGGCGCCGATGCCGGGCGGCTCGTCGTGCTGGCGATCGGCGTCAACCGCTACGCCAATGAGGCGCTGAACCTGAACTTCGCCGTGCCGGACGCGCAGGCGGTGGCGGACACGCTGCGCGCGGGGGCGGGGGCGCTGTTCCGCGACGTGCGGGTGACGGTGCTGCGCGACGGCGAGGCGACGCGGCGCGGCGTGCTCGACGCGCTGGACCGCGTGGCGCGGGACACCACGCCGCAGGACACCTTCGTGCTCTACATCGCCGGGCACGGTGTGCGGACGGAGCCGGACCAGAGATTCCTGTTCCTGCCGCATGACGCGACCGACACGAGCGACTGGACCAGCCTCCGCCACCAGGGGATAGAGGATTCGGTGCTGGTCGCGGCACTGGCCCGCATCCGCGCGCGCGACGGCATCCTGCTGCTGGACACCTGCCATGCCGGGCAGTTGACAATGGACCAGCTCTCGGCGCTCGGGAACGAGACGGGGCGCTTCCTCCTCGCCGCCTCCACATCCGTGCAGGAGGCGCTGGACAGCTACGACGACCGCAACGGCGTCTTCGCCTTCGCGGTGCGGGAGGCGCTGACCGGGCGCGCGGCGGACACCGAGGGCCGGGTCAGCGCGCTGGCGCTCGGCGAATGGGTCATGCGCCGCGTTCCCCAGCTTGCGGCGGAACGGCGGCACAGCCAGGACGCGGTGTTCAGGACCGCAAGCCGCGACCTGCGGAGCTTCCCGCTCGCCGAGGCGCGGCGGTAGCGCGCGACCTGCAAGGGCGTGCGGCACCCCCGCGTCGCCCCCCGTACATGGTGAAGGCGGCGCGAGGTTGCCGCACCGCCCCCGGTGGCGCCCCGGTCCCGGCGCCATGGCCTTGCCGGGCGTCGCGGGGGGACTTGCCCCCCCGCGCGGCCAGGTTCAGCCCGACTTCGAGAGCGCGAGGTCGTAGATGATGTGGCCGGTGGTCGTCGGCTTGAACTTGTCGTCGATCTTGATGTACTCGCTGTCGAACTTCGTGAAGTTCAGCGAGAAGCTCTCGCTCGGCCGGTCGCCGCCGCTACTCAGGCTGTAGCCGCTGACCAGGCAGTTGTGCAGGATGTACTTCTGGTAGGCGATGTGCTTGCCGTCCGCGTCGGTCTGGGTGATGTCGATCTTCACCTCCTTCGCGTCGCCGCCGATCGCTTCCTTCAGCAGCAGGGGCGAGAACTCGTCCATCGTCTTGGTCAGCGTGATCTCGGAGACGGACGGCGCCGTCGCCTCACGCTTGGAGGCGCCGCCGGTGCCGGCCGAGATGCCGCGGCCGACTCCCCACTGGAAGCTGTTGACCTCCACCCACTTGGCGTAGCCGGTCGCCGTCGCCTCGCCGTTCAGCGAGCCATACTTCACGAAGATCGCCATTGCGCGGTCCCTTGTTCCTGGAAAACCTGCCGTCCCCGCCTTGTCCTGCCTCGGCGCCGGGGTCGTTCAGCCGAGGTCGTACCGGAAGCCACCGGCGTCATCCATGCCGACATGCACCCGGTTGATCTCCTCACCCTTCGCCAGCCGCTCCAGGATGCCCGCCGAAAGCTGGGGCAGGAGCGTGCGGCTGAGGATGTTGTCGATATTGCGCGCGCCGCTTTCCACTTCCTTGCAGCGCGAGACGATGGTCTCCGGCACGCTGTCGTCGAATTCCAGCGGCACGCCGTAGCTCTCCCGCACCCGCTTGCCGATGCTGCGCAGCTTCAGGACGCAGATCTTCTTCAGGATCTCGTCCGCCAGCGGGTAGTAGATGACCACGTTGCAGCGGCCGAGGAAGGCCGGCTTGAACACCTTCAGAAGGTCGGGCTGCAGCGCGTCCCGCAGCGGCTCGGGGTCGGGCGCGGTGTCGGGGTCGGCGCAGAGCTTCGCGATGGTGTCGGTGCCGGCATTCGACGTCATGATGATGACGGTGTTGCGGAAGTCGATGTCCCGCCCCTCCCCGTCCTTCATCTGGCCCTTGTCGAAGACCTGGTAGAATACGTCCTGCACGCCGGGATGGGCCTTCTCCATCTCGTCGAGGAGGACGACGGAATAGGGCCGGCGGCGCACCGCCTCGGTCAGCACGCCGCCTTCGCCGTAGCCGACATAGCCGGGGGGCGAGCCCATCAGGAGCGAGACCTTATGCTCCTCCTTGAACTCGCTCATGTTGATGACCGTCAGGTTCTGCTCCCCGCCATAGAGCAGGTCGGCGACCGCAAGCGCGGTTTCGGTCTTGCCGACGCCGGAGGTGCCGGCCATCAGGAAGACGCCGATCGGCTTGCGCGGGTCGGTCAGCCCGGCGCGGCTGGTGCGGATGGCCTGGGCGATGGCGTCGAGCGCATGGTCCTGGCCGACCACGCGCTCCATCAGCTTCGCCTTCAGGTTCAGCACGGTCTTGATCTCGTCCGAGACCATCCGGCCGACCGGGATGCCGGTCCAGGTCGCCACCACCTCGGCCACCGCCTGGCCGTCCACCACGGGATGGACCAGCGGCTCCTCCCCCTGGAGGACCTTCAGCGCGGACGCGGCTTCGGCGAGTTCGCGCCTCACCGCCTCGGGGTCGTCGGGGGGCGGGCTGCCGGCGCCGGCGGGGACCAGTTCCAGCGTCGCCGTCTCGGCCCGCGCGCGGAGGTCGCGCATGCGGGCCACCAGCGCCTTCTCCTCTGACCAGCGGGCATTCAGCGAATCGAGTTCGGCCTGCGCCTTCTCCCGCTCCGCTTCCAGCGCGGCGCGGCGGGCGGCGTGGTCTGTGCCGGTGGCGGCTTCCCGCCCGATGGCGGCAAGCTCGGTCGCGATCAGCTCCAGCCGGCGCGTCCGGTCCTCGATCGGGGCGGGGATGGAGGCCTGGCTCATCGCCACCCGCGCGCAGGCGGTGTCGAGCAGGGAGACGCCCTTGTCGGGAAGCTGGCGCGAGGGGATGAAGCGTGCCGAGAGCTTCACCGCATCCGATATCGCCTCGTCCAGGATGCGCACGCCGTGGTGCTTCTCCAGCGTGGCGACGAGGCCGCGCAGCATCGCCATGGCCAGCGGCTCGGACGGTTCCTCGACCTTCACCACCTGGAAGCGGCGGGTCAGAGCGGCGTCCTTCTCGAAATACTTCTTGTACTCGGCCCAGGTGGTGGCGGCGACGCAGCGCAGCTCGCCGCGGGCGAGGGCCGGCTTCAGGAGGTTCGCGGCGTCGTTCTGCCCGGCCTGGCCGCCCGCGCCGATCAGCGTATGCGCCTCGTCGATGAACATGACGATGGGCACCGGGCTCGACTTCACCGCATCGATGACGCCCTTCAGGCGGTTCTCGAATTCGCCCTTCACGCCTGCGCCGGCCTGCAGCAGGCCGAGGTCGAGGGACATCAGCTTCACCCCGCGCAGCGCCGCCGGCACGTCGCCGGCCGCGATGCGCAGCGCCAGCCCTTCCACCACCGCGGTCTTGCCCACGCCCGGCTCGCCGGTGAGGATCGGGTTGTTCTGCCGGCGGCGGGTCAGGATGTCGACCATCTGCCGGATCTCGGAGTCGCGGCCGAGGATCGGGTCGATCTTGCCGGCCTTCGCCTGCGCCGTCAGGTCCGTGCAGAACTGGTCGAGCGGCCCGCCGCCCCGCGGCGCATCGGCCGGGGGCGCGCCGCCGCCGGGTGCCGCGGCTGCGGCTTCGGCGGCCCCGGCCTCGTCGCTGCCCGCCGCGAGCGCGGCGAGGTTCTTCCGCACCAAGTCGGCCGGGAGCGCCATCAGCGACGGGCAGCTGTCCTTGACGGTGCGCGCCAGCGCATCGTCGGACAGCAGGGCGGCCAGCAGGTGGCCGCTGCGGATCCGCGCCGAATTGGCCTCCAGCGAGGCGATCAGCCAGGCTTCGCGCAGCCAGGTGACGATGTCGGGGGACAGCGCGGGGGCGCGGGCGTTGCCGGTCTTCAGCCGGTCGAGCGCGCGGGTGAGTTCGGCGGCGACCTTGCCGGCATCGACCTCCTGCTTGCGCAGCACATGCGCGATGTCGCTGCCCGGCGTCTCCACCAGCTTCGCGAGGACGTGTTCGATCTCGACGTTGTAGTGGCTGCGCGACAGGGTCAGTCCGGCCGCGGCTTCCAGTTGCCGACGGCAGACCTCGCTCAGACGTCCGACCACGGACTTCAGATCGACAGCAACCATGACGTTACGCTCCTCTCCCGCGGCCAGGACGGTTTCCGCCCCTGGCCCGGGACGTTCTGGGATGGCAAGCTAACTCCCGGTTGCACCCGTGTCCACAACGGGAAGTTGAGCCGAAGCCCGTTCGAGGGTCCGGCGAAACAGGGCAACACATTCATCACGAAGTCGCGAGGCGAAAGACGACATGGCGGAGGACCCGATCGACCTGCAGGCGCTGCTCGCCCCCCTGCCCGCTGGCGAGGGCGGGGCGGGAGAGGACCTCCGCACCGACTACTCGCCCGCCTCTCCCTACCAGCGGCTGCGCGATGCGCGCGGCGCCGCGCGCGCCGAGGAACGGGCCCGCGACAGCGAGGGCGATACCGAGAGCGTCCCGGCCGAGGGCTGGCGCGACGTCAGCCGGATCGGGCAGGAGGTCCTGGCCGCCCGCTCGAAGGACTTCGAGGTCGCGGCCTGGCTGACCGAGGCGCTGGTGCGCCACCACGGGCTCGCGGGCGTCGCGGCCGGGGCGAAGCTCATCGCCGGGCTCTGCGACGCCTTCTGGGCCACCGGCTTCCCCGCCGCCGAGGAGGAGGGGCTGGAGGACCGCAACTCCGCCATCGGCGGCCTTGCCGGGGCGGGGGCGGACGGCACCATCATGCAGCCGCTGCGCCGCCTGGCGCTGTTCCGCCGCGCCGACGGCACGCCGCTCGGCCTCTACCAGTGGGACCAGGCGGAGGAGACGGAGGGGATCGCCAACGAGGAGCGCAAGCAGGCGCGGCGCGATGCCGGGGTGCCGGAGCTGGCAACGCTGGAGGCGGAGGCCCGGCTCGACCGCGCCTACCTTGCCGGCACTGCGCGCGGTGCTGCCGCCGCGCTCGACGCCTGGCGCGCGATGGAGACGACGCTCGAGACCTGGTTCGGCGGCGATGCGCCGGCGACGCGCAACGTCACCCGCCTGCTGGAGCGGATGATCGAGGTGGCCACCCGCCTCGGCGGCGCCGAGGCGGCCGGCGCCGGGGCGGAGGACCCGGCCGAGGCCGCGACCGCCGCGGCGGTGGGCGGCGCGGCGCCGGCTGCGGCTGCGGCGGCTGGCGCGGCGGCGGGCGGCGCGCTCCGCACCCGCGACGACGCGCTGCGCGAGCTTGGCCGGGTGGCGGAGTTCTTCCGGCGAACGGAGCCGCATTCCCCCCTTGCCTATACGCTGGAGGAGGCGGTGCGCCGCGGCCGGATGACGCTGCCCGAGCTGCTGGCCGAGATCCTGCCCGACGAGGAGACGCGCAACGCGATGCTCAGCAGGCTCGGCATCCGGCCGGAGGCGCAGCAATAGCGGCCGCGGCGGCGCCTTCCCCGGCCGGGCCGCCGGCCGGGTGCGCCCGACGCGACTTGCCGGGCCCTGGCACCCGCAACGGTTGACGACGGGCGGGCCGGGCGGCTTAAGCTGTGGCGGAAGACGGCGGCGCCAGGGCGGGTCGGCTGCGCAATCCTGCGCAGCGCCATCCGGACTGCCCGGCCATCACGAAGGGGCGGCAAGGGAACATGAGCAGCGTCCACGACAAGCTCGCGCGGGTGCGCAAGCCGCGCGTCCACATCACCTACGAGGTCGAGACCGAGGGCGCCGCCATCGTGCGCGAGCTGCCCTTCGTGGTCGGCGTGATGGGCGACTATGCCGGCGACCCGGCCGAGCCGCTGAAGCCGCTGGCCGAACGCAAGTTCGTCCAGATCGACCGCGACAACTTCAACGACGTGATGGCCCGCATCGCGCCCGGCCTGAACCTGAAGGTGGACAACACCCTGGCGGGCGACGGCAGCCAGATGGCGGTGAACCTCAAGTTCCGCTCGATGGACGACTTCGAGCCGGCGAAGGTGGCCGAGCAGGTGCCCGCGCTGAAGGCCCTGCTCGACACCCGCGCGCGCCTGCGCGACCTGATGAGCAAGGTCGACCGGTCCGAGGAGCTGGAGGGCCTGCTGGAGCAGGTGCTTCAGGACAAGTCGAAGCTCGACGCCCTTTCGGCCGAGCTCGGCCTGAACAAGCCGGAGGGCTGAGCCCATGAGCGCGACCCAGGGCCAGGCCGCCGGCGCGGCCACCGAGACCACGGAAGCGGGCCTCGGCCTGCTCGACCAGGTGATCGGCGCGACCAAGCAGACCGAGCGCGACCGCGCGGAGGAGCTGATCAAGGCGCTGACCGAGGAGGCGCTGAAGGGCACCGTCACCTTCAGCAAGAACCTCAACCAGACCTTCGACCGCGCCATCGCCGCGATCGACGCGAAGGTGTCCGAGCAGCTGAACCAGGTGCTGCACCACCCGCGCTTCACGCAGCTGGAAGGCAGCTGGCGCGGCCTGCACTACCTGGTGATGAACAGCGAGACCGGCACCAGCCTGAAGATCCGGATGCTGCAGCTCTCCAAGAAGGAGATGTCGCGCGACCTCCAGCGCGCCGTCGAGTTCGACCAGAGCCAGCTGTTCAAGAAGGTCTACGAGAACGAGTTCGGCACCCCGGGCGGCGAGCCCTACGGCACGCTGGTCGGCGACTACGAGTGGACCGCGCATCCGGACGACGTCGAGACGCTGCGCCTGGTGTCGAACGTGGCGGCCGGCGCCTTCGCGCCCTTCATCTCGGGCGTCGGCGCCGGGATGTTCGGGATGCAGGACTGGCGCGAACTGTCGAAGCCGCGCGACCTGGCCAAGATCTTCGAGACGCAGGAATACGCCAAGTGGCGCGCCTACCGCGAGACGGAGGATGCGCGCTTCGTCAACCTCGTGATGCCGCGCGTCATCGCCCGCCTGCCCTACGGCGCCGCGACCAAGCCGATCGAGGAGTTCGCCTATGAGGAAGCGCCGCGCAACGCGGACGGCTCCGCCAAGGCGATGGACCACAACCACTACTGCTGGATGAACGCGGCCTATGTCATGGCGCAGCGCATGACGGACGCCTTCGCCCAGTACGGCTTCTGCACCGCCATCCGCGGCGCCGAGGGCGGGGGCAAGGTGACCAACCTGCCGAACCATGTCTTCGTCTCGGACGACGGCGACATGGACGCGAAGTGCCCGACCGAGATCGGCATCACCGACCGTCGCGAGGCGGAGCTGTCCGGCCTCGGCTTCCTGCCGCTCTGCCACTACAAGAACACCGATTACGCGGTGTTCTTCGGCGCGCAGTCGACCCAGAAGCCGAAGAAGTACGACCGGCCGGAGGCGACGGCGAACGCCGCCATCTCCGCCCGCCTGCCCTACCTCATGGCGACGAGCCGCTTCGCGCATTACCTGAAGGTGATGGCGCGGGACAAGATCGGCTCCTTCATGGAGGCGTCGGACTGCGAGAACTGGCTGAACCGCTGGATCCAGAACTTCGTGAACCCGATGGAGGGCGCGGGCCAGGAGGCGCGGGCCAAGTATCCGCTGCGCGAGGCGCGGATCGAGGTGAAGGAGGTGCCGGGCAAGCCCGGCGTCTACAACGCCGTCGCCCACCTGCGCCCGTGGCTGCAGATGGAGGAACTCACCACCTCCATGCGCATGGTCGCCCGCATCCCGCAGAAGTCCTGATCCCGAAGGGCGGCGGCCATGGCTGACGCGGCCGCCGCCGCACCACTTCGCGACCTGGTCCTGGCAGGGCGCTTCCTCGGCGCAGGGGGCGCCCAGGCCGGGGCGGATCTCGCGGCGCTGGTCGCGGCGAGCGATCCGGCCACCATCCTGCGCGGCTGGTTCGGCGAGGCGCGGCTCGCCGCCCTCGCACGCGACCGCGCCCCGGCGGATGCGCTGCGCGGGATGCTGGACCGCGACGTCGCGGCCATCGATGCCCTGCTCTCCGCGCAGCTCGACGCGGTGCTGCACCACACCCGCCTGCGGCGGCTGGAAGGGTCCTGGCGCGGGCTCGCCTGGCTGGTGGACCGGCTGCCGGCGACCGGCGGCCGCGTGCGGCTGAAGCTGCTCAGCGCACGCTGGGCGGAGCTGTGCCGCGACCTGGAACGCGCGGTGGAGTTCGACCAGAGCCAGCTGTTCCGCAAGATCTACGAGGAGGAGTTCGGCACCGCGGGCGGCGAGCCCTTCGGGCTGATGGCCTGCGACTACGAGATCCGCCACATGCCGGCCGCCGACCACCCGACGGACGACCTCAACGCGCTCGGCTCCCTCGCCACCGTCGCAGCGGCGGCCTTCACGCCGATGGTCTTCGCCGCCTCCCCCGCGCTCGTCGGGCTCGACAGCTTCGCCGAGGCGGGGGCGGCCTTCGACCTGGCGGATGCGCTGAACGGGCCGGAACACCAGCGCTGGCGCAACGCCTCCTCGCAGGAGGACATGCGCTTCCTCTGCATTGCGCTGCCGCGCGTGCTGGCGCGCGCGCCCTGGCCCGACGACGGCAGCCGTGCCGACCGCTTCCGCTACCGCGGCCATGCGGCCGGCGCCGCGCAGCGCGTCTGGACCACGCCTGTCTACGGGCTCGCGGCAGCGGCGATCCGCGCCTTCGACCGCTATTCCTGGCCGGCCGAGGTGCGCGGGGCGGAACCGCAGGAGGAGCCGACCGGCGGCGTGGTGGATGGCCTGCCCTGGGAACGCTTCCCCTCGGACCCGCCGCATGGGCCGCCGCCCCGCCCGCCGCTTGAACTGGCGCTGACGGATGAGCAGGAGCGGCAGCTGAGCGACGGTCGGCTGGTGCCGCTCTGCGCGCTCGAAGGCCTGCCGGAAGCGAGCTTCGGGGCACTTCCCTCGCTGCACCGCCCGCCGCGCATGTCCACCGCCGTGGCGGATGCCAACCAGCGGTTGTCCACGCAGATCAACACGCTGCTCTGCGTTTCCCGCTTCGCGCATTGCGTGAAGCTGATGGGGCGCGACATGATCGGCTCCAACCGGGAAGCCCCCGACATCGAGTTCGAGCTGCAAAGGTGGCTGAACCGCTTCATCAGCGGGCTCGGCGGCGGCGGCGCCGAGGTCACGGCGAAGTATCCCCTGCAGGATGCGCGCGTGGAGGTGCGGGAGAGACGCGGGCGGCCCGGCGTCTATGGCTGCACCATCCATCTCCGGCCCCACCACCAGCTCGACGAGGTCGGCGCGGCCTTCCGCCTGGTGACCGAGTTCGTACCCCGGAAGGCGGCCTGATGCCGTCCCGCCGCCTGCCCGCAACCACAGCGCCCCCCGCCCGCAGCCGCGGCACCGGGACAGAAGGATACCGATGCCATGACCACCGCAGGTGACGCCTTCCGCGCCGGCGACCTCGCCGGGGCCCTTGCCGCCGCCACCGCCGCGGTGAAGGCGAAGCCCGCCGATGCCGATGCGCGCTGGCTGCTGGCCGAGCTGATGCTGTTCGCGGGAGAGGCGGAGCGGGCGGACAAGATGCTCGACGCCGCGGCGCTGGCGGAACCCAACCCGGCGGTGCTGGAATTCCGCAAGCTGCTCCGTGCCGAGGTGGTGCGCGCGCAGGTGCTGCGGGAAGGCCGGGCGCCGAAATACCAGGGCGGGGAGGCGACGCCCGCGCAGCAGGCTGCGCTGCGCGCACGCGTGCTGCTGCGGGCGGGCGATGCCGCCGGCGCGGCGGCCGCGGCGGCCGAGGTGGAGCAGCTTCGCCCCCGCGCGCCGGGCAAGGCCGGGGATGTCGCCTTCGACGACCTGCGCGACGCCGACGACCTGTTCGCCGCCGAGTTCGAGATCCTGACCACCGCGGGCGACCACATGCTGGTCCCGGTGGAGCGCGTCCGTTCGCTGTCCTTCGACCCGCCGCGCCGGCCGCGCGACCTGTTCTGGCGCCGCTGCTCGATCGACCTGAAGGACGGGACCGAGGGCGTGGTGTTCATGCCCGCGCTCTACCTCGGCGCCGAGCCGGAGACGGACGGCGCGCTCCGCCTCGGCCGCGCGACGGAATGGGTGGAGGATGGCGGGCCGGTGCGCGGCCGCGGCCAGCGCCTGCTGCTGGCGGGGGAGGAGGCGGTGCCCCTCGCCGCGGCAACCACGCTGGTGTTCGATTGAGCGGCATCCGCACCCCGTCCGGCACGCGCGGCGCGCCGCAGCGGGCGCGGCTGCCGCTGCTCGACCGGCTGCTGGATTCCGGCGCCGCCGAGGGCCCGCCGCCGAGCGCGGCGGCCGCGCTGGAGATCCTGCGCGCCGCGGTGCGGCGCGACCTGGAGGCGGTGCTGAACGCGCGCCGCCGCCGGGTTCCGCTGCCCGCGACCTGCCCGGAGCTCGTCACCTCGCCGCTCAACTACGGCATCCCCGACGCCACCTCCGGCGCCTATGCCGTGCCGGAGCGCCGCGCCGCCCTTGCGCGCGAGGTGGAGGCGACGATCCGCCGCTTCGAGCCGCGGCTGACGGACATCCATGTGGAGCTGCTGGGCGCCGACGACGAGCTGAGCCGCGCGCTGCGGCTGAAGGTCCATGCCGTGCTCCGCGCCGACCCGGTGCCGGAGCCGGTGAGCTTCGAGACGCTGCTGGAGCCCGTCTCGCGCGATGTCAGCGTGCAGGAAGGCTGATGTCGGACGAGCTCCTCCCCTACTACAACCGCGAACTCGCCGCGATCCGGCAGCTCGCGGGCGAATTCGCCGAGGCCAACCCGAAGGTCGCCGGCCGCCTGCGGATGACGCCGGACACGGTGGACGACCCGCATGTCGAGCGGCTGCTGGAGGGGGTCGCCTTCCTCGCCGCGCGCGTGCAGCACCGGCTCGACGACGAGCTGCCGGAGCTCACGGACGCGCTGCTCGAACTGCTCTGCCCGCACCTGCTCGCGCCCGTGCCCTCGCTCACCACCGTGCGGCTGATGCCGAAGCCGGAAGCCACCGGAGCGTCCCGCGTGCCGCGCTTCACCCAGCTGGAGACGGAGCCGGTGCGCGGGGAACGGCTGGTCTACCGCACCTGCCAGGAGACGGTGCTGTGGCCGATCGCGATCGAGGGGGCGAAGCTGTCGGGCCTGCCCCTGCCGGCGCCGCACAACCCGCAGGCGCAGGGCGCGGTGGCGGTGCTGCGGCTCGTGCTCGGCACCACGCTGCCGGGGCTGACGGTGGCGGAGACCGGGCTAGACCGGCTGCGGCTGCACCTGCGCGGCGCCGGGCAGCAGGCGATCCAGATCCTGGAGCTTCTCTGCACCTCCACCCTCGGCATCGCGCTCGCCGACGGGCCGGGTGACCCGCGGCCGACCTTCCTGCCGAAGGAGGCGCTGCGCCATGTGGGCTTCGCCCCCGACGAGGCCGCCCTGCCCTGGCCGCCCCGCGCCTTCAGCGGCCATCGCCTGCTGACCGAGTATTTCGCCTATCCCCAGAAGTTCCTCTACCTCGACCTCGACGGGCTGGAGGCGCGCAGCCTGGTGCAGCGCAGCCAGACGATGGAGGTCTTCGTCTACCTCTCCCGCGCCGTGCCGGAGCTGGAGCGGGTGCTGGGCGTGGACAGCTTCGCGCTGGGCTGCACGACGGCGGTGAACCTGTTCCGCCAGCCCTGCGAACCCATCCCGCTCGACGGCACCCAGTCCGACTGGCTGGTCGTGCCCGATGCGCGGCGGCCTGCCGCGCTCGAGGTCTACGGGATCGAGACGGTGCGCCTGACCCGGCCCGAGGACCCGCGCCCGCGCCGCGTGCCCGCCTTCCACCGCCTGAAGCACGAGGAGGGTGCCGACGAGGAGGCGCCGGGCATGAGCTGGATCGCCAGCCGCCGCTCCGCGCCCGGCATCCTCGGCGGCAGCGAGACGCGGCTGATGCTGCGCGACCCGCAATTCGACCCCGCCCTGCCGGCGGACGGCGTGCTCGGCCTCGATGCGCTGTGCTGCAACCGCGACCTGCCGTCGCTGCTGCCTTTCGGCGGCGGCCAGCCACGGCTGCGCATCGCCGATGCGACCGCGCCCGCCGCCTCGGCCGAATGCCTGTCGCCGCCGACGCCGACGCTCCGCCCGCAACTGCGGGAGCGCAGCGGCTGGCGGCTCGTCTCTCATCTCGCGCTCAACCACCTCGGCGTCACCGGCGGGCCGCAGGCGGCGCAGGCCCTGAAGGAGATGCTGCGCCTGCACGACCTGCGCGACACGCCGGAGACGCGCATCGCCATGGAAGGGCTGGTCGCGGTGAACGCCGCGCCGGGGATCGCGCGGCTGCCGGGCGTGCGGCCGGGCAGCTTCGCGCGGGGCCTCGACGTCACCCTCACCTTCGAGCCGCAGGCCTGGCAGGCGGGCGGGCTGTTCCTGCTGGCGGGCGTGCTGGAACGCTTCCTGGCGCTGCAGGTCTCGGTCAACGGCTTCGTCCGCACGCGCGCGGCGCTGCGCGGGCGGGGCGATGCCGCGGCGTCCTGGCCGCCGCGCAGCGGCACGCGGGTGCTGCTGTGACGGCGCGGGGCATGACGGACCGGCCCGCGCCCTCCCCGCTCGAACGACTGCAGAAGGAACCGACGCGCTTCAGCCTGGACCAGGCGGCCGCGGTCATCGCGCCCGGGCGCGACCCGGTGGAGATCGCCTTCCGCACCCAGCCGCGGCTCGGCGCCCCGGGCGGGGAGGTGACCCAGGCGAAGCCGGAGGCGGGCGAGATCGTCAGCCCCGTCTTCGGCCTGATCGGGCCGGGCGGGGTGCTGCCGCGCCACTACACGGCGACGGTGGGCGCCGAGTTGCGGCGGCGGTCCACCGCGCTGCACGGATTCCTCGACATGCTGGCCCGCCGCTTCACCGGGCTGTTCGTCAAGGCGGGGTCCAAATACCGCCCCGCGCGCGACCCGAAGCCGGCAGAAAGGGTTCTGGCCGCCGCGGCCGGGCTCGGCACGCCGCACCTGGCGGAGCGGCTGGCGAGCCCGCTTCCGGCCCTGCTCTACCACGCCGGGACGCTCGCCGCGCGCAGCCGCAGCGCGGAGAGGCTGCGCGGCCTGCTGTCGGAGGAGACGGGGACGGCGGTGGAGGTGGTGGAATTCGCCGGCGGCTGGATCCGCCTGCCGCCGTCCGAGCAGACCCGCCTGCCGGCGCGCGGGCGCGCGGGCGGCAACGGGCGGCTCGGCGTCGACGCGGCGCTCGGCGCCCAGGCCTGGGACCCCTGCGCGCGCTTCCTGCTGCGGCTGGGCCCGCTGACGCTGCCGCAGTTCGAGGCGCTGCTGCCCGGCGCGCCGCTGCATGGCCGCCTGGTCGAACTCACCCGCCTCCAGGTCGGGCTGGAACAGGATTTCGCCTTCAACCCCGTCCTCGCCGCCGGCGAGGTGCCGCCGCTGAAGCTCGGCGGCGGCGCCCGGCTCGGCTGGACCGGCTGGCTCACCACCCCGCGCCCGCGCCGCGCCGATGCGGCCGATGCGGTCCTCAGCCCCCTCGCGCCCGGAACCCGCGCCGCATGAACGACAGCACCTGGGCGCGCGGCTATCCCGTGCTGGAACCCTACCCGCCGGCCTGGCATCCCTTCCAGTCGCCCGCCCATCTGCGCGCCGCCTGCGCCATCCAGGGCGTCGCGTGGGAGGCGGGGCCCGAGACGCCGCTGAGCATCTGCGACATCGGCTGCGGCAGCGGCTACACGGCCAATGTGCTGGCCGCGGGCAGCCCACACTGGCAGGTGCTCGGGCTCGACTACAACCCCGCCCACATCGCCGAGGCACGGTCCTTTGCGGCGGCTGCCGGGCTGGCCAATGCCCGGTTCGAGGAGGTGGACCTCGCCGAGCTCGACGGCGCGGCGCTGGACCGCCTGCCGGAATTCGACCTGGTGTCGCTGCACGGGCTGTGGTCCTGGGTGGATGACCGCGTGCGCGACGGCGTGCTGCGCCTGCTGCGCCGCAAGCTGAAACCGGGCGGCATCGCGCTGGTCACCTACAACGCGCTGCCCGGCGCGGCCACGGCGCTCGGCCTCTGGAAGCTGGTGCGCGCGGCGCTGCTGGCGGGGGGCGACCTGCAGGGGCGCATCGCCGCCGCGCGCGGGATGGTCGAGAAGCTGGTGGCGAGCGAGGCGCGCCACCTGCTGCCCTCCACCTGGCGGTCCCTCCTGCTCGGCGAGATGGGGCAGGCGCGGCAGGGCTACCTGCTGCACGAATTCCTGACCGAGCACTGGCGCCCCGCCTTCTTCGCCGATGTCGCCGCGGCGATGGCGGGCGCGCGGTGCGAGCATGTCGGCAGCGCCACGCTCGACGAGAACTTCCCCGGCATGACGCTGAGCCCGGACCAGCAGGCCCTGTGGCACGCCGCCCCGGATGCGGCGGCGCGGGAACTGGTGAAGGACCTCTGCGTGCCGCGTGCCTTCCGGCGCGACATCTTCATGCGCGGCATCCGCCGCGTCCCGCGCGATGCCGCCTGCGACGCCATCACGCTGGCCGCCGACGACCTGCGCCCCGGCCCGCGCAAGCTGGTCGCACAGGCCGGCGAGGCGGAACTGCCGGCGACGCTGCTGGACCCCATGCGCGCGGCGCTGGCCGAGCGCCCGCGCAGCGTGGCCGAACTGCGCGCCCTGCCCGGCTGCGGCGGCGTCACGCCGCCCGAGCTGGTGGCGATGCTCGTGGGCAGCCACTGCGCGGCGCCGCTGTGGCGGATGCCCGGCAGCGGTCCCGGCTGGGCGGAAGCGGCGGCGGCGGCGCAGCGCCTCAACGCCGTCGCGGCGCGGCGGCTCGCGCCGCATGGCGTCGGGTCCGGCGGGCGGCTCGCCCTCGCGACCCCCGCGCTCGGCGGCGGCCTGGCGGTGGAGGCGCTGGAACTGGCTGTGGCGTCGGCGCTGACGCAGCTGCCCCCCGACCCCGATGGCGGCGTCGAATTCGGCGCGCTGGTCCACGCGCTGCTGCCCGCCGGCGCCCCGCCGCCGCCCGAGGCGCTGGACAGCCTCCGCGACCAGCTGGTGCCGCTGCTCGGGCAGAGGCTGCCGGTGTGGCAGGCGCTCGGCATCGTTTGACGGCGCCCGCAGCCGGGCATGAGCCTGAAACGGGTGAAACGGAACGACACCTCAACCTTCGCGGCCGGCCGTGCTATCATCCGGCGGGGACGGAGGACGGCCATGCGACCTGCGCTGACGATCGCCACGATGCTCGGGCTGCTGGGCGGGCTGCCCGCGTCCCAGGCGGCGGCGCAGGACCTCGTGCCCGGCGTGGAAAGCCTTATCGAGGGGCTGCAGCCCGATGCCGGGCTGCGGCGCGGCATCCGCCTGCCGGCCACCCCGGCGCCGGACGGCACGCCGCTGCCGCCGCTGGGGCAATCCGCGGCGCCTGCGCCTTCCCCCGGGGCGCTTGCCGCCACCACCGCGCCGCCGGGGGTGGCCGCCGTGTCGCTCACCGTGAACTTCGCGACCGGGTCGGCGGCGCTGACGCCGCAGGCGGAGGCGGTGCTGGACAATCTTGCCCGCGCGCTCGCCTCGCCGCAGCTCACGCCCTTCCGCTTCCGGGTGGAAGGCCATACCGACACGGTCGGGTCGCGCACCCTGAACCAGGCCCTGTCTGAAGCCCGCGCCGGGGCGGTGCGGGACTACCTCGTGCGGCGGCACCGCATCGCGGCGGCCCGGATCGAGGCGGTGGGCCTCGGCGAACAGCAGCCCCTGGTCCCAACCCCCGACGAGACGGCGGAGCCCCGGAACCGCCGCGTGCAGATCCTGAACCTCGGCGGCTGACGGCCGCCACCCCCGGAGACCGAAGCATGGCCCGCACCCCGATCCCGTTGACCGCCGCGACGGCGCTCGCGGCCCTCATGCTGGGCTGGCCGGCGCCCGCACCGGCGCAGAGCGACCCGGCGGCGCTGCAGCTGATCGAGCAGCTGCGGCCGCGCAGCGGCGGCCAGACGCGCGGCATCCGCCTGCCTGCCCCGGCCGATGCCGGCACGCCCGCGCCGGCCCCGGTGGCGCCGGCCGCGCTGCCGCAGCCCTCGATGCCGACGCCCGCGGCCAGCCCGCCCATCGCCGCCCCGGCCATCGCCCCGGTGCGCCCGGCCCCTGCCGCGCCGGTGCCGGCCAGCGTCGCTCCCGCCCCGCGCCCGGCCGCGCCTTCCGCCGTCCCGGCCGCCACCACGGCGCCGGCGGGGGTGCCGGCGGTGTCGATCACGGTCACCTTCCCCAGCGGGTCCGCCGCGCTGACGCCGCAGGCCGAGGCCGCGCTGTTGCCGCTCGGCCGCGCGCTGTCCTCGCCCGACCTCGCGCCCTACCGCTTCCGGATCGAGGGGCATACCGACACGGTGGGCGACGCATCGGTCAACCAGCGCCTGTCCGAACGCCGCGCGGAGGCGGTGCGGGCCTATCTGGTGCAGAAGCACGGCGTGTCGGCCGGCCGGCTGGAAGCCGTGGGCCTCGGCGAGGAGCGCCCGGTGGTGCAGACCGGTGACAACGTGGACGAACCGCGCAACCGCCGGGTCCAGGTCATCAACCTCGACGGCTGATGCGGCATCCCGATGACGGGGGATGACGACGACACGGTGCGACTGCGCCCCGGGGAACCACCCCCGGCCCGCCCTGCGGCGGCCACGCCGGCGGGGATCCCGGACGGCCCGGCGCGGCCGCGCCTGCCCGCCCCCCGCCGCGCATTGCCGGTCGGCAGGGTGCTGTCGGGACTGGCGGTCGTGCTGGCGGCCGGCGGCGGCTGGTGGGCCTGGCAGCAGGGGCTGCTGACCCTGCCCTCCGCCGCGCGCCTGGTCGCGCCGGCGCCGCCCCTTCCCGCCGGCCCGCCGCCGGCGGCGCCGCTGCCCCCCTCCGCGCCGCCGGCCGCCTTGCCCGCCCCGCCGCGGCTCGACGCGCTGCCCCCGCTGCTCGACGAGAGCGGCATCCTGGCTCACCGCGCGGCGGAACCGCGGCTGCTGCGCCTGGCCGACAACCCCGCCATCTTCGTCATCGACTTCCCGACGCTGGACTGGCAGGGCGCCGCGATGAACCGCGCCGCCGCCCTGATCGAGAAGGCCGGCATGCCGCGCGACCGCATCGTGCAGCCGGACGAGCTGGCGGCGGCGATCGCCCGCGCGGGCGACACCGCCGCGACCTTCTACTACGGCCACAACTACGCGGGCTCCGTCCTGGCGCGGTTCTTCCGCATCGCGGCGCGCGACGCGGTCGCGCTGACGGCGGAGGAGGCGTGGCTGGAACGGCAGTTCCGCCTGGCGCGGTCGCTGGTGCCGGAAGGGCAGGAGATCGCGATCCTGACCATCGCCGGGCCGGACCACAGGATGGACCCGGAATGGCGCGCCACGGTCCTGCGCCACGAACTCGGCCACGGGCTGTTCGCGACCCGCCCTGCCTATGCCGAGCATGTCCGCCGCGTCTGGCGCGAACGCTTCACCGAGGCGGAGCGCGCGGCCTTCCGCGCCTTCCTCGCGCGGGAGGACTACGACCCGTCGAACGAGGAGCTGATGATCGACGAGGCGCAGGCCTACCTGCTGCACACGCCGAGCCCGCGCTTCTTCGCGCCGGTGCATGTCGGCATGGACGAGGCCGGGCTGGCGCGGCTGCGTGCCCTGATGCGCGAAGGCGCGCCGCACCTGCCGCGCTGACCCGCGCGGTCAGCGTCGCGCCACCGTCTCCACCACGACGGCCCGCGCGGACACCCGCACCCCCGCCTCCCGCGCGGAGCGCAGCGCGGCGGCAAGCGCGGCGACGTAGTTGTCGAGCGGCTCGATCACCGGGCGCGGCTGGGCGAAGAGCGGGCGTTCCGATGCGAAGACGATGATCATGTCGGTGCCGAAGGGCTCGTCGACCTCCCACCCCGGGAAGCCCTGCCGCGGCTCCCCGAGGCGCACGCGCGCGCCGGCGGGCTGCGTGTGGGACGGCACGAGATGCGCGATCTCGCCCGACTTCATCAGGTAGCTGACATAGAGATGGCCGGGACGGTCCGGCAGTTCGACATCGAGCCGCAGCAGGTCGCCGCGCTGCAGCGGCAGCGTCCCGACGATGGAGACGCGCGGCGCCTCCTCCGGCCGGGCGGCCACCTGGCGGATGGTGTCGAGCGCGCCGCAATAGGGGCCGTCGAAGGGCGTGAGCCGCAGCGTCGCGGCCTGGGCGGGGATGTTGCGGTCGGCAAGGGCGCGCATCACCTGCGCCTCGCCGCCGCGGCGCAGCACGCCGGCGACGGACAGGGTGCCCTCGCCGCCCGTGCCGTCGAGGAGGCTGCACGGCGCGGCCGATGCCGCAGCCATCGCGGCGGCGCGGAAATCGATCCGCGGGTTCGGCACCGCGACCTGCACGGGTGGCGCGGGCGGTGCCACCGGCGGCGCCGGCGGGCCGGAGACCGGGCCGGGCACCACGGGCGTCAGCACGCCCAGGCCGGGCGGCACGGAAGACCCGGCGGCAGGGGGTGCGGGCGGCACGGCCGGGGCCGCGATAACCGGCGGCGGCGCGGCGGGCCCGGACGGTGCGACGGGCGCCGGCGGCAAGACGGCCGGCGCAGCCACGCCGGACGGCGCGGCCCCGGGCACCGCTGGCGGCAGGTCGGGCTGCGACGACGGCACGGCGGGCGCGGCCTGGATGACCGGCGCCGGCGCCGGCACGGGCGGCGGGCCGGCGC
>NZ_JBNXUO010000051.1:0-25261 GCF_050563535.1 Falsiroseomonas sp. CW058
ACGCCGATGGCGCGCCCTCCCCCTCCTTCTTTGACTACCCGCCCGACTTCTTCGATTTCATCGTCATCGACGAATGTCACCGGGGCGGGGCCAAGGATGAGAGCAACTGGCGCGCCATCTTGGAGTACTTCGCGCCTGCCGTGCAGCTTGGCCTCACCGCGACGCCGAAGCGCAAGGACAACGTGGACACCTACGCCTACTTCGGCGCGCCCGTGTACAGCTATTCCCTGAAGGAAGGCATCAACGACGGCTTCCTGACCCCCTTCAAGGTGCAGCAGATCGCCACGACGCTCGATGAGTATGTCTACACTCGCGATGATGACATCATCGACGGCGAGGTGGAGCAGGGACGGCGCTACACGGAGGCGGATTTCAACCGCATCATCGAGATTGCCGAGCGCGAGCGCTACCGCGTGAAGGTCTTCATGGAGATGATCGACCAGCGCCAGAAGACGCTCGTGTTCTGCGCCACGCAGGATCACGCCGCCGCCGTGCGTGATCTTATCAACCAGATGAAGGCGAGCCGCGATCCCAACTACTGCGTGCGCGTCACCGCGAACGACGGAGCGGCCGGAGACCAGTTCCTGCGCACCTTCCAGGATAACGAGAAGACCATCCCCACCATCCTTACCACATCGCAGAAGCTCTCGACTGGCGTGGATGCCCGCAACGTGCGCAACATTGTCCTGATGCGCCCGGTTAACTCGATGATCGAGTTCAAGCAGATCGTCGGGCGCGGCACGCGCCTCTACGACGGCAAGGACTACTTCACGATCTATGATTTCGTGAAAGCCTACCAACACTTCTCCGACCCCGAGTGGGACGGCGAACCGCTGGAGCCGGTGCCCCCTGCCCCTCCGGGACCGCCTCGCCCGCCTGTTGCGCCGAAGCCTGGAGAGGGTGAAGGCGGGGACGGCGGCGAGGACGAACCCACGCCGCCCATCCTCAAGATCAAGTTGGCGGACGGCAAGGAACGGACGCTGCAACACATCAGCGCCACCATGTTCTACAGCCCGGACGGACGGCCTTTGTCTGCCGCCGAGTTCGTAGAACGGCTCTATGGCGAGCTGCCTGCCCTCTTCAAGGATGAGGCGGAGCTGCGCGCGCTGTGGAGTCAGCCGAATACGCGCAAGGCCCTCCTCGAAGGCTTGTCCGACAAGGGGTATGGCGGCGAGCAGTTGCGCGAGATTGAGCGCATGATAGGCGCGCAGAAGAGCGATCTTTTCGACGTGCTGGCCTACATCGCCTTCGCCCTCGCCCCCATCACTCGCCAGGAGCGGGTGGAGCAGCGGCGACCTATCATCGCTGCGCAGTACGACCCGAAGCTACAAACCTTTCTGGATTTCGTGCTGGCGCAATACGTCAAGGATGGAGTGGGCGAGCTCGATCAGGCGAAGCTTCCGCACCTGCTGGAGCTGCGCTACCGCGCCGTCAGCGACGCCGCTGTCGAGCTGGGCGGAGTAGCGAACATCAGGGATGCCTTCATCGGTTTTCAGCGACACCTTTACGGCTGATCCCTTCGCCGCGACCCTGCCCTTCGGGTCGTACTCAGGACACTGCCTTGCGTGGCTGTGTCCCGCGTCAGCTATTTTCGCTCATTCTCGACGGACTTGAGCAGAGCTTCTGCCCGCTTTCCAAACACCGTCCACCAGCAGCGCATGGAAAGTTCCTGGATTTCCTTGATGTCCATTCCATGCTGAACGCCTAGGTGCAGGAAGCAGTGAGCGCGAAAGTCACTCTCTGCCTTCTCTTGTGCCTCCTCAGCGGCCAGCGCGAGCGTTGTTCTCTCCAGAGCACCTTTGGGAGGCAGCCCGCCGGCGGCGCGAAAGCGTGCACCGAAAACGCCCCACCAGCACTCGGTCGCCTGTTCGACTGAAGGCTCCTTCTGGCAGAACTCGGCCTCGGCCGCTTCCTGCATGTCGGCCGCCTTGCGCATGACCTCCAGCATCAGGTCACGCAGCTCCTGATCAGACAGGTTCTGCATCTGCTTACGCCCCCTCCCCTGGCGGCCAGGCGCGCTTGCCATGCAGCACGGCCAGCACGTGGATTTCCCGACCGACGACCCGATATGGCACTAGGAAAGGCGTGCGGGGCACCACGAGTTCACGTGTGCCCCCTACCCTTCCCGGCCGGCCGCGCTCGGGAAACTGCCTAAGCGCGTCAATGGCTTCGCGGATGCGGGTCGCCATGGCTTGGGCAGCTTGGGGGTTGTCGAGGGCGATGTACTCCCGCGCGTGGTCGAGATCGGCGAGCGCCTGGCGGGTGTAGCGAACGATCACTGCCAGCGGGCGTAGGCGGCGGTCACTTCCTCATCGGAGGCGAATTCGCCGGCATCGGCCTGGCGCAGCCCCTCCTCGATGTGGGCGATTTGCCAGCGATGGACAGCCAAGTAGGCATCCACGGCCTCATTGATGAGGTAGCTGCGGTCGCGGTCGGTGGCTTGCGCCAGGGCGTCGAGCGCCGCGCGCTTCTCCGCGTCCATCCGCACCGTAATCGCGTCGCGTGCCATGCCGGCCATACCACCTCCATTTCTTTCGTATTCTATCGTATTACGTTGTATTTGCAACAACGCAGAGCATGCGCTGGCGTTGAGCAGGTAGCTCAAGCAGAAAGCACGAAAGGACGAAAGCACGATATCTGCCGTCTGCGTGCCGGAGACACAGGCGGCGCGTATTCGTTGGCCTTTCTGGTTGCCATGACAGGTTCCTCTTGAGCGATCGTTCTTTCTGGTTATCGTGCTAGAGAGAAAGCACGAGGGAAAGAATGGCAGAAAGCACGAAAGCACGATTTCGGGTTATCGTTCTCGCAAGTCAGAAGGGCGGTGCGGGGAAGACGACCCTAGCGGCGCATCTGGCCGTTGCGGCCGAGGCGGCCGGAGCAGGTCCTGCCGTCCTGATCGACACGGACCCGCAGGGGTCGATGTCGGCCTGGTGGAACGTGCGGACAGCGGATAGCCCCGCCCTCGCCCCGGTGAGCATCACCGAGCTGCCGAAGAAGCTGGCCGATCTCGCCCAGGCGGGTTTCGCCCTGGCCGTCGTGGATACGCCGCCGGCCATCACCGACGCCATCACCGCTGTCGTCCGGGCCGCCGATTTCGTGCTGATACCAACCCGCCCCAGCCCGCACGATTTGCGTGCCGTGGGCAGCACCGTGGCGCTGGTTGAGGAGGCCGGAAAGCCCTTCGCTTTCGTCGTCACTCAGGCCAAGCCGAATGCGCGGCTGACCGTCCAGGCGGTCACGGCCCTTTCCGCGCATGGCGTGGTGGCCCCGTCCATTGTGCATGACCGGGTGGATTTCGCCGCCTCCATGATCGATGGGCGCACCGTCATCGAGACGGACGGGAAGGGGCGAAGCGCCATTGAAATGGCTGAGCTATGGAATTTCGTGCTTGCACGAATGGACGAAAGCACGAAAGTAAGAAAAAACGAAAAGAAGGTGCAGCATGGGTAAGAAGCCGGAACTCTCCGCAGGCTTGGTGGCGATTAAGGGCAATGCTGCGCCGGCCCCTGACATGCCCACGCGCGCATCCCCGCCGCCTGCGCCGGCACCGGCCGCCCAGGAGCGTCCCCAAGGCGAGGCTATCGAGCCGCTGAACTTCAAGGTGCCAGCCCGCTTCCGGCGCGAGTTCAAGACCTACGCCGCCGCGCACGGCATGAAGCTGAATGAGCTGCTACAGCGCAGCTTCGAAGCCTACCGGAAGCAGCAGAACGATTGAACGAAAGCACGAAAAAACGAAATCGTGCTTTCGTTCAAAAAGGACGTCTGAGGGATGCCAGCTCTCCAATTGTGAGGTTTTCGGGGAGGAGTGCGGCGGCAACTATGAGGTTTTCGGGGAACTATGAAAACCGAGAGTGAAAGTTTTCACTTTTGCTCCTCATAGAAACCACTATGATGGCATCCATGACCGAGGAGCCGTCCAGCAGAAGCCGCGCGCTGACCATCGAGATCAGCCCACGTCGCAACGAGGCGATCAAGCCGGCCGAGCTGATTCAGGTCTCTGGGCACCATGAGCTGACGCTGAACGCCCGCCGCGCCATCACCATCCTCTGGCATCACGCGCACCAGCAAGGCGTGAGGGAAGGGCGGGACTACAGCATCGAGATCGATGACCTGAAGCCGGACGGTCACAAGGGCTACGAGATGGTGGAAGAGGCTATCGAGGCGCTGATGCGCACGATCCTCACCCTGCGCCTGCCCGATGGCCGCACCCGTCGCGTGCAGTTCCTCGGCGGCAATGACCTGGACGATCCCGACCGGCCAGCTGGCGTGCTAACCTACAGCTTCGACAAGCGCTTGGTGGCCGTGCTCCAGGATTCGACCATCTGGGGCAAGATCGCCATCCCGATCCTGATGGCTTTCAGCTCGAAGTACGCCGTCAGCCTCTACGAGAACCTGGCGCAACTCGCCAACCTCTCGAAGAAGACCTTTCAGGAATATTCGCTCGATGAGTTCCGCTCGCTGCTAGGCGTGCCGCCCGGTCGCTACAAGACTTTCGGTGAGCTGAACAAGCACGTCCTCAAGCCAGCTGTGCAGGAGATCAACGCCATCGCGCCCTTTGGCGTCTCGGTGCTGCCGGTGAAGCAAGGCAAGCGCGTTGCGTCGATCAAGGTGGGCTGGTGGCAGAAGGACAGCGAGGCGTTGGAAGCGGCCGATGCTGAGCTGAACCGCTCGAAGGTAGGCCGGCGTGCACGCTTGTCTGGCACGGTGGAGCATGTGGCTGAGCCTCTGCCGTCCGCGAACCGTTTGGTGCGCAACAGCCTGCTCCGCTGGCCCAACCCGGATTCCCCGAAAACCTCATAGTTGGAGGCGCAACGTTATCCACAGGTCAATGCTCTACCTCCCCGAATTCCTCATAGTTGCCCCCGAAAACCTCATACTATTCCCCGAATTCCTCATAGCAGCGCCCCGAAAACCTCATCGGAGTCCCCGAATCCCTCATATTTAGGCACGCAAGTATCTGTAAAAGCTTGCTGATTCGGCCCTGAACTTAGAACTAAGTATGAATATAGAACTACTTGAACACGCCAGCTTGTGGATAAGTAAGGTTGAAAGGGCAGGGCGGCTGCGCCGCCCAAACGGAATGCGCCTCACGGCGCATAACTATGAATGGCCTCCGGCCTGACCTGACACCAGCTTACCGCCGTGCTCGCTCCGTCAACCCCGCTCGCCATGCTCGCCCTTCGGGCTGCGCGTGGCTCCGCGCCGCTTCGCGGTGGCCTTCGGCCAGGGTTTGACTTCCGCTGCGCGCGGCGGTCTGCGGAACGCAGGTCGGCTCCAGAGGAATGGCCGTGTTCCAGTCTCACCAGAGGAATGAGGAAGACAAGTAGCCTTCCGGCTGGCAGCCTGAGTCGGTCCCCGTGGTCACACACGCAAGGATGCAATCGATGAGTGAGGTCTCGCGGCCGCAAAGCTCAAAGCCCTGGCTCAAGGGCTCGCCCATCGACGTGGCGCTGCTATTCATTTGCGCCCCCATCGCGGCGTTAGCCGTCTGGCATGAGAAACAAGCGCTTGTGACTCTCACCGCCACCGTTTGGATAGGCGTTCCGGCCGCCATCTCCCTGTGGCGTCACCGTGAAGGGATCGAAATACATCCTCGGCCTGGAGTGCTTTGGGCCGTCCTGGCCTTCAGCTTCATGGCCTACCTTTCGAGTTTGTCGATACTCATTCCAGGCTGAACCGCAGGCATGCCGGCACGGCGGACTGTTCTACTGGCTGCTGCCCTGACCGCCTGGCCGGGAGTGGGCCGCGTCATGCCATCAGACGGTCGGCTTGATCCTCCTCTCGACCCCGCTCCGGTGCCCCCAGAATGGCTGCCGCCTTTGAAGCCGGACGGTCAGCTGGATGAGGCGGACTTGCCGCCCGTTTCCCTGCCGCTGTTCGACCTCTGGGCCGCACTGCATGGCTGGGGGAGGGGGCTGCTGGCGCAGCCAGCCCCCGCCGCCGTGCTGGCCTTCCCAGCGCTGTCGCGGGCGTTTGCTGGGCTGGCATGGCGACAGTACCAGCTCGCCCAATCCTTCGCCCTCTACCTCAACGCGCGCTATGGCGCGCACCAGGTGGAAGGCGACCGTGCGGTGCAGGCCGTCGCCGAGGTGACGCAGCACGCGCGCGGACTGGTGGAGCGGGCCGACGAGCTGACACCGGGCTGGCGGCCCGACTCGCTAGACTTCGCCTTGCTGGAGCGCAGGGCGGAGAACCATGCCCACGCCTTCCGCTACGACAGCCTGGTGCTGGACGCCATCGACGTGATGCAGTGGGGCCGAAGCTGGGCGGTGCTTCAGAGCCTGTTCTTCATCCTGCTGCGCTTTTCCGAAGAGGCGCAGGCACTGGCAGACGACATGGCAGCGGCCATCCGCTGAGACGCGGGAGGAAGCATGAGCGAGGACCAGGGACTGCCCTTCTATGAATGCACGGACGACGGCGCGGCATGGATCGAGCGTTATCCCGACCTGTATGAGCCGGCCTGGCGCTACTGGATCAGCCGCGAGAACCTGGCCTGGATGCTGCTGCTCGCCGCTGAAACCTCCCTCCTCAAGGAAATCGAGGAGTTCTACGGCGAGAGTCAGTTCGGCGAGCGCATTGGCTTGGAGGCCATAGCGCTCAGCTGCCAGACCGAAATAACCGAGCTGCTGACGCACGCCGGCGAGCCGGTCGGGCGCATCGAGCGCTTCCTGGAGCAGCTGCGCGAGCTGGGGCGGCAGGAGGCGCATTGGCGGTGGAAGGAGCTGGCCGCCAAGAAGGCCAGGGAGGCCTCCAGGGCGGCGAAAGCCAGCTAGACCCCTCCCCAGGGGTGCCTGAAGGGGTTTCCGCCCCTCCACGGGCCCGAAAACCGGCTTAGATGCCCCTCGCTTCGGCACGGGAGGGGGCGAGGTGGCAGAGGACGAGCACCCTTACTTCCGGCTTTCCACCGAGAAGCTGTTGTTCACCTACGGATGGCTGCACGGCCAGGTGCTGCGGCTGGCCCACCTCGAAGACAGCTCAGCCCATGCGGCGGAGTACATCGCGGCCTGTCGCCACCAAGGCGAGATTGCGCGCGCAGCACTGGCGCGTCGGTTGCCGCCCGAGCCGCTTGGCCCGGCCTTGGAGACGGCACGCCGTGCCCACGCGCCACTGCCCGGCGAGCGATCCCTTCTCATCCGTCTAACTTAAGCGCGAAGCGTCGCCACACCGCCGCGCACGGCAAGCGGCAGAATGAGAAACGCCGCCGCCAGTTGCCCGGTCAGCGGCGTTTCCAACATCACTGTTGGCGGTCATCGCCGTCCCCGGCTGTACCGCGAGGACGAACTTAGCACTTCCCTTCTGTCCCCGCAGCAACATCATTGTTGTCCAAATATCCTAGCGGGGTAGCCGTGCAGCGCACGGCGTAAGGGGCCGGCAATGAGGCCCCTTTGGCGGGCGCAGCCCGCCCGCGTTTTTTCAGGCCTTCGTCGCAGCTCGGCCGGCTTTCCCTCAATCGTCGCAACAGCGATCCGCCCGCCTGTTCGAGAGAGGAGGGTGATTGCCGACCCGTCGCAGGAAGGTGGGAATCTCCAGGCCCAGGTTGTCTTTGTCCGGCACTGGCCGCTTGCGTCGTGGGCAGTCCCGGCAGGGTAGGCCAGTTAGCTTTGCGATGCGGCAATCGCAGCGTGGATCAACCAGCACGTCCATTCTTCATCCTCCTGGCGTGCGTCAGCGCATCGCCGGCCCCAGCACGCCCGGCCGGTTCTCTGGTGGAGGAGGCGGCCGGCTGGGCGGCATCGGCCGGTTGGGGCTTGGCCCGGATGCCGCCTGGCCTGGCTGCGGGTAGCGCTCCAGCTCCCGCATCGTGCCCTTGGTGTCGCCATCCTCCACCGACAGCACCCGTGCAATCATGTCCGCGCCCGCATACTGGTACAGCGTGCCGTCACGCGCCCGGTGGAAGCCGACGCAAGGCAGGCCGGAGCCGCGCGTGAGACAGACATGCTCACCGCCGCTGTGAAGCTCCCACGGTCCCCTCCAGCGCGCGCCAAGGCCGCCTTGGCCGGTTTGGTAGAAGGCGGAGCCGCCGCGATCAAAGTAGGTGGTGGCCGGTGCGCCGAACGGGCGCAGAGTGCCGGGGTTGAGCTGCTGCACCGTCACCGTCTTGCCGGCGATCAGCGCACGCAGCTCGGCTCCCTTGAGGCTCACGCCGTTGAGCGTGCGGGCGCGGTGCTCTTCCAAGGAGCGTTGCAGTGTCTGCTGGCGGGCCGCCTCGCCGCGCATGCGCAGGCAGGTATTTCGCATGTTCTCGCGCTGGATGGACTCGCATTCGTGCCGGCGCATCAGCTCGAAGTCGGACTGCGCAGCGGCCGGCGCGGCCAGCAGGCACGCCAACGCGGCCATCGTGGCGGAGGTGCGAAACATCATCGCTTCACCTCCCCAGGCCCATCCACCACGGCAACGGCCCCGTCAGCCGCTGCACGATCAATGCCAGCTGGTCACCGAAGGCCCACCAGAAGAGCGCGCCACCGATCAGGAAGTACCCGATGCGCAGGAGCCAGTAAGCGGTCTGTGCTCCGTCGCCGTCGCGCGCCGCGCCGGGCACGTAGCCGGGCGGCAGCGACGGCGGGGCCTGTCCAGCAGCGACTGCCTTCAGGTAGGCGTCCTGATACTCGCGCCGCAGCTGCTCCTGGTGACGCCGGAAGGCGCGGCGCTGGAGGAGGTCGCGCCAGCGCCATTGCAGCCACGCGCGCCCGCCGCCCTTCACGAAGAGGACGGCCAGGTAAGCGAGCGACCCCCAGGCCAGCATCGTCCGAAGGCAGGCCCAGCTGGCATAGGGCACATAGGCCGTGTTCCAGACGCTCAGCAGCGCGGCGAAGCTCGCCGGCATCACGGATTGCAGATGCGCCCACAGCCCCCGGAAGGTGCCGATCAGCCCGAAGAGGAAGGGGCCAAGCAGGAGGATGGTGGCGAACATCGCCGCGAAGGCGAAGGCGCAGGCCCCGAGCGCGGCCAGCCAGGCAGCATCGCGGCGGTGCCACCACAGCCCGGCCGTCGCGCCCAGGGCTGCCGGGATCGGGCCTTCCAGCCAGATGGCAACGGGGAAGAAGCGGTAATACTGCGCCGGCAGCAGGACGTGCCACAGCACGGCCAGGAGCAGCGCCGCCAAGCCGATCAGCAGCCAATGGCTGCCGCGCCCCGGTACCTTGAACGGTGGCCGCACGCCCAGCCGCTGAAGGAATTCGGCGGGGCGCGGCCGCATGATGGCGGCTCCTAGCGGTCGCGCTCGGCGGGCCCCTCTGGGCCCCGCTCGCGTGTGGGTGCCGGCGGCACTGTCTCCTTGCAGCGCTCGCGGAAGGCGGCCTTGGCCTGCTCCTTGTCCCAGCCGGTGCCGGCACGCTCCGTGGCGTGCGCCTGGCCGTCCTTCGCGCCGTTCAACCAGGAGCGGTAGAGCGAGAGATATTCGCGCTGGAACGCATCGCGGTAGCCTGGATGCACGCCCTCGGCCTGCTGAGCCCAGCCAGCGTAGACCTCGCGGAAGGATGCCTTGAACTCCTCCGGCGGCTGGCCTTCAGCGCGCTCGCCGGCAGCCGAGAAATGCGCCTGTGCGTCCTCGATGCCTTGCGCGCGGGCGATGGGATCGCCGCTGTCCATCGGCGGGCCATAGAGCGCGCTGCGCTCGATACCGACCGGCTGCGGCGTCACGACGCGGCCAAACCAGCCTTCTTCCACCACCTTCTGCCGGATATCGGCCACGCCATAGGCCAGCTCGCGGCCGATGGAGGGCAGGCCCTTCGGCCCCAAAGCGTGCGCCTTGAAGCGCTGCGCAAGGCGAGCGCGCAGGCTGTCCGCCGCCAGCATTTCCCGCGCGATGCGCTCCCTCTCCGCCACTGTCGCCGCTCCCGAGGCTGTGGATAATATACACTTGGAAGGGAGCCGCTTTGCAATGCGTCCGCTCGCCCGAACCGCCAGCGCCTCCGGCCTCTCCGCCGTGCCGGCGCTCAGTGATCACGCAGCCGTTGGCGCGGCGGCGGGCTATGTGCGCGATCTCGATGCAGCGCTGCTGATGTTCTCCGAGGCCGATGTGTGGCGCTTGCGTGACGCCTGCGAGGGCACGCTGATTACGGGCGGTATCGGCTCGGGCAAATCGTCGGGCAGCGGCGCGGCGCTCGCGCGCGCCTACCTGCGCGCCGGCTTCGGCGGCGTCGTCGCTTGCGCCAACGTGGACGAGGCGGAGCGCTGGCGGCGCTACTGCGCCGAAGAGGGGCGGTCGCACTCGCTGATCGTCATGGACAAGAGCCTGACGCAGCGATTCAACTTCCTTGAGTACCAGATGGCGGTCGGGCGCGGCAGCACCTTCGAGGCGGTGCAGGTGCTGCTCGATATCCTGAGCGCCGCCGAAGGCCGCATCGACACCGCCGAGGGCGGCAAGGACGCCTTCTGGCAGCAGAGCATGCGCCGGATGCTGCGCGCCACCCTGGCCCCGCTTTGGGCGGCGCGTGGGCGCGTCACCCTGGCCGAGCTGATGCGCTTCATCCAGGAGCGGCCGAAGAAACCAGAGCACCTGAATCCCGACCTGGCCGAGGGCGAGGCGGCCAAGCGGGCAGCGGAAGCGTGGTTCGATGGCTCTTTCTGGGCGGAGACCATGGGCCTAGCCGAGCACGCGGCGGCGCACCCGATGGAGAAGGAGGATTTCGAGCCGATCTATGCCTACTGGACGGGGGAGATGATCGAGGGCGATCCCCGCACCACGGGCAACATCCTCCAGACTCTCACCGCCCGGCTCGACCCCTTCACCAGCGGCGACCTGCGCAAGCTGTTCTGCACGGGAACGACCTTGGTGCCCGAACTGACCTTCGAGGGCGCGGTGATCGTGCTCGACCTCTCCGCCCACGAATGGGGCCAGGAGGGCATTGTGGCGCAGCACATCGTCAAGACGATGTGGCAGCGCGCCATGCAGCGCCGGCCGAAGACGGCCGACGCCCGGCCCTGCTTCCTGTTCGCGGACGAGTGCCAGTATTTCCTGAGCCCGGCCGACCAGGCGTTCCAGTCCACGGCGCGCGCCTGCCGGGCGCTCACCGTCTACCTCACCCAAAACCTGCCGGGCATTTATGCCAAGATCGGCGGCCAGCGCGCCCAGGACGTGGCCGATGCGCTCCTGGGCAATCTCGCCACTCAGATTTTCCACGCGCAGCCCGATCAGCGCACGGCGCAATGGGCGGCGGAGAAGATCGGCAAGGCCCTGACCTGGCGGCAGAACATCAGCGAGAATGAGGGCGAGAGCAGTGGCACCAGCTCTAGCAGCAGCCACAGCACCGGCCCGACTGGTCAGGGCGGCGGCAATGCCAGCAGCGGCATCAGCACCAACACCAGCTCCGGCAGCGGCCGGGGAGCAAGCCAGGTGATCGACTACCGGGTGCAGCCGGCGCACTTCTCCAGTCTGAGGAAGGGCGGCGGGCCGGATGCCACCACGGAGGCCATCGTTTGGCAGAACGGGCGCGTCTTCTCGCGCACCGGCTCCACTTTCACGCCCGTGCTGTTCAAGCAGAGCTGAAGGCCATGGAGCAGCTGCGCCGCATCCTCAATGCGCTGGGCACCGGCTACCGCGTGGCGTGGGAGGTGATTTATCAGCTCTCCCGGCCGCGCGCCTTTCTCATCGGGCTTTTGGTCATCGCCATGTGGTTTGCGCTGACCACCGGCCGCACCGACCAGGCGGTGCCTTACGGCTTCCTGTGGCTGATCGTGGTGGGGGCTTGCCGCATCCTCATCAACGTCTGGCTGCCCCTGCCACCTGCCCGGCAGGCCGCGCCGTTGCCCCAGGAGCAACCCATCCCGGCAGCGGTGCCGGCGGTGATCGTCGTGCCGCGCTGTGCGCCGGAAGCTTGTCCCGATACAGCGACCATGCGTGCCCAACTTCCAGGCAATTTACGCGCCTTGATGACGTAACGTATGTCCAAAGGAATGTGAACGTAGTCCAGACCCTAGAGCCTTGAACCGTAACGAGAGCTTTATTAAGCTCGCAACCACTCCTCGGGCGGCGACAGGGACCGGCATGCGAGCAACCTTCTTTAGCAAGTGGCTGCCCAATGCGCCGGTACTGCTGATCGTAGCCTGCCTTTTGTCGGCATGCGGCACGAACGGCATGGATCGCCAGACGACCGGTACCGCTGTTGGTGCCTTCGCAGGCGGGGCGGCTGGCGCGCTAGCCAGCAGGGGAGGCCCTGCATGGCTGCGGCCTCTCGCGCCATTAGCAGGCGCGCTCGGCGGTGCCCTGATTGGTCGCGGGATCGGAAGCTACCTCGACGAGCAGGACCGGCAGCGGATGAACACGGCGGCGCAGCAGGCCCTGGCCTCCAACCGCGTGCAAACCTGGTCTAACCCGCAGAGCGGCGTAAGCGGGCAGGCCGTCCCGGTGCGGGCGAGTGGCAACTGCCGTGAGGTGCGCCAGACCATCACTCTGGCAGATGGCACGCCGCGCGAGGAGACGATCACCGCCTGTCGTGGAGCGAACGGCTGGGAGGTGCAGCAGACATGAGGGGCGGCATTTCGAGTTCACAGGCTTTGACCGCCTGGCAGCGCGGCTCCGTTTTTCTACTGGCCGTTCTGATGGCTGCCGTCTTTCTTCCCAGCTGCGCGCCGCAGACGGGCGGCATGCCGTCAACCGGCCTGCGCGCCACGCCGGCGCGGTTCGGAACGCCGCAACAGGACCCAAGGGCACTGCGTCCGACGCCGGTAGAGCATCAAGGTGCGCTAACCCCTTCCCCTGGCATCGCGGGTGTCGTGCCCGGCAACACGCTCATTCTCGTGCAGCCTTGGGTCGGCCTCGATCGCTACGAGCTTCGGGAAACGCCGGTCTATTTTGCGAGCAGCCGTCAGGCTTTCTCACGCGAATGGGCCAACATCCCATGGAGCGCTCGCGGCAACGAGCTTTGCATGACCAGCGGCAGAGCAGGCACGTGCTACACTGCGTACAGCGATGCCGGCGGGCAGGCCTACCTGCGTGACCACGCCAGCGGTTTGCTGGCACGGGTGAACAGCATCGAGCCTGGCGACAGCCGGGGCGTGCAGGCCGCTTATATAGAAAACCAGCGTCGGCAAGCCGCTCAGGCCCGCGTTTGGATGCAATTCGCCGGGCTGTTGGCGGAAGGGTTGCTCAGCGGCGGCTTTGGCGGTGGCGGCAGCACCGTGGCAAGCAACGGCTTCAGAGAGGGCAATGGACAGGCGGCCAGCCAGGCAGCGTATGACGCGGCAAACCAGGCAGCCGCGGCGGCTCAGCAGGAGCGCCTGTCCACGCCCTCTACGCCCGATCCTCTCGGCCGCTTTTAGAGCGAGGGCGGCATGACGAAAGCCTGGCCTCCGCTGGTGCTTTCGTTCCTTTGGTTACTGTCATTCACCACCGCTCCTGCTGCCGAGCAGCTGATCGCCACCCATGGCAGCCTGACGGCCAGTGTGGCGGGCAGTGCCTCATGCGGGGCGAATGCGCGCCTGACCGTGCGCGCTCCCGACGAGGGGGCATTCAGTGGTGACCGGATTGAGTTGCAGCGGCTGCTGGGTGTGGCGCGCAGCGCGATGGAGGCGGACTGCCCGGCGCTGCGGCAGATCGATGTCTCTGGCCTTGCCAATGGCCGCCCCGCCTTCCAGGGCACGCTCACGGCGGCCAATGGCTGGCGGCTGGCGGCCGCTGGCCCACGCGCTCCGCCGCCATCTGAGACCCGTCCGAGTGCGCCTGCCAATGCCGTGCCATGCGAGCATGACCCCACCAACCCACTGATCGGCTGCTGGCTGCGGGTGATCCCGGCGGAACCGGGGCCGGCCATCGCTATCTTCACACGCGCGGGCCGGCTGCTGGGCGGCACGCCAGCGGAGATCACCTCCCCTCAGGTCTGGGGGGCGAACTTTTGGCGCAGCCGCATGGTCGGCTTCGGCCACATCATCGAATACGTCAACGATCAGGGATCGCGCGGGCAGTTCAATCCGCCGGTCTTCCACGAGCAGTGCTCCGTCATGGAGCTTCAGGGGCGGGGGTTCTTCAGCTTCCTCGCGCAAGACAACCCGAACGATTACCGGCTTTATGTGCGGCTGAATGTCCGCCGCATCACCCGTGATGTGCTGTCCGATGAGGCCGAGATCGAGCGGATTGGGCAGCTGCTCTCGCAGGACATCGACAGCGACGAGTGCCGCGACCCGTACCAATCGACATTTGAGAGCGACAGTGTTTTCCGGGCGCTCATGGCTGTCACGCCGGCGCTGGGTCTCGCCGGCAGAACTAGGTTGCTACAGCCTCGCCTTTCACGAGGGTTCTCGCAAAGGCATGGGATTGCCAGCCGACCACCTGTAACTTCCACAGCGTCTCGCGTTGCCTCCGCACGACAGCGACAAGCAACGATGCTGCAAAACAATGTCGGTTACAATGTGAGTCCAAGATCGACTGATGCATTTCAAACTATAGGCAGAGACGGAACATACGTAACTGATAGAAAGGCGATTGAGGATATACTGGGTCCATTATCAAGGAGCCGGAGCAACGTTATATCAAGGGCTGACGCGCGTCGCTTGGAAGGGGCTTTAGGACTTACCCCTGGATCTCTAGATGATGGTTTTAAAATCCGCAGAATTAATAGTATAAATTCACGATCACCTCGAAGTCCAAACGACGGCATGGGAAACGAAAATTTTTTAGGTGGCGGGCGACATCTGCCTGGAGGAGGTCCAGAAATGATTATTGACGGAGTACCAACAAGAGATGGCAATGGGGTGAGCACCATTCTTGACGTTACGGTAAGATAAATGAGCGATGTAAAATTTTATGTATATACAATGTCTGGAAAAAAGACAGGAGTGAAAAGGTTAGGTTTTGAAAAACCTACTTTCCTAGAGCAGATTGGTTTTGTGTACGATCAAGAATTTGATGCTTGGATTAAGGTCGTGGATAGCGATTTTGAAAAAGCGGAGTTAGCAGATTTTCTTCGAAACAATAATGTTGCATTTTCCGATGGTCGTGAGTGGAACCCTGCCGAGATGTTTCAGTACTTTAGAGACGATAAAAAATTCTTAGAGGGAAATTTCAAGCGGATATCCTGGAGCGGTCCTGGAAAATATTCGATCTGTGACGTGTGATTGGGAGAATTTCTATTCTTGTTCATCGAGAAATCCGGAGAAGCTAGGCTGGAATCTGGCCAGCTGTCATGGGCGCGATGTTTTCCACAACGGGCTGATCCGGCTTAAGCGGGGCGAAACGCCGCGCATCGTACTCCTGAACGAAATCGAGTTTGCCGGCGCGCAGCAGCCGGCGCAGCTCGCGCAGGCCCTGGCCGGAGATCGTCACCACGCTATCGGTACAGATCAGGGTAAGCAGGCTGTCGCCGGAGGCCTCCACTCGCTTGAGGAAGTGCCTGAACAGCACCCAGCATTCTTCCTCGCCAAAACGCAGCTCTATGGTGCCATCCGTCTCGGGGTACTCCTGGCCGAAGGCCTGGTACTCCTCGGCTTCCGCCTCTTCCGGCCGGTGCGGCTCCGCTGCCACGGTGGCCACCAGGGCCGGCTGCACCAATGGTGTGCGGACGGTGGCCGAGGTGATCAGCGTCGGCGGGGTGGCCGGTTGCTCGGCTGGAGCGGGTGCCGCTCCAGCCGCCGTACCAAAGCGCTGGCGGAGCCGTTCGGACATATCACCGCTCATAGGCTAGCCCTGCGGGTGGCAGACGCGGCGGGAGCCGGTTCGGTGCGGGCCTTGGCGGCGGATCGAGCCCCAGTGCTCGCCCGGCGCTCATGACCAGGCTGCCAATCTCCTCTTCGGCCACCCGCAAGCCAGCATCCGCCATAGCGGCCAGATATTGCCGCGCGCGATTGCGGCCGGCCCAGCGTTCGATGCGCTGGCGGAGGTGGGCGGCTATCTCGCCCACTAAGCGACGCAGAATCACGAAGGGCACATGCTGCTTCGGCGCGCGGTGCAGCTCGGCCGCGCGTCGCTGATGGATGGCCGCTTCCACCGGCCGGCGCTCTTGGCGCGCCTGCTTGGCCCTCACCAGGGCTTCCGTGCGCTGGGCGACCAGCGTGCGGTGATCGACGCGGCTGGCGCTGCCGGCCTCGGCTAGCGCGTCATTTTGCAAACGCGCCCAGGCCTCGCGCAGGCTCAC
The DNA here is from genome assembly GCF_050563535.1 of Falsiroseomonas sp. CW058. Classification (NCBI taxonomy): domain Bacteria; kingdom Pseudomonadati; phylum Pseudomonadota; class Alphaproteobacteria; order Acetobacterales; family Roseomonadaceae; genus Falsiroseomonas; species Falsiroseomonas sp. CW058. The sequence continues at coordinate 16,068 of NZ_JBNXUO010000051.1, forward strand.
CAGGGCGTCCTTGCTCTTCTCCCCCTGCCCCGACCAGCGGAAGGTTTCATCCTTCCGGGCGGCGAAGCCCTGCGCTTCCAGGGCGCGCGGGGTAATCATGATATGGCAGTGCGGGTGCGGCTGCCCGTCGCTGGCGTTCGGTCGATGGATCGAGAAATCCGCCACCAGGCCCTTGGCGGTGACCTCCTGGGCGATGAAGCGGCGTACCAGTGCGAGCTGTTGCGGCAGGCCCAGCTCGCGCGGCAGCATCACCTCGACCTCACGGGCTACCGTTGCATCCTTGCGCTTCTCGGCCTTCTCGACCTCGTTCCAGAGCTGGTTGCGATCCGTGGCCCAGGCCGGCACCGGCCCTTCGGGCAGCACGATCTCGGTGTGCAGGATGGCGTCTTTGTTGCGGTAGTCGTAGGTCTGCCCTAGCCGCTCATCCTGGATGGCCTGGCCGGAGCGGTAGGCGGCGGCGGCCACGGCCGACACGCCGCCGACCTTCGTGGCGGTGCTGATCGTCGCTCCTCGGTTGCCCGAGCGGTACGCGACGCCATGCACGGCCGAATGGCCCTCGCCACTCTTCCGGCTCATGAATTTCAGCGTCAGGTGGTAGCACGCCATGATTGATCTGTTCACCGGCTGGCCGGCCCACCCTCGCACCCCAGAAGTTAATGTGTCCACTTATACGTTGCCTGCGGCAACGTGGACAGAAGGCTTCGCCCAGGTCGGGGTGCGAGGGTGGGCCTCTGTTCCGATTTCGCTAGATAGTTGAGCGTTACGGCTACCAGTGAGCGTATCAAGCGGCCATAAGGCAATCTTTGATTTCAATGGTCTAGGCGGCTTCAGCCGGCTGGCAGCGAGCGCGCCGATCATGCCTGCTAGTGGTTCCGGGTGCCGGCTGGTTGTGAGAACGGCGATCTGCGGCGCGCACGGTCGGGCTGTTGCCCAACAACCGAGGAGTGCGCCATGGCGAGGCTCTATGATTGGGGGATGGCGGGCCAGCGCCCCTACCTGCCGGTGATCTGGCCGCATTGCTTGGTGGATACTCGGGTGATGCGGTGCGAGCGGCACCGCTTCGCCACCATGGAGTGCCTGCTGGCCTACTGGGCTTTCCAGCTCTTCCAGGCCGTGGAGATGCAGGTCCTGGCCGAGGGCTGGGATGACACGCTGGAGGCAAAGGACAGGAGCCGCCAGGAGGTGAGCGAGCACACCGAGATGGTGCGGCAGATTGCCCAGGCGACGGGCTACGGCCTGTCGGAAGCCGAGGTGTGGGTAACGCGCGCCGTCATGGCCGGCCAGGCCATCGCGGCCGCTACGCTGCGTGACGAGCTGCCAGACGTGGCGGATTACTACTCTTGGTATCAGCCCTAGAAAAGGCCGGAGCCGACACAATACGGGTTGTCTGCTAAGCGAGAGCTGATAGCTCAGGGAGATTCGGCGATGGCGGAGAGAAATGCAGGCTCAACAGCAAAGATCGAGCTGGACCGCATGAGCGTGGCGGAGCTGCGCACGCTGATTGCCGAGGCCGAGGTCGTGCTGAGGGAGAAGCAAGAGAAGGCCAAGGCGGACCTGCTGGCCAAATGGAAGGCCGAGGCCGAGGAGAACGGACTCTCCTTCCAGGCTCTTCTGCCAGGTATTCCCACTGGACCTACCAAAGCGCCTCGCAAGGGCAGTGGAGAGCCGCTGCCGGTGAAGTACCGGGGGCCGAACGGCGAAGAGTGGAGCGGGCGGGGCCGACTGCCGAGATGGCTGCAGGCGATGGAGGCGGAAGGCCGCAGGCGAGACGAATTCATTGTTAAATAGCGCCGGCCAGGTAAGATACTCGTTGATGTCTGTTTATAGAAAGCACCGCTTGCTCTTATGGCGCTAATTCGTCCCAGGCTCACCGATCATCACGGGATTTCTTGCGCTCAGTCTGAGTTAGATTTCGCTATTCCTGTTTTTGGTGAAGATATCCCGCTATATGTCGATCCCTTCCTCTTGTGGCGCTCACCATCGCAACAAGACAACGCCCTTCACACAAGTTTAATTAACTCATTCAACCACCAAAACTGGCTGATGAGGAAAGGGAAGCAGGAAGATGCGACACGGAATCTGATTATCGCATCCGAGTGCGATGAGGTCGGACTTGGCGTGTCTGCTAAAGGGCGAGGCAAACGTATTGGTGAGAATGCAGCCGAAGCCATACTGAAGCTGTTTTTGCAGATACCGGAGTATGGGCAATTCGGTTTCAATCACTTTGAAGAAATCCAACTTTTTGTGGACGGGATATCCAAAGATCGCGTGAGCGATATCGCATGCAATTTTCTTAAATCGTTTTTGATTGATTATACAGTAGAGCAGTGTCTGAAGCTTAGGATTCCCCTTTCGAAAGTTCGCCTGGAAACTTTGCACGATTACAGGCAGCAGAAATTTCTGTCTGATGTGGAAGTCGAGTTGCCAGTAAATCCTGAGAATGGTGCGCCGATCCTTCTTGTCCCAAAGCGTTGGCTAAGGCATGTGCCCTGGATTAATTTCGAAGATTATTTTTCTACGGCATGCCCCAAAGATGATGTGGTTAACTCTCAGGGCTCGGATGAGCGTGTCCAAGTGCTGCTCTATAATAGGTCCAACTATGCTATGGTGGCCGATTATGTAAAGGCCAAGGAGCGCACCGCCCAAGATTGCCAGGTTGATCCTCTCTTCAAGCAGATGCCCGTCATATCAGCGAGGCGTAAGCTGGCCGAGATCAAGAAACTACCATCAGGCACTCAGGATAAAGCTGATAAAAAGTATGAGGATGCGCAGGCACAGCTGATGGCATCGCTTCTCTATCCACACTTGGACTTCGCCGATACGCAAAGCCGATCGGAAGGCGGCGCAACAATCCGAGACTTGATTTTCTACAACAATCGCTCTGTAGATTTTCTGCAGGAAATTTTGGATGACTATAAAAGCCGGCAGCTTGTGATGGAGATGAAGAATGTTCGTGCGATTGAGCGGGACCATATAAACCAGCTCAATCGATACTTAACGAACGAGCTGGGTTCGTTCGGCGTACTGCTAACCAGAAATCCATTACCAAAAGCCATGTTCAAAAACACGGTTGAGCTTTGGTCCGGCCAGCGTCGATGCATTATTGCTCTTACTGATGATGATATTGAGCTGATGGTAGAGGTGTTTGACAGCAAACAGCGAATGCCAATAGAAGTCTTAAAGAAGAAGTATGTTGAGTTTCGACGCGCTTGCCCGTCGTAGGAGAGGACTATGAACAAGGACGAGATCGACGTATTCGAAAAGCTGGTGGGACAGCTTCAGAGCTTACACTCGGAGCTTGGGGCGCTTGCAAAAAAATCCCCAAAAGACGCCGTGAATACGTTTAAGCTAAAATTCGTGAATTCAACTCTGCAAAAATGCAATGAAATCTTCGGAGAGAGATATCGGCCCTTTGAAGATTTTGAGGCTTTTTCCACAGACGACATGCCATCAAATAGCGACGTCACATTCATAATATCTCAATACATAGAATGCGCAGAAAAATTCCGATCTGATAATATTTTCCAGAGAAGTGGCTATTGGCTTTGGCGTATCGATGGAGAGAAATCAGATCAAGCTACTATTCGAACCGCCCCGCCTCGTAAGCTAGAAAACAAATGAGGATCGCAGTATGCGCAGGCTCTCTGGTTCTCAAGGCATTAATGCAGATAATGCGGCGAAGCACGAATTGATAACGCCTCTTATAGAGGCGATGTTTAAGGAGTTTCAGGATGCGGCGCGAAAGAAGCCGGATGCCGCACTGAATAAAAGGAAGGTCGAGATTGTCAATCGTGTGCTACGAGACGTATTGGAAATTTTGGAAGATGAGCCCTCGCGGGGATACATTGATCTTTTGGATGAAGATGATTTGCCGCAGAACAGCGACGTGAGTCTGATCTTAGGCCAGGCAGTCGCGGCAATGGGAGCATTCAAGGAGAAATATCATAGCTGGAATGGCCACGAGCATGTTTGGTCGCTGAAGAAGTGACCTAGCGGCTATAGCCGTACGTGGAAGTTGTTGCGATACTAAGTCGTGCATGATAACGTCCTTTATCATGCGCAAATGGCTTCGAGGGGCGATGTGCATCTGACGGTTCGATCCCACGCTGATATCGAGCGGCATCTCGGGTTAGTGCGAGAGGCGGCTGCCCATGTGCAAGCCTGGGTCGCCGAGCAGGCAGGCGAGCCGCTGGATATGCTCCGCCGCATGAAGTTCGAGCCGGTCGGTCGCCATCCTATCGACGGGCGGCCGCTCAATCTGGTCGAGCAGCTCAATCAGACCTGGACCTTTGCCGTCGCGCTGGCTGCCGCCCGCCAGCTCCTGGCGCTACATCCCGGTGCGGGCGGCTACCGACTTGCCCCCGGCGCGCATGCCTCTATCCCGCTCGACATCATGAGCGAGGCCGACGGCTTGGTCGGGGCGGAGACCTTCGCGGCGGTCGATCCTGCAAACAACCGTAAGCTGGCTGGCGACCTGGCTAAAATGGCAGCGCGGCCTGAGGTGCATCGGTATGTGTTCTTCATGTCGCCCCGCTTTCCGGGAGCGCAGCGTCTGACGCGATTCGAGCGCAATGGCGTGCAGGTGTGGTCCGTCGATGTCTGAACTCGCCTCTCACAGCTCCTCTGATGCAGCAGCAGCCACCCTTGGCACGTTGCCGGCCGTCGTCGTGGTGCCCTCCCCTGTCATGGCCGAGGGCGAGGGTGCGGCGCGGCGCTACGTCGAGTTCTTCACGGCGCAGATCAGGAACCCCAACACCCGCGCGGCCTACGCCCGCGCGGCCTCCGCCTTCTTCAGCTGGTGCGAGCAGCACGGCCTAACCTTGCCCGCCGTGCAGCCGGTGCATGTGGCTACCTATATCGAGGGCTTAGGGCGCGAGCTGTCGGCCCCAAGCGTGAAGCAGCAGCTTGCCGCAATCCGCATGCTGTTTGATTGGCTGGTGGTCGGCCAGGTGGTGCCGCACAACCCGGCTTCAGCGGTGCGTGGCCCGAAGCACAGCACCTCCAAGGGCAAAACGCGCATGCCGACGCGCGATGAAGCCAAGGCGTTGCTGGCGAGCATTCCGACCGACAGCTTGATTGGGCTGCGTGACCGGGCGCTGATCGGCACGCTGCTGTTCACCTTCGCCCGCGTCAGCGCAGCGACGGCACTGCGCGTGGAGGACTATTATCCGGTCGGCAAGCGCTGGTGGCTGCGACTGCATGAGAAGGGCGGCAAGCACCACGAGATGCCGGCGCATCACAGCCTGCAAGAGTACCTGGACGCCTATATCGAGGCGGCCGGCATCCAGCAGGACAAGCGCGGGCCGCTGTTCCGCACGGCCGAGGGACGCACGGGCCGGCTGACCAATCAGCCAATGAGCCAGCCAGACGTGTACCGCATGATTCAGCGCCGCGCGGGGGCGGCCGGAGTGGCTACCAAGATCGGCTGTCACTCCTGGCGGGCACGCGGCATCACCGCCTACTTGGAGAATGGCGGCCTGCTGGAGCACGCCCAGCAGATGGCCGCGCATGCCAGCGCGCGCACGACCAAGCTCTACGACCGCCGGGGCGAGCAGGTCTCGCTCGACGAGGTGGAGCGGATCGTCCTTTGACGTCCACCCGCAAACGGTCGTTTGAGAGTGGACAAGATGTTTGGTAGGCAGCCAGTTGACCCATTCGTGAGGGGCAAGATTGCATGAGCGGGAAACGTTGCTCATAATGACGGCGGAAAAACTTAACCGTTCATAGCGAGCACTGTCCTAGATGTTTGAGCAGACTTTCAGGAATATTGATGGCGTGCTCCGCCAAGAGGCAGGATGCACGACGGAATTGGACTACACGGAACAGTCCTCTTGGATCATGTTCCTTAAATACCTGGATGATCTTGAGAAAGATCGTGCCATGCGCGCAGATCTGGAAGGAAAGACCTACAGCTACATCATTGATGATAAGCATCGCTGGTCAGTCTGGGCGGCACCGAAGAAGTCGGATGGCTCCTTTGACCATGATAGCGCAATGACGGGCGATGACCTTATTGCCTACGTTAACGATGAGCTATTTCCCTACTTGCGTGGTTTCAAACAGCGGGCATCCAGTCCTGACACTATCGAGTACAAAATCGGCGAGATTTTCAGTGAGATCAAAAACAAGTTCGGCAGCGGCTACTCCCTGCGGGACGCGCTGGAGCTGACCGACGCCCTGCGCTTCGGCTCCCAGGCAGAGAAGCACGAACTCTCGGAACTCTACGAAGCCAAGATCAAGCGCATGGGCAACGCCGGACGCAACGGCGGCGAGTACTACACGCCGCGCCCGCTCATCCGCGCCATGATCCGCGTCGTTCAGCCCAGAATCGGCGAGCGCATCTATGACGGGGCGGTGGGTTCGGCAGGCTTCCTCTGCGAAGCCTTTGAGCACATGCGCGCGCAGGCGAAGAGCACGGCTGACCTGGAGACCTTGCAGAAGCGCACCTTCTCCGGCGTGGAGAAGAAGAGCCTCGCCTACGTCATCGCCATCATGAACATGATTCTTCACGGGATCGAGGCACCCAACATCGTCCACGACAACTCGCTGGGGCGGTCTCTCTCCGATATCCAGCCCCGCGACCAAGTGGACGTCATCCTCGCCAACCCGCCCTTCGGCGGCAGCGAGCGGCGGGAAATCCAGCAGAACTTCCCCATCCGCTCCGGCGAGACGGCCTACCTCTTCCTTCAGCACTTCATGCGCATGCTGAAGCCCGGAGGACGGGGAGCCATTGTCATCAAGAACACCATGCTCTCCAACGGCGACGCGGCGGCGCTGCGCAAGGAGCTGCTGGCCACCTGCAACCTGCACACGGTTCTCGACTGCCCGCAGGGCACCTTCCAGGGAGCGGGCGTGAAGACGGTTGTGCTGTTCTTCGAGAAAGGTGCGCCCACGCGCGACATCTGGTTTTACCAGCTCAGTCCCGGTCGCAGCCTCGGCAAGACGACCGCACTCACCGACGACGATTTTGCAGATTTCCTCAGCCTTCAGCCGACGCGAGCGGATAGCCTGAAGAGCTGGACGGTCAAGGTCAGCGACCTCAACCAGACAACCTTCGACATGTCGGTGAGGAATCCCAACTGTGCCGACGAGGTAGCCTACCGAGCACCAGAGGACATCATCGAGGAGATCATGGCGCTTGATGCGGAGAGCGCGGACATTTTACGCGGTATCCGGGAGCTGCTGTGATGGTGTGGCAAGTCGTTCCTCTAGACAGCGTTGCTCAAGTCGGAGCGGGAAATGCAGCCCCTCAAGACCCACGCCTCTTCGCTGATGGAATCGTCCCATTTATCCGTACGTCCGACGTCGGCCGGATTCGCTTCGGCACCATCGCAGCAGCCGAGGATTGGCTGAACGCTGACGGCGCGACGGGGCTTCGCCGTTGGCCCGCAGGTACAATCCTTTTCCCAAAAAGCGGCGCGTCTACATTCCTCAATCATCGAGTCATGACTGAGGTAGAAGCGTGCGTTGCTAGTCATCTTGCGACCATAGTTCCCAAAGCAGATCGGGTTGAGCCGCGCTTCCTCCTGCATTTTCTTGGCACCGTAGATGCAAAGGCACTGACGCAGGATCAGGGTTATCCATCGCTTCGCCTACCGGAGATCGGAGCGATTCCAGTTCCTCTCCCTCCACTTGCTGAACAACAACGTATCGCCGCCATTCTTGACGAAGCCTTCGAAGGTATAGCCAGCGCCAACGCCAATGCAGAGCGGAATATCGCCAATGCAAAGGAGTTGTTTGTTGGCCAGCTCAACAGGCTTTTCGCCGAGATCGCCTCACGCGCGCCAGCCATCCCGCTCGCCCAACTGGGGGCTATCCAAACCGGCAGCACCCCTAAATCTTCGGAGACAGGAATGAAAGGCACAGCCGTGCCTTTCATCAAGCCTGGCGACTTCCGACCAGACGGCTCGCTTGACTACGACAACGAGGGCCTGAGCGAACGAGGCCTCGCCGCCGCACGTACTGTTCCAGCAGGCTCCGCTCTAATGGTTTGCATCGGGGCGACTATCGGTAAGGCTGGCTACGCAGAGCGTACCGTCACAACCAATCAGCAGATCAACACGATTACGCCTCAGCCCGGCATTTCCGGGAAGTTCTTGCATTATCAAATGAAGACAGAGCGGTTTCAACAGGCCGTCATGTCCAGCTCGGCGCAGGCCACGCTCCCGATTATAAACAAGAGTAAATGGTCTGCGCTTACGATCGCTCTTCCGGCCTCTCTAGATGAGCAGGAGGCCGTGGTTGCAGACTTAGAAGCGCTATGGACGGCCACTGACGAATTGGTCGGGAAGCAACGGGCCAAGCTCGCCGCCTTGGCCGAACTCCGCGTCTCTCTGCTCAATCATGCCTTCTCCGGCCAGCTCACTCGAACCCCGGCGATTGCCGCATGAACGAAGCAGAGACCCGCGCCGAGCTGATCGACCCTGCCCTGAACGCCGCCGGGTGGGGGGTGGCGGCGGGTAGCCGCATCGCCCGCGAGTACCAGATCACGGCGGGACGGCTGGAAGGCTCAGGCCGCCGGGGCAAAGCCGACATCGCTGACTACGTGCTCTTCTATCGAGGCAAGCGCCTGGCCGTTATCGAGGCGAAGAAGCGCGATGCCCACGTCACCGAAGGGCTGGGGCAGGCCAAGGCCTATGCCGAGAAGCTGAAAATCCGCTTCACCTTCGCCACCAATGGCATCGGCGTCTACAAAGTGGACATGGAGACCGGCGCGGAAGGTGACGCGCCGGGCTTCCCCACGCCGGACGAGCTGTGGGGCTGGACGTTTGCTGCCGAGAACGCCTGGCGCGACCGCTTCGCGGCGGTGCCGGTGGAGGACAAGGGCGGCTCCTGGGCCTCGCGCTACTACCAGGACATTGCCATCGACCGCGTGCTGGAAGCCGTAGCGGCCGGGCAGCGCCGCATCCTGCTCACCCTCGCCACCGGCACGGGCAAGACCTTCATCGCCTTCCAGCTCGCCTGGAAGCTCTTCCACAGCCGCTGGAATCTCACTGGCGAGCCGATGCGCCGCCCGCGCATCTTATTTCTGGCTGACCGCAACATCCTGGCTGACCAGGCCTACAATGCCTTCTCGCCCTTCGCTGATGACGCGCGGGTGCGCATTGTGCCCGAACAGGTGCGCAAAACCGGCCGCGTTCCGAAGAACGGCTCCGTCTTCTTCACCATCTTCCAGACCTTCATGACCGGGCGCG